>PLMF01000079.1:7856-10891 GCA_003142355.1 Bryobacterales bacterium
CCGGCCGCATCCACGGCTTCGAATGACTCGAACGCGCTCAGGTCGGTGCCGTCGGCGGCCTTGGCGGAAGCCGTGACGACCACGCGCGCGAAACCGCGCCCGTGCTCGACGCGCGTGCCCCCGGTGTCCACCAGATAGCGCGTGTCCGTCTGGCAGAGCACGGCAACGCGCGATGTCAGGACGCCGGGGTAGTGCTGGAAGCGCGCGGACAACTGGCGGATGCGTTCGCTCCACGCCGCTTCGTCGAACTTCAACTTGGGCGGCGCTTGCTGAAAGACGGCCGGTTCCTCGGTGGAAAAATCGTCGGAATTGTCCTCGTCCGCCACCTTGACCTGGGTGTTCGTCTTGATCCGGATCAGCCGTTCAGCGGCCGTGCGATAAGCGCGATCGGTCTCCAGCCACAGCCTCCGCTTGATGGAGTTGACATTGTCTTCGTAGGTAAGCGGGGCGCCCGAGGTGAACTGGCCGCGTTCGCCCCGCACCCGGTGGTAGTTATCGAGCTTGGGGGAGCCGACCCGCACCGAGACATCCAGAAAGCGTTCCTTTCCGCCCTCGGACGCCGTAAGCGCTCCCAGCGTGCCGGAAACCGACCGGACCTCTTGTTCCGTGACTTCGTAGCTCATGAAGTACGGCGGAGGGTCCGCTTTCTCCTTCAAAGCGCTGAAGTTACGGTTCAGCTCCTGGGACATGGCGTCGAGCAGGACCGACGGCTGGGCAGAGGCGATAGCGGCCACCGCAACCAGGAATGTGAGCCGAAGCGAGACTAATCGGATCAAGTATTTAGGATAGCATTGCCGCCGAAACCGCGGCGTTGGGAGCGTGAATCGCCCAGTAGAGCCGCCTCTTACGCCGCCCCAGCGGCCACCGCCATCAGGCCCTTCTCCTTCAGCCCCGAAAGCGCCAGGCCGTACCGGCTGCGGATGCCGGTCTTTTCGAAAATGTGCTTCACGTGAATCTTGACGGTGCCGGTTTGGATGCCCAGTGCGATGGCGATATCTTTGTTCTTCATCCCGCGCTCCACCAGTTCGATCACCTGCAGTTCCCGCGCGGTGAGGGCCGAGCGGCCAATGCGCACCGGCTGGTCCGGGGTGGCCACCAGATCCTCTTCCACCCAGGTGCTTCCCCCAGCCACCTGGCGGATGCAATCCAGCAGCGTGTCCAGCCGGGCGGTCTTGTGAACCACACCAGCGGCGCCGGCTTGCAACAGCCGCAACGCCTCGGCTTCCGACAGTGCCACGCTCCACACCACCGCCGCCGTGCGGAAATTCGCATGCCGCAGGGTCCTCAGACACTCCATCACCGCTTGGATGCCGAAGGACTTGTCTACGACCAGGACGGCCGGCTGCAACTCGCGCACCGCGTCCATACCATCCGCCAGTGAGGTCTCGGCCGCGATGACACACAACTCCTCAGCCGATTCCAGCAGGCTGCGAAGCCCTTCCATGGCAACCGGTTCTGTGTCGCAAACCACAACGCCGTCCACAGGCCCGCCTTCCGCGCACAGCGCGCGCTCCTCTATCCACTATATATCGATTTCAAGTTCTCAATACTCTAGTGGCGCCCGGAGGCATCGTTCTCAAGAATTCGCTTCTACCCGGCGGTTACAGTCCCAGCCGGTACTCGGCCAGGTCGATCCAGCAATTGTCCAGCGTGTTCCGGACAAATACCGTCCGCTCCGCCCGAAACACGCCGCTGCCCCGGTATTCCCGCCACCGCCGCTGGGCGAGTTCGGACACGGCCCGGACCTCCTGGTGGGGAATCTCCTGCGCCAGCGTGATGTGGGGATGGTACGGAAACGGCTCTTCGAACTGCAGCGCACCGGCGTTCATGGCGGCGTGCATGTGCCGCAGATCCGCGGCTCCCGCGCCGATTTCGATATAGATCACGTTGGTGACGGGAAAGCTCTGAAGCCCGGTTAGTTTAATTTCGAAAGGCGCCCAGCCCTCCGTCAAGGCGCGGGCTTGTCCGGCCGCCGCCTGCCAGTCCACCGCCAGCGGCCGCGGCGGCAGCACGCTCACGTGGGCATGGGGATTGGAGTGCGGCGCCAGTTCGCGCCGAAGGTCGTCCAGGAAACGTCCCAGCGGGTCGGGAATATAGATTACCAAAGCGAAGACATTGAGCCGCTCCTCGGCTGGGACACCACCCGGCATCCCGTTCTCATCAGAACCCATGCTTTCTCTATGGTAACCATTTTGTAGCTTTCTGTACGTCACCTGCTACGCTCTATACAGAGTGTCGAATCCCAGCCAGCCGAATCCGCTTCTGGCGCTCGAGTTCCGAATCCCGTTCGACCGCATCCGCGCCGAGCACGTCGAGCCCGCCGCCGCGGAACTGTTGCGCGATGCGCGCGCGCGCCTGGGTGCCATCGCCGCCCAGCCCGGCGAGCGCACCTTCGAGAACACCATGCGCGCCCTGGACGACCTGACGGAACCGCTGGATTGCGCCATTGGGGTGGTGCGGCACCTCGAGTCGGTGGCCACCTACGCGGAGTTGCGCGCCGCGTTCAACGCCGTCGAGCCGGAGGTGAGCGCGTTCCACTCGGGCATCCCCCTTCAGGAAGGGTTGTGGAAAGGTATCCAGGCGTATGCCGCCACCCCGGAAGGCGCCGGTCTGGCGGGCGAGCGGCGGCGCTTCCTGGCGAAGACCGTGGACGATTTCCGCCGTCACGGCGCCAACCTGGACGCCCCGGGCAAGAAGCGGCTGGAAGAGATCGACGTCGAGCTGACCCGGCTCACCACCAGGTTCTCGGAAAATGTGCTGGATTCAACCAACGACTTCGAGCTCCTGATTGCCAGCCAGGCGGAACTGGCCGGCCTGCCCGCCACCGCGCTCGCCTCGGCGCGCGAGAGCGCCGCGCGCAAAGGTCGCGAGGGCTGGCGTTTCACCCTGCAATCGCCCGATTACATCGCGGTGATGACTTATCTCGACGATGCCGCCATCCGCCGGCAGGTCTACCTGGCCCACTCGGTGCGCGGGACGGCGGGCCAGTGGGACAACCGCCCGCTCATCGCGCGCATCCTCGATCTGCGCCGCGA
>PLMF01000362.1 GCA_003142355.1 Bryobacterales bacterium
GCGAGGTGCTGGTGCTCGAGCCCCGCCGTCTGGCCGCGCGTTTGGCCGCGCGCTTCGTAGCCGCGGAGCGCGGCGAGGCCGTGGGCGGCACAGTCGGCTACCAGGTGCGGTTCGAAGAGGTGGCCGGCCCTGGCACCAGGTTGCGCTTTCTGACCGAGGGCGTACTCACCCGCCGGCTGCTCTCCGATCCCACTCTCGAGCGTGTCGCCACCGTGGTGCTCGACGAGTTCCACGAACGCCATCTGGAGGGCGACCTGGCGCTGGCGCTATTGCGCCGCCTACAGCGGAGGGAACGTCCGGACCTGCGGCTGGTGGCGATGTCCGCCACGCTCGACGCCGCTCCCGTGGCGCAATATTTGGGCGGCGCGCGCGTGATACGGTCCGAGGGCCGCCAGTACGCGCTCGAAATCGAGTACACGCCGCATTCGGCGGCGCCGCTGGAAGAGCAGGTAGCCGCGGCATTGGAACGGTTGGCCGCGCACGGGCTGGCGGGCCACGTGCTGGTCTTTCTGCCAGGCGCCGCGGAGATCCGCCGCGCGCAGACCGCTTGTGCGCCCTTGGGCCGCCGTAACGGCTGGCTGCTGCTGCCTTTGCATGGCGACCAATCGCCCGAAGAGCAGGACCGCGCGGTGGGGCCGTCGGAGCAGCGGAAAGTGATTCTCTCCACCAACGTGGCGGAAAGCTCCATCACCATGGAAGGCGTCGGCGCGGTAATCGATAGCGGCCTGGCGCGAATAGCCAGCCATTCGCCGTGGTCGGGGCTGCCCACTCTTCAGGTGGCGCGCATCAGCCAGGCTTCGGCGAAACAGCGGGCCGGGCGCGCCGGACGAACCGGGCCCGGACGCGTGGTGCGGCTGTATCCCGCCGAAGACCTGGCGCGCCGTCCGGCGCACGACACGCCCGAAATCGCGCGCGCCGATCTTGCGCCCGCGGCTCTGCTGCTTCACGCTATGGGCGTGGACGGTCTCGGCGCGCTTGAGTGGCTCGACGCTCCGCCCGCCGCCGGCGTCGAGCACGCCGAAGAGTTGCTGCGCCAGCTCGGCGCCTTCGGACCAGTGGGCAAGGAGATGGCGCGCTACCCGCTGCATCCGCGGCTCGGACGGCTGATCGTCGAAGCGCGCCGGCGCGGCGTGGCGGAGGAGGGCTCGACCATCGCGGCGCTGCTCAGTGCGGGCGAGAGGCTGCCTGCCGAATCCCGCGCCGCCACGCGCTCCGACCTCCTGGTGCTCCTGGAAACCCAGTGGTCGCCGGCCGCCGAGCGGCTGGTCCGCCAGGTGCACCGCATCGTCCGTCCGCCGCGGCAGCAACATCACGATGAAGATGCGCTGTTGATTTCCGTGCTGGCGGCATTTCCCGACCGCGTGGCGCGGCGCCGCGAAGCGAGCGAGCTGCAACTGGCGGCGGGCGGGCCGGCGCTGCTGGCCCCTTCGAGCACCGTGACCGCCAACCAGTTCCTGGTGGCCGTCGAGGCCGAGGACCGCCCGGACCAGAAGATGCCCCTGGTGCGGATTGCCAGCGGAATCGAACCCGAGTGGCTGCTGGACCTGTTTCCCGAACGGGTGCGCGAGACCACGCAGGTGGAATGGAACCGCGCAGCGGAGCGCGTCGAAAGCGTGAGCGCCTTGATGTTCGATCACATCGCCATCGAATCCCACCGCGCCGGGCCCGATCCCCAAGCCGCGGGCGCGCTGCTGGCGGCCAAAGCCATGGAAGCGGGTGTCGCGCGCTTCGCGGACCCGGAAGAGATCGACGCCTTTCTGGCGCGCGTGAACTTCGCGTCTCAACACGGTCCTCTACCGCCGCTTGGCCCGGATGGTATCGAGCGCGCGTTGCGCTCGCTCGCGTCCGGCCTCAAGAGTTTCGCCGAGATGGAAGCCGCGGCGCGCGGTGGTGGATTGCTGAAAGCGCTGGAACGCCAACTGCCGCCGGCCGGGCGGCGGCTGCTCGATGAGATCGCGCCGGAACGCATCCGCCTGGCTCGCGGCCGCCAGGCGCGCGTGCATTACCAGACCGGCCAGCCGCCCTCGGTAGCCTCCCGCCTTCAGGATTTCTTCGGCATGCGTGAAACGCCCGCCGTGGCCCGTGGCGCGGTCCCCCTGGTGCTGCTGCTGCTGGCCCCCAATCAGCGGCCGGTGCAGACCACCAGCGACCTGGCCGGCTTCTGGCAGCGCCTCTATCCGCAAGTGCGAAAGGAACTGGCCCGGCGTTATCCCAAGCACGCCTGGCCCGAAGACCCGCTCGGGTGACCGCGCGGTCTGTTATATGTAAGTTTGTCTCGGAACAATATGCCCCACTTTTGTGGAAGTATGCACAGTCTCCGCACCCGCCTTGGCTTCGCCGAGCCGGACGCAGGCAACCGCGAATGGCGCCGTCCCACTCACGAGGAGGTCGCGCGGCTCGCCTACTCATTTTGGGAAGCGCGGGGAGGCCAGGGCGGTTCGCCCTGGGAAGATTGGTTTCGCGCCGAGCGTGCGCTGACGTCTCATGACTCCTGAAGAATTCCGCCTTTACGGCCACCGGGCGATCGATTGGATCGCCGAATATCTGGCGCATCCCGAACGCTATCCCGTGCTGCCGCCCGTCAAGCCCGGCCAACTCACCGATGCTCTGCCCGCCCGCGGCCCCGAGCGCGGCGAGCCAATGCCGGCCATCCTCGCCGATTTCGAGCGGCTCATTGTGCCCGCGACGACGCACTGGAACCATCCCGGCTTCATGGCCTATTTCGCCAATTCCGCGACGCCCGAGGGCATCCTCGGCGAGCTGCTCACGGCCGCGCTCAATAGCAACGGCATGGTATGGAAAACCTCGCCCGCCATAACCGAGCTGGAACAGGTGACGCTCCGCTGGCTGCGGCAGTGGACCGGATTGCCCGAGGACTGGTTTGGCCTGATCTACGACACCGCTTCCACCAGCAGCATGCACGCCATCGCCGCGGCGCGCGAAGCCGCCGACCCGGAGTCGCGTTCCAAGGGCGTGGCCCGCGGGATGGTAGTCTACACCTCCGAGCAGGCGCACTCTTCCATCGCCAAGGGCGCCATCGCCGTCGGCATCGGCCACGACAACGTTCGCCTGGTGCCCGTCGACGCCGAATTCCGCATGTTGCCGGACGCGTTGCGCGAAATGATCGAGCGCGATCTCGTCGCCGGTCTGCGCCCCTGCTGCGTGGCGGCCACCGTGGGCACTACTTCCACCACCAGCGTCGACCCCGTGCCGGCCATCGCCGATATCTGCGAGCGCCATAACCTGTGGCTTCACGTCGACGCCGCCTACGCCGGCTCGGCCGCCGTGGCGCCGGAATTTCGCTGGGCGCTCGCGGGGTGCGAACGCGCCGATTCGTTGGTCACGAATCCGCACAAGTGGCTCCTCACCCCCATGGATTGCAGCGTTTTCTATACGCGCCGCCCGGACGTGCTGCGCCGCGCCTTCTCCCTGGTTCCGGAGTACCTGCGCACGGAGCCAGACCCGCTGGCCGTCAACCTCATGGATTACGGCGTGCCTCTCGGACGCCGCTTCCGCGCCCTGAAGTTGTGGTTCATACTGCGCTCGTACGGACGCGAGGGCCTGGCCAACGTCATTCGCGAGCACGTGCGTCTGGCGCGGGAATTCGCGCGCGAGATCGAGGCCGATCCGCGCTTCGAACTGGCTGCGCCGACGCCCTTTTCAGTGGTGAACTTCCGCTACCAAGGCACCGACGACGACAACCGCCGCATCCTCGATCATGTGAACGCGGCGGGCGACGTGTTCATTTCCAGCACCGTCCTGAACGGCCGTTTCACGCTGCACCTGGCGATTGGCAACTACGCCACCACCAAGGCGCACGTAAAGCGGGCGTGGCAGTTGCTGCAAGAAGCCGCCGAGGCTGTGCCTCAGACCGGCAAGCGATCTTCGACGCGGAGACGCGGAGACGCGGAGAAAGACGCAGAGAAGAACTTGGAGAAAAAGGACTGATGATTGGTTGACCCCGCACGCCGCTACCGGAGGTTCGAACGCGGAGCCAGCGGAGGATTCGACTCGGGACGCGGCCTTAGGTCGGGCGGCGTGTCTCCGCTCCCTCTGCGTTCGAACCCGGGGAAGAGGAAACTCTCGATCTCTCGTCCTCTCCGCGTTTTTCTTCGTGTCGAAATGGAACTTGACTCATTCGCACCAAATTCGCGGGTCCCAGTACTCCAGCCCGCCCCCGTCCGCTATCCCGGTTATCCTATTAGATGATGCTCTCTCGCGCGATACGAATTCTGCCCCTGCTGCCGCTGCTACTTCTGGCGCAGCCGGCTCAAGACCCCGCCGCTCTCGGCAGGAAGGCGCTCGACCTGCTGCTGGCCGGCAACTACCCCGAACTTTCCAAAATGTTCACCGCCGATATGAAGAAGGCGCTTCCCGAAGAAGCCCTGGGCAAGATCGGCGCCCAGATCAAGTCCTGGGGAGCCGTGGAGAAGATCGGCGACCCATCCCCGCGCAAGGTCGGTCCCAACACCATCGTGGAGTTCCCGGCGAAATTCGCCTCGCAGAATATCATTTTCCGATTCATCATGAACCGGGACGGGCTGGTAGCGGGAATGTTCCAGCTTCCCGGCGAAACGGCGTGGCAGCGGCCGGCCTACAGCAAGCCGGACTCCTTCCGCGAACGCGAGGTTACGGTCGGCGACGGCCAGTGGAAACTCCCCGGAACCCTGACCGTGCCGGCCGGACAAGGACCCTTCCCGGCGATCGTGCTGGTGCACGGCTCCGGACCCAACGACCGGGACGAGACCGTCGGCGGAACCAAAGTGTTCAAGGATCTGGCCGAAGGCCTGGCGTCGCGCGGCGTGGTGGTTCTGCGGTATGAGAAACGGACCAGGCAATACAGCGGCGCCATGGCCGGACTCGGGAATTTCACGGTCGAGCAGGAAACCGAGGAGGACGCCGTCAAGGCCGCGGCCCTGTTGCGCGCGCAGCCGGAAGCGAACCCCAAGCGGGTGTTCGTCCTCGGTCACAGCCTCGGCGGGTACGTCGCGCCGCGCATCGCCGAGCAGGATGGCAAGCTCGCCGGCCTGGTCGTCCTGGCCGCTAATGTGCGGCCGATGGAAGACCTGATCGTGGAACAAGCCGAGTATCTGGGAGTGACCGCCGACAACCTGAAGACGGCCAAGGCGGTGGCGGCCAAGGTCAAGACCCTGGAACCCGGCGACGAGGATTCTCCGCCCGTAATGGGCGTGCCGGTCGCCTATTGGCTGGATCTCAAGGGATACGATCCCGCCGCCCTGGCGAAGAAACTGGCGCTTCCCATGCTGATTTTGCAAGGCGAGCGCGACTTCCAGGTGAGTATGAAAGACTTCGCTCTCTGGAAGGCGGCCGTGGGTGGGAACAAGGGCGTCACCATGCGCGCCTATCCGGCGCTCAACCACCTTTTCGTCGCCGGCGAAGGCAAGGGCACCGAGGCCGAATATCGAAAGCCCGGCCACGTAGCGCCCGAAGTCATCGACGACATCGCCAAGTTTGTGGCGCCGTAGCCCCTACCACTCCACCGTTTCCCCTGGCTCCAGCGCCCAAACCTCCGTTTCCAAATCCGTCACCAGCTCGCCCAACTGCTCCGGCCGCCCGGTGAGCGCCGGGAAGGTGCCGAAATGCATGGGGATTATCTTGCGCGCGCGAAGCAGTCGCGCCGCCATCGCGGCTTCGCGCGGGCTCATGGTGAACAGGTCGCCGATCGGCAGAAACGCCAGCTCCGGATGGTAGAGCTGTTCGATCAGGTGCATGTCCGAAAACACGTTGGTGTCGCCGGCGAAATACAGCGCGCGGCCATCGGCGAAGCGCAGCACGTAACCCGCCGCCTCGCCGCCGTAGATGATTTTGCCGTTGTCCAGAATCCCGCAGCTATGCACCGCGTGGGTCATGGTCACCGTGACCTCGCCCACTTTCTGCGAGCCGCCCTTGTTCATGGGGCGGGTGTTGGCCACGCCCTTGGACTGGAGCCAGTCGCAGGTTTCGAAAATGGCCACCACTTCCGGAGAAAAACGATGCGCCAGCGGTACGGCGTCGTGCACGTGATCGAAGTGGCCGTGCGTGATGCAAATCGTATCCACGCGCTCGATCCGGTACCCCTTTGGGTACGCCGGGTTGCCGTCGGTCCACGGGTCCATCAGGATGACTTGGCCCGAGGAGAGCCGAAATAGAAATGTGCCGTGTCCAAGCCAGGTGATTTCCATACCTGCGATTATGGCACGCGCTTCGCGCTATATTCGAGTATCGATAAAGGAGCAGATCCAGATGCGCGTCAACCATACCCGGGAGCGGCTGGCCAAGGGCGAGACGGTCCTCGGCTGCGCCATACAAAGTTACCGGTCCCCGGAGATCGCCCGCACCTTCGCCGCGGCCGGCTTCGATTACGTGTTCCTCGACATGGAGCACGGTTCCTTCAATCTCGAAACCGTGCATGACATGATCACCGCCGCCGCCGAAGCCGGCATTACACCCATCGCCCGCGTGGCGGAGCTTCTCTATTCTTTGGTCGCCAGGCTTCTCGATGCGGGCGCGCAGGGCATCATTCTGCCGCGAGTCGAGGACCCCAGGCTCCTCGAAGAGGCCCTGAGCTGGTTGCGATTTCCGCCCCAAGGCAAGCGCGGCTTCGGCGTGAACGCCACCATGATCGATTACGAATCCCGCACCTTCCCCGAGATCACCGAGCATCTGAACCGCAACACTCTCGCGGTGGTGCAGTTCGAAACCACTACCGCCATGGAGCGCGCCGACGAGCTGCTTTCGGTCAAAGGCACGGATATCGCCATGGTGGGTCCCGCCGACCTTTCGATTTCGCTCGGCATCCCCGGTGAGACGGAGCATCCGCTGCTGATCTCGACGGTGGAGCGCCTGATCGAAAAATGCAACCGGCACGGCGTAGTTCCCGGCATCCAGACGCGCAGTGTGGCGACGGCCAAGGCGTGGGTGGAGCGCGGTATGCGCTTCGTGGGCGCCGGAGCCGAGCACGGCCTCCTGCTGGAAAAGTCGCGCGAAGCCGTCTCCCTGCTCCGCGCCGCCAGCCGTCCGGCCCGCTAGCCGCTGGTATAGAATGTCGAAGGAGACTATAGCCGTGAACCGATCTATCGTGATGATTTTCGCTGCCGCCCTCGCCGGCGGCTGCGCGCTCCAGGCCCAGACCGCGAATCCGCTGATCGCGGAGTCCAAGCGGGCCTACACCGCCATCAAGACCAACCTCACCAAGGCCGCCGACAAGATGTCGGACGAGAATTACAATTTCAAAGCGTCGCCCAACATCCGCACCTTCGGCGCGCTCATCGGGCACATCGCCGATTCTCAAATGCGCATGTGCGCCCAGGTCAAGGGCGAGCAGAAGACGGCCGACGCCGGATCGAAGACGGCCAAGGCCGACCTGGTGGCCGCGCTCAAGGCGTCGTTCGATGAATGCGATGCCGCCTGGGACAGCATCACCGACGCCAACGCCGTGGAAATGCTGGGAGGCCGCGCCCCGCGTTCCAAGCTGAGCGCATTGATCTACAACACCACCCACGACAACGAAGAGTACGGTTACCTGGCCGTCTACATGCGCCTCAAGGGTGTGGTGCCGCCGTCCAGCGAGCCCCGCCCGCCCATGTAACTTCGGGCGCACTGGACTACAACGACCCTAACCAGCGGACCGGATACCGAGCGGCCAGCGCGTTTGCCAGGCGTTCATCGGCCGTTACCAGCGGCGTATTGGAGATGATTGCCAGCGCGACATACATCGCATCGTAGACGGTGCGGCCGGAAGCCGCCGCGATCGCGAAGGCGTCTTGTAACAAGGGCAGAGAAGCAGCCGTCGGAATTCTTCTGTCTTCCAGGGCCTGGATGGCCTCCTCGGCGGATTCTCGCGATATACGCCCCTGACGCACGGCTTTCCACAGTATGTTGCCAAACTCCGGCCAAAACAGGTCCGGCGCCAACAGCCGCAGCCGTCCTTCGGTGCAACTCTGGAGCATTCGGAGCGCCTCGGCCGTGAGGGTTTCGCCCGACGACGGCAGAAACCACTTGGCGGCCACGCTGGCGTCGATGACGCAAGCGGTCACCGGCGGCGGTCCTCCCGTTGCATGACCTCGGAGCTTGGGAAGGGGCCTTGTGCGCGCGGCCGCCGCGCGCGTATCCGCCGCGCTTGATTCAGAAGTTCCCTGCGGCTGGCCAGCTCCTTCGCGGTTGGAACGTTTTCCTCCAACAGCGCGATCACTTCCGCTGAAATGGATTTTCTGCGTTCACTGGCGCGCATCCGCAGGGCTTCGTACAGGTCTGGCGGGACGTTCTCGACGTACAGGGTAGGCATAGAACACCTCTAGGAATAGTCTAGCAGTGTCCTAGGACCAGCAGCGCTACACTCCCGCTAGTTCCCGCTGCCCCCGCAGCGTGATGGGCACGAAATCGCGCACGTCCTGCCCCGTGTAAACCTGGCGCGGGCGCGCGATCTTCTG
>PLMF01000397.1:0-802 GCA_003142355.1 Bryobacterales bacterium
ACGAGTGCCTGCGCCACGGGGCCCAGATGACTCTGGGCGAGATACTTTCGGGGGTGAGGTTGAGGCAGGCAATCTCGCCGGAGCTTGCGGGCGCCGATATCCGCGGGCTGGAGTACGATTCGAGGCGGGTGGGAGAAGGGTTCCTGTTTTTTGCGTTTCCGGGCAGCCGCGCCGATGGGCGCCAATTCGCCGAGGACGCTCTGGGGCGCGGGGCGGTGGCGGTGGCTAGCGAATCGGGGTGCCCTCTGGGCCCCGCGCGCTGGATCCAGGTGGAACACGGGCGGCAGGCGCTGGCATTGGCGGCGCGCAACTATTACGGCAAGCCGGACGAGCGTCTCGGGTTGACGGGCATCACGGGGACCAATGGCAAGACCACCACTGCTTACCTGATGGATTCGATATTGCGGGCGGCGGGCCGCACCACGGCGCTGGTCGGCACCATTGAGTACCAGTTGGCGGGGCGCGTGCTGCCGGCCGTCAATACCACGCCGGAATCCCTGGACCTGGTGCGGCTGTTCGCGGAGCTGGAGCGCGCCGGAGGCACCCACGCCACCTTGGAAGTTTCATCCCATGCACTGGCGCTGGGGCGGGTTTACGGGCTTCAATTCCATACCGCCGTTTTCACAAATCTAACGCGCGACCACCTGGATTTCCACGGCACCATGGAGGCCTACTTCGCGGCCAAGCAGACACTATTCGAGGGGGCCGGGGGAGCTCCGCCCGAATTCGCTATTCTGAACCGCGATGACGAGTACGCGCGCAAGCTGAATGTGAATCCGAAGACCGAAGTCCTCTGGTATGG
>PLMF01000397.1:876-8465 GCA_003142355.1 Bryobacterales bacterium
AAGGCCAGCCGTTCGTGGTGGTGGTGGACTACGCGCATACCGATGACGCGTTGCGCAACGTGATTGCGGCGGCGCGTGGGCTAAATCCGAAGAGGGTGATTACCCTGTTCGGCTGTGGCGGGGATCGCGACCGGGCCAAGCGCCCGCTGATGGGCCAGGCGGCCGCGGAAGCCAGCGACTTTGTGGTGCTGACCAGCGACAACCCGCGGTCCGAAGATCCGCTGGCGATCATGAATGACGCGCTGGTGGGAATCCGGCGCGTGGATGTGCCGCACGTGGTGGAGCCGGACCGCGCCGCCGCCATAGCCCGGGCGTTGAAGGAGGCGCGCGAGGGCGATCTCGTCATCCTGGCCGGCAAGGGTCATGAGACCTACCAGGTTCTGAAGGATAAAACCATTGCGTTCGACGACCGGACGGTGGCGAGAGAAGTGCTCAGGGGTTATGGGTATCGCCAGACCGAGTGAACCATGACCCTGAATTTACAGGAAGTTGCGCGCGCGATGCGGGCGGAGGGGAACCCACCGCCGCTCGAGGTGACGGGTTGGAGCGTGGATACGCGGACACAGAACGCAGGCGATCTCTATTTCGCTCTGCGCGGCCCCCACCACGACGGCCACGATTTTGTGGGCGCCGCGGCCGGCAGAGGCGCGGCCGGAGTGGTGGTGGAGCGGAGAACCGGCGCGCCGAATGAATTAGTGGTGAGCGATACGCTCGAGGCCCTGCAGGAGCTGGCGGCGTGGGTGCGCGCAAAATGGGGCGGGACCGTGGTGGGAGTGACCGGAAGCGCGGGGAAGACCACCACCAAGGATGCCATCGCGCATCTGCTGGCCGTGGAGTTGCCCGTGGGGAAGACAGCCGGGAATTTCAATAATCACGTGGGGGTGCCGCTTTCCATCCTGTCGCTCGAGGCCGGCTGCCGCGCGGCGGTTCTCGAAATCGGAATGAATCACGCGGGCGAGATCCGCCGGCTGGCCGCCATCGCCAGGCCGGAGGTGGGGGTGGTGACCAACGTGGGGTACGCGCACGCCGAGTATTTCGACTCCATCGAGGGTGTAGCGGCGGCCAAGCGCGAGTTGATCGAGGCGTTGCCGCGCGACGGCGTGGCGGTGCTGAATGCCGACGACCCGCGGGTGCTGGCGTTCCGGGACGCGCACCCCGGCCGGTCGGTGACGTTCGGGCTATCGGAATGTGCGGACGTGCGGGCCGAGGCCGTGGAATACGGAGCGGATGGCTCCCGCTTTCGAGCGGTGGGAGTGGATTTCGAAACGGGACTGGCGGGCCGGCACGCAGTCCTGAACCTGCTGGCGGCGATTGCGGTGGCGCACGAATTCGGGATCGCGCCGGAGCGTCTGCGGGAGCCGGTTGGAAGCTTCGCCATCGGCAAGATGCGCGGCGAACGCAGCGAGCACAACGGCGTCGTGGTCTGGAACGACTGTTACAACTCCAACCCCGAGGCGGCGCAGTCGATGATCGACGTATTGCGCGAGACGCCCGCCGCCAGGCGCATTGCCGTTTTGGGAGAGATGCTGGAATTGGGGCGCGCCGCGGAAGAGTTGCATCGGCAGGTGGGCCGGTATGCGGCGGAACATGGGGTCGATTGGCTGATCGGCATTCGCGGGCAGGCCCGCTCAATGGTGGAAGCGGCCGTCGCCGCCGGGCTGGCGCGCGGCCGGGCGCACTTCTTCGAGGATCCGGCCGAGGCGGGAGAATTCGCGCGGCGGACGGCGCGGCCGGGGGATGCGGTTCTCTTCAAGGGTTCCCGCGGCGTGCGCGTGGAGCGGGCGATGGAAAGGTTTTTGGCCTGACCCGATGCTTTACTATCTACTCTACGAACGGCTCCAACCATACATCAGCCCGCTCCGCGTCTTTCGCTACACCACCTTCCGGACGGCGTTTGCGAGCCTCACGGCGTTGTTCCTGTGTATTGCGCTGGGGCCTTGGCTGATCAACAAGCTGCGGGAATTCCAGATTGGGCAGTACATTCGCGAGGAAGGCCCGAAATCCCACCAGAAGAAGGCCGGAACACCGACCATGGGCGGCGTGCTCATCATCATCTCGATTGTGATACCAACGCTGTTGTGGGCGGACCTGCGATATCCGTACGTGTGGATCGCGATCGCCGCGCTGCTGGGTTACGGCTGGATCGGGTTCCTGGACGACTACGCGAAAGTGAGCCACCAGCGCAACCTGGGGCTGACGGCACGGCGCAAGCTGGCGTACCAGTTCAGCATGGGGTTCGCATTCGCCGCGATCCTCCTGGTGCTGCGCCTTCACAACGATTATTCGACCGCCATGAACGTCCCGTTCTTCAAACAGTACACACCGTCGCTGCTGCTCGAGTCGCTCATGAGGAATCCGTGGACGTACGCGCTGGGGGTGGCGCCGTTCTGCATTTTCGTGGCGCTGGTGGTGGTCTTCGCGTCCAATGCGGTGAACCTGACAGACGGGCTGGACGGCCTGGCCATTGGCCTGATGATAATCGCCGCGGGCGCGCTCACGGCGCTGACGTACGCCGGCGGACACGCGCAACTGGCCGAATACCTGCAACTGGCGCGCAATCCGCACACGTCGGAACTGACCGTGTTCTGCGGCTCGATGACCGGCGCGAGCGTGGGCTTCCTCTGGTACAACGCGCATCCGGCGGAGATCTTCATGGGCGACGTGGGAGCGCTGGGGCTGGGCGCCGCCATGGCGGTGGTCGCGGTACTCATCAAGCAGGAAGTGCTGCTGGTGTTCATCGGCGGCGTTTTCGTGGTGGAGGCGGTCTCCGTCATCCTCCAGGTGGGCAGCTTCAAGCTGCGCGGCAAACGGATCTTCAAGATGGCCCCGCTGCACCATCACTTCGAGGCGCTGGGGTGGGCGGAATCGAAGATCATCGCGCGTTTCTGGATTGCCGGGCTGGTGATGGCGCTGTTCGCACTGACGACACTGAAGCTGAGATGAGAACGGGGGCCGGGGGCCGGGGGAATGACGTGAAGCTGAACGGGACCGAGGCGCTGGTGGTAGGGATGAAGAAGTCCGGCATGGCGTCGGCGGAACTGCTGGCGCGACAGGGAGCGGTGGTGCGCGCCACGGATCTGAAATCGCTCGAAGAACTGGGCGAAGCGCGGGAGCTGCTGGGGCGGCTGGGGATTCCATTCGCGCGGCAGGCGCCGGAAGTGTTCGAGGGATGCGACCTGATCGTGCTTTCGCCGGATGTGCCCGCGGACCTGCCGCCGCTCGACGAGGCCCGCCGGCGGGGAGTGCGAGTGATGGGCGAAGTGGAACTGGCCGCGCCGTTTCTGAAAGGCGAGACCATCGGCATCACGGGGTCGAACGGCAAGACCACCACCACCAGCCTGGTGGGCCACATGCTGCGCCAAGCCGGCGTACCGGCGCAGGTGGGCGGCAACATCGGAACGCCCGTGACCGCCATGGTGGAGAGCTCGCGCGCGGATGGCTGGAACGTGCTGGAGCTTTCCAGTTTTCAACTCGAGAGCATCTCCAGGTTCCGGGCGCACATCGGGCTGGCGCTGAACGTGACCGAGAACCACCTCGACCGCCACCACACGTTCGAGAATTATGCGGCCGCCAAGGGGCGGCTGTTTGAAACACAGCGGAGCGGAGACTTCGCCGTGCTCAACGCCGAGGACCCGGTGTGCGTCGGATACGCGGATCGCACTCCGGCCACGGTCGAATGGTTCAGCAGCCGGCGCGAGGTGTCGCCCGGAGCGAGCCTGTGCGGCGACAAGCTGATGCTCGATGGCCGCCTGCTGATCGAGGCCGGCGAGATTCCCATACGCGGGCGGCACAACGTGGAAAACGTGCTGGCCGCGTCGATTGCGGCGGCGCGGGCCGGGGTGAAGCGCGAGGCGATCGCGGCCGCCGTGCGCACCTTCCAGGCGGTGGAGCACCGGCTGGAGTTCGTGCGGACGGTGAGCGGAATCGATTTCTACAACGACTCGAAGGCCACCAGCGTGGACGCCACGCGCAAGGCGCTGGACGCGTTTCCGGGCGGCCTGTGGGTCATCCTGGGGGGGAAGGACAAGGGGCTGGACTACTCGCCTCTGCGGGCGCCGCTCGAGGCCAAGGCGCGCGCGGTGCTACTCATCGGCGCCGCCGCGGCCAAAATTTCGAGCCAGTTGCAGGGCGCCGCGCCGCTGGTGGATTCCAAAACGCTGGATGCGGCCATAGCGCACGCCTATGCGAGAAGCCAGCCGGGCGACACCATTCTGCTGGCGCCGGCGTGCGCCAGCTTCGACCAGTTCAAGAGCTTCGAGCATCGGGGCGAGGTTTTCAAACAAATCGTCAACCAACTACGACCCAAGGATTGATATGGCACAACGGCTCAAGACCGATTGGATTCTGTTCGTCACCGTGCTGGTGATGATGTCGTTCGGCGTGCTGATCCTCTACAGCGCATCGTCCATCATGGCCCAACTCGACCCGCGTTACGGCTCGAGCTGGCACTTTGTAGTGCGCCAGGTGGAGTGGGCCGCGGTGGCGGTTGCCGTCATGATGACCCTGAAGAAGACCAACTACCGGAAGTTTCAGAGTCCCGCCGTGGCGTTCAGCGCGATGAGCGTCGCTCTGATGCTGCTGGCGGTGGTCTACTTTGTGGATGCGGCGCATCACCGGTGGCTGCGAGCAGGATCGGTGGGGGTGCAGCCTTCCGAGCTGGCCAAGCCGGCGCTGGTGATATTCCTGGCCTTTTTTGTGACGTGGAGGGCGCGCGCCATCAACAATCCGAGGTACACGCTGATCCCGGCGGCGCTGGCCGTCGGGCTCATGATCCTGGCGGTGGTGGTGGCGGACCTCGGCACGGCGGTGGTTTTGGGGGCGGCGGCGGCGGCCGTCTTTGTGGTGGCGGGCCTGGAGTGGCGCTATTGCGCGATCGCGGCGGCGGTGGCGACGGTGGGGGTGGTGATCTTCATCTTCGCGGAGCCGTACCGTATTGTCCGGGTGGTGCGATTCTTCGATCCCGAATTCAAGATCATCGCCAAGTTCGACCCCCAGGGCAAAATCCGGAGCCGCATGGAACAGTCGCTGGTCACGCGCGATACCAACTACCAGTTGGAGCAGTCGCGGATCGCGGTGGGCGCCGGCGGCCCGGCGGGCCTGGGACTGACCAACGGAAGACAGAAACTGTGGTACCTGCCGGAAGCGCATACGGACTTCATATACGCGGTGGCCGCGGAGGAACTGGGGCTGGCGGGTTCGGTGGGGTTGCTGCTCGGCTTTGGAGTTATCTTCTGGCGGGGGCTGCGCGCCGCGTTCCGGATGCGCGACGATTTCGGCCGATACCTGGCGCTAGGCGTGACGGTGGTGGTGGTGGCGCAGGGATTCATCAACATGAGCGTGGTGCTGGGAATGATGCCGACGAAGGGCATTCCGCTGCCCATGATCAGCTATGGCGGAAGCTCCCTGCTGAGCACGCTGGCGCTGCTGGGGATCCTCATGAACGTCGCGGAGAACGCGGGGTAGAGTGGCCCTTTGTTCTGCGGGGAATCCCTTTTCGACGCGGAGACGCGGAGACGCGGAGAAAAACGCAGAGAGGAAAAAAGGAAGAATAAAGGCAAAACCTGAGAGCGCAGAGGAAGCGGAGAATCGTCAAAGAGCGAGGGCAGAGGGCAAGGGGTGAGCAAGCGTAGTTTTTTGATGGCGGGAGGCGGTACCGGCGGGCACGTCATTCCGGCGCTGGCTGTGGCACGGGAATTGCGGCAGCGTGGGCATCACGTGTTCTTTGTGGGGACGGAGCGCGGATTAGAGGCGAAGTTGGTACCGGCTGAAGGGTTCGAGTTGATGAAGATTGACATCGGCGGATTGAACCGGGTGGGACTGCGACGGAAACTGGCCACCTTGATTCAGTTGCCCTTCACCACGCTCGGCTGCTCCAGACTCGTGCGTGGCGTCTCCGCGGTTTTCAGCATGGGCGGGTATGTCGCGGGGCCGCCGGTGATGGCGGCGCTGCTGCGGGGCGTTCCGGTGGTGGTGATGGAACCTAATGCGGTTCCCGGGTTTACCAATCGGGCGATCGGGCGGTTTGTGTCGCGGGCGCTGGTGTCGTTTTCGGAGACGGCCGCCTATTTCCCGGCGGGGCGAGCGGAAATCACCGGTCTGCCGGTCCGCGAGGAGTTTTTTCGCATTGTGCCCAAACCGCGGAGCGGCACGCTAAACCTTCTGATCACCGGCGGCAGCCAGGGGTCGCGCACGCTCAACCAAGCGGGGAGGGAGAGCTGGCCGCTATTTCGCAAGGCCGGGCTGCCGGTGAGGATCGTCCACCAGAGCGGGGCGGGCGGGTTCGAGCAACTGCGGGAAGAGTTTTCCCGGTCGGGACTGGAAGGCGAGGTGGTGCCATTCATCGCCGATATGCCCGCGGCCTTTGCCGCCGCCGATCTGGTGGTGTGCCGGTCGGGCGCGGGCGCGGTATCGGAGTTGGCGGCGGCGGGGAAGCCCGCGATTTTGGCGCCGTTTCCGTTCGCGGCGGACGATCACCAGACCCGAAATGCGGAAGCCATCGAGCGGGCGGGAGCGGCCCGGCTGGTTCGGGACGCGGAGATGAATGGCGAGAAACTGGTGGCCGTAGTCGCGGAGCTGGCCGGTTGTTCGGGGGCGCTGGAGCGGATGGGAGAGGCGGCGCGGCGGTTTGCCAGGCCGGGCGCGGCGCGGCGGGCGGCGGAAATCCTGGAGGAAGTGGCGGGCGCAGCCTGAGATTTCAATTGACAGTTGCGCCGCAAGCCGAAACAATATCATAAGGAAATGTTTTTTCGTCCACAGCACCTGCATTTTACGGGTATCGGCGGCATCGGGATGAGCGGCATCGCCGAAGTGCTGCTCAACCTCGGATACCAGATCAGCGGGTCCGACGTGAAGCTTTCCTCCACCACCGAGCGGCTGGCGGGGATGGGCGCCCGAATCTACCAAGGGCACGCGGCCGCCAACGTCGCCGGGGCGCGCGCGCTGGTGGTGAGTTCGGCGGTGGACGAGCAGAACGCCGAGGTGCAGGAGGCGCGGCGTCTCCAGATCCCCGTGATCCCGCGCGGCGAGATGCTGGCCGAGCTGATGCGGTTGAAGTACGGGATTGCGGTGGCCGGAAGCCACGGCAAGACCACCGCCACTTCCATGACCGCCACCGTCTTGAACCACGCGGGGCTGGACCCCACGGTGGTGGTGGGCGGACGGGTGGGGACCATGGGCGGATCGAACGCCCGCGTGGGGCACAGCGATTTTCTGGTGGNNAGCGACGGCTCGTTTCTGAAGCTGGCGCCGATCATCGCGGTGGTCACCAATATCGACCGAGAGCACCTGGACCACTACCCGTCGATCGAGGCCATCCAGGCGGCGTTTATCGAGTTCGTGAACAAGGTTCCGTTCTATGGCGCCGTAATCGTGTGCCTGGACGACGCCAACGTGCAGGGCATCCTGCCGGCGATCCAGCGGCGGACCGTCACCTATGGCGCCACGGCCCAGGCCGATGTGGAGGCCAGCGAGATTGGGTATGGGCCCTTCGCCAGCGATTTCCACGTGCGGTACCGCACCGAGGACCTGGGCCGGTTCCACCTTCGCGTTCCGGGCAGGCACAACGTCTTGAACGCCATGGCGGCGGTGGC
>PLMF01000070.1 GCA_003142355.1 Bryobacterales bacterium
TCGACCCAGGAAGGCGGCTGCGCGGAAGCCAGAATCAGCCCATCCACCTGCCGCGCCAGCAGGCGGTCGACTTCGCTCGATTCGAAGGCGCAGTCCTCTTCCGAATTGCAGATCACCACGTCATAACCGAGCGGGCGGATAGCCGCGGAGACGCCTTTGGCGATTTCCGCGAAGAAGGAGTGCATCAGGTCCGGAACAATCAGCCCGATCATGAAGGTGCGGCGCGCGGCCAGGCTGCGGGCCACCCAGTTGGGCTGATAGTTGAGTTCTTTAATGCGGGCCAGCACGCGCTTGCGCGTTTCCGGTCCGACATCAGCGCACGCGCGGACCACCTTCGAGACGGTCATGACCGAAACATCGAGATCGCGCGCGATGTCTTTCAAGCGAACGGGAGATTTAGTCAGAAGGCGAGTATAACAAGTTGCAGCGGACGTAGCGGCGGCCTCACGGCTTCACATTCCAGCCATCTGTTTCCACCACCGGCGCGGCCCCGCCAAGATCACTGGCGCGATATGTGGCCGCGACCTGGCGGCTTTCTCCGGGCAGCAGCGGGAAGTAATTGTCCTCCCAAAGAACCGGCAGCACCTCGTCGCCGCCGGGGCCTTTCTTCACCAACAGGCGAACCGCGAAGGCGATCGTCTTGCCCGGATTCGCCACCGTAACCGTGGTGACGCGGTCGGTTCCCCGCTCTTCGGTTCGTGAGGTCGCCTTCAGTTCCACCAGCGGCAGGCTGTTGAGGGCCGTGTAATCGGCGAACGTCCGGGTGGGGGTGAAATACCACGTGGACTTATCCCAATCCAGCGTTTCGGGCTTGGTCGAAAGCCAGTAGAAGTTCCTGCTGACGGGGTCGCCGGACAGATCCTCGAGCACCAGGCTTACAAAGTAAGTGGAGCTGAGGCCGCCGATTTCCGGCAAGCTGAACACGCGCGTGCTGCTGTCTTCGGCCACGTCGACCTTGGCCTCACGGGAAAACTTCCCGGCCATGTCGAGGTTGTATACCCGGGCTGCCACCTTCATGTTGGCGAAGGGCTGGTAATAGGAGTTGACTACCACCACCGAACGGTCGTCGTAGGAATACTGCACGTGCAGCGGCTCGCAAGCCTTCTTGGCGCCGAAGTACGATCCACCGGGGCGAAGATACCAGTCGTAAAGGTGCCAGATGAGGCCGGGCCAGGCGTTGTTCAGCATCCATTGGATGACGCCGGTGGAGGTGTACTTGTTGCGGCCGAAGGCCTCGAACATGGCGCGGTGGCCCTCATAGGCCATCACCTGCGCTTTGCGGGCGTAGTCCTCGAGCGAGCTGGCCGCACCATAACGCGCGTTGAGGGCCTCGGTGAATACGTGAATGTCCTGAAACGCCCCGCCGCCGGCGTGGTAGTTCCACCAGGAGTCGATGGGCCAGAGATGATCCTCGGGCAACATGCGGCGCAGGCTTTCGACGGGTGGCGGCGCGGGCCCGGGGCCGGTCTCGGTGTTGAAGCCGAAGGCCCCGCCGTGCGTCGAGTCCAGCAGCCAGTAGGAAGGCGCCACGTACTCGTAGGGTCCGTTCATCTTGAGGCCGGTCGCACCGGTGAGGGCAGTCGGCTTCCCGGTGGCGGAGGATTGGTAGGGGTTGGGCCACTCCGTTTCCTTGAGGATGTCGAGGTACAGCTTCTCGATCTGGGGCGGCGGCGGATTGTCGCTGCCGTAGAGCCAGTCGAAGACCGCCGGATGGCGCGCGAGACGCCGCAGTTGATCGCGCAGAGACGCGGCGGCGATGGCCTCGTCTTCCTGGTCCCACTGCGGCCACTGCTCCCAGTGGTCGCAGCAGCACCAGCCCGCCATGACCAGGATGCCGTACCGGTCGCACAACTCCAGGAAGTGGTCGTCTTCCAGCTTGCCTTCAAAGCGCACGGCGTTGAGGTTCATGTCGCGGACATAGCGCAGCTCGGCTTCCTGCCGCTCCGGCGTCGCGCGCAGCAGCATGTCGAACGTGTAGCCGGCGCCGCGTATGAGAATCTTCTTGCCGTTGATGTGAAACAGGCGATGGCCTTTGGCGTCGATTTCGGAGGTAACTTCGCGGACGCCGAAATCGATGTGGCTCGAATCGGAGACGCGGCCGTTCACCTCGAACTGCAGCTCGAGCGGGTAGAGATTCTGCGGGCCGGCCTGCGCGGGCCACCATAGCCGCGGATGCGCCAGCTCCCGCGTGAAGCGGACGGTGCGCGTCTCTTCCGGCCCCAGCCGCACGGGTTGAGAGAACTCGATGTCTTCGATCCTGCCTTTCAGCACGCCCTCTACCGCCTGCTTGGCCGCGTTTTTCAACTCCGCCTTCACGGTGAGCTGGGCAAGATCGTTGTTGAGGTGCGTCGCGACAGTCGGGAAGCGCACCGCCACGGGTCCGGTGGCAGTGACATACACATCGCGCCACAGCCCCATGTTCTTGTCGGGCGGCTGCGGGTTCCAATCGACAAAGGTGATGGCGAGATCGTGCGGCAAGGACGGGAAGACCTCGATGGCCAGCGAGTTGGTGTCCCCGGGCTTGGCCGCGGCGGTTACATCGAACTCGAACAGCCGCCAGGCGCCCGCCATTTTGTCGGCGGAAGCGATCTGGCGGCCGTTGAGCCAGACGTTGGCGCGGAAGTTGATGCCGTCGAACCCGAGCCAGAGCGTCTTGCCCCGATATTCCGCGGGCAGTTTGAACTCGGTGCGGAACCACCACGGCTTGTGGAAGGGACTATCGTCCGGCATGGGCGCGTTGGAGAAGTTGAATCCGACGGGGTAGCTGACGCCCGGCGCGGAGCGCAGATTCGTCCCGAAATACGGGTCCGGGTAAACGCGCGCCGCCACCAGCGCACTGAAGACGGTGGTAGGCAGGGTGGCCGGATGCCAGGCGCGCGGCGATCGGAATCCGGGAGTCGAGAGCGCTGCGCCGCTTTCGTGCACTTCGGCCGAAGACTGGATCGCCCAGTTCTGCCGCAGCGGCATCTTCGATTCCGGTGCGGCGGCCGCCCCGTGCGTAAGCCAAGCGGCGAGGACGAACTTACAGCAGCGCATAGGAAAATATCCTCCGCAAAAGGAAATTCCAGTGTAGTGGAATGCGCGCCTCGCGGGTCTTTGAGTTGCAGGGTTATACTCGATGGCCGCGGGAGTGAATGGCTTGGTTTAATCGATGGCGGTACACGCGCCACCCACAATCGCCTTCGCAACGGCGCCGACCTGGATCAAGTGCTGGCGAACATCGATCGTGTCCAACACTGGAAGGCAAAACTGAAGAGCGACAGACCGTACCTCGACTCCTTCTTCGTGATCATGCGATCCAATTTTCGCGAAGTCCCGCGGTACCTTGACTTGATGCACCAGCACGGCATGATCGAGGTCGCGCTCCAGACTATGGAGCTTTCCCGGGAAAACATCGCGCGAACTCCCACGCTGGAAGCCGATGAGGCGATCGCGGACCGTGGTGAAGTGGCCGACCTCCACGCCATGCTGCGCGATGTGTTGCCACGCTACCAGAGGATCTTCCGTACGGTCCGCGTGAGCGGCTTGCAGACGCTGTTCGAAGCCCATGGCCTGAGCGCCGCGTTTCTGGAGGAAGGCGAGAAGAGCCTGTATCCGGCCAGCGACGGCCTCTCCGGCGGCGCGTTCGAGCTTTGCCCGAATCCGTGGACGACTCTCTTCCTTGTCGAGAACGGCGATGCCCACCTCTGCTTCATCTCCCGACCCATCGGGAACCTGTATGCGGAGCCGCTCTCGGCCCTGTGGAACTCACCGAGGGCGGTCGCCAAACGGAGTGACATGATCGCGGGGCGCTATCTCGCGTCCGGATGCTCCCAGCGCTACTGCGGCTGGCGCGAGGGCAAGTCCTCGTTCTCACGGGGCATCGAACCCGGGCGCCAGGAATCGAGTGAACTGGTCCGCATCCAGCCGGGTTGGCCGTCCGAACTCGAGACTCCGGGAATTCTGGCGCTGGTGCGAAGACTGGGGGCGGAAGAACGCCGCAAACGCTGTGAACTCGAGGTCTACGTGCGCTCTCTCGAGTCTCTGCTGGAAGCCGGGCAGAAGCACATCGATCACCTCGAAGCCAAGGCGGGAAAAGCCGTCATAGACTTTCGCGGCATCGAAGCCGAGTTCCGGGAATACCGCGCGCCCTGGCTGGTCCGGGCAGCGCACAGCGCTTCGAAGGGTTTCCGCGGATGGCAGCGGCACATGCGAAGATTTCTTTCGTGAAAGAGAGCTGCGGTGTAGTGGAATGCGCAC
>PLMF01000240.1 GCA_003142355.1 Bryobacterales bacterium
CATAGCTTTCGCCCGTTGAATGTGTTCACCTTCTGCGGCCAACCCGTTACTGCGCCGCGGGGCGAGTATCTCCGGGCCACCCGGGATCTGCCGCCCTGCCCGGACTGCCAGCGCGCCCGGGATGCGGTAGCGCGGATGCTGGGAGCCACCTACCGCCTGCCCAACGCGACGGGGTCATTTGGCCCGCTGACTGCCGCATAGCAAAATCTGCACTTTGCCTGGCAAAACTTGCACCTGCCGGCGGCTACGACAGCCGCAATCAGGTCGGGCGGTCATCCCGCCGCACCACACCGGAACGTACTCCAGACACGGGATTTCTTTGCCGATAAGTAAGACGTGCAGCCGCATGTGCAGCCCGCCGGCATCGGGAAAGATCAGCGGCTGCCACACCATCTGGTATGGTGCGTGGTGGCGCTGTGTGCACTTCCGCTCATTTTGAGATTGGCGGGTGTGGATTTTGGATGGCCGGATTACGCTCCGGATCTGGATGCCCTGAGCCGGCTGGCGCCGGCGGCACGCATCGATTCGTTGCGCTATTGCCTGCAGGGGAGTTTCCTGCACAACCTGTTGGAATGGACGGCGGTGTGCCTGGCCGTGCTGACGGCGCTCCTCACTTTCATTCATTTCCGTGTGTCCGGAACCATGTTGGCGCCGGTGATCGGCGCGGCGCTTTTCTGGTCGGGCTGTGTCGACGCTTTTCACACCCTGGCGTCGGACCACTTTATCCACCGCGTGGCGGACGCGGCGCGCTTCATCCCCATCACGTGGACCGCGTCGCGCCTGTTCAGTTGCGTAGTGCTGCTGGTGGGAGCGGGCATTCTGCTGGCCCGCAAGAAAGGCTCCAGCCGGTGGGACTGGCGTCTGCTGATGGCGATCGTCGGCGTGTTTGGGATCGGCTCCTACGCGCTGGTCGACTACTGTGCCAACAGCACGCGCTTGCCGCAGTGCCTGTTCCCGGGCAGACTGCTGACGCGGCCCTATGATCTGATACCGGTGATCCTGTATGCGGCGGTGGGTTACCCGCTATTCCGGCTGCTGGACCGGCGGTCGGGGAACCGGTTCTCGCACGCGCTGCTGGTCAGCCTTCTGCCCCAGGCGGCCTCGGAGCTGCACATGGCGCTGGGCTCCTCCATGCTCTACGACGCCAATTTCAACATTGCGCACTTCCTGAAAATTGTGGCGTACGCGGTGCCGCTGGCCGGCCTGTTGCTGGATTACATGGGCACGTATCGATCGCGGTCCAGCCTGGTAGCGAAGCTGGAGCGGGCGTCGGTGGTCAAAGATGAATTCCTGGCCAACATGAGCCACGAGATCCGCACCCCGATGAACGGAATTATCGGGGGCATCAGCCTGTTGGTGGATTCGGGCGTGACCGCGGAGCAGCGGGAAAATGTGGACACCATCCGCGGTTGCAGCGAAGCCTTGTTGAGCCTGGTGAACGCCATCCTGGATGTGGCCCAAATCGACGCCGGAAAGCTGATTCTCGAGCAGCGGCCTTTTCGCCCGGACGAGGTGGTGAAGGAAGCGCTGGCGGCGGTGGCGCCTGCCGCCACGGCGCACGGGTTGGAGCTTCGGCAACATCTCGCCGAGGATCTGCCGCGGATGGTAGTGGGCGATGCGCCACGCTTGCGGCAGGTGCTGCTGAACCTCTTGTCGAACGCCGTGAAGTTTACCGAGCGGGGCTACGTGGCCGTGGACGCATCTCTGGCCTGGCGCAGCGGGGATCTGGCGGAGATGCGATTCAGTGTGCGGGATACCGGCATCGGAATCCCGGCGGAAATGCAGGAGGCGATCTTTCAACCCTTCACACAGGCCGATAGTTCGACCACGCGGCGTTATGGCGGCACGGGGCTGGGGCTTTCGATCTGCCGCAAGTTGGTGGCTCTCATGGAGGGCAAGCTGCAGGTGAAGAGCGAGCCGCCAGGCGGCAGCACTTTCAGCTTCACCGTCCGCCTGCCGATCGCGGCCGTGGCCGAATCCCCGGCGCCCGCGGCCGAGGGCCGCCTGCCCCGTTCGCAGAGGCCATTGCGGATTCTGTTGGCCGAGGACAACCCGGTCAATCAGAAGGTGGCGTTACGGCTGCTCGAACGCATGGGGCACCAGGTGGATGCGGCGTGGGATGGCCAGCAGGCGGTGGCGGCCGTCGAGCAGACCGAGTACGACCTGGTGCTGATGGACTGCCAGATGCCGAACCTGGACGGTTATGCGGCCACGCGCGCCATCCGGCGGCTGGAACGCGGGCGCCGGCTTCCGATTGTGGCCATGACGGCCAACGCCATGCCGGATGATCGCCAGCGCTGCCAGGAGGCCGGCATGGACGGCTTTCTGGCCAAGCCCGTTTCCACGCGGCATCTCTACGATCTGCTGGAAGGGTTGCGTAGCTGACGTGGCGCAGCCTCTCAGGCTGCAGTCTCCGCACTCCTGCGGAGACGTTTTGCGGGCCGCGAACCGTGCGCCCGCGAGCGTGGAAGGTGCCCTCTGGGCCCGGCAACCTGAGAGGCTGCGCTAGCCTGCCCGTAGTTTTTCAGCGCTAAAATATCCTCATCCATGCATCGCCGGGATTTCCTCGAGGCCGCCATTGCCCTGGCCGCCGCGCCTGCCGGCCGCGGCGCCGAAAAGTTCGATCTCGCCGCCATCGAACGCCCCCGCGTGCTGAAGGCCGCGGACCGATACCTCGCCCAACAGCCCGTCACCGTGACCGCCTCCAGCTCCCCGCGCAGCGCCGGCGGCCGGCATGATTTCTTCTCCGAAGGCGACTACTGGTGGCCCGACCCCCAGAACCCCGGCGGCCCCTACGTCCAGCGCGACGGCATGACCAACCCGGACAATTTCGTCGCGCACCGCCGCGCCATGATCCGGTTGAGCCTCATCGTGCCCGCGCTGGCAGCCGCCTACAAGATCACGCGCCAGCGTCAGTACGCGGACCATGCCGTCCGCCACCTGCGCGCGTGGTTCGTCGATCGCGAAACCCGCATGAATCCCAACCTCGAATACGCGCAGGCCATCCAGGGCCGTTTCACGGGGCGGGGGACCGGCATCATCGATACGCTCCACCTGGTGGAAGTCGCGCGCGCCGCGGGGCAGCTCGACCTGGCGCCGCCCGATCTGGCGGGCGTGAAGCATTGGTTCGCGTCCTATCTCGAGTGGATGACCACCGACGCCTACGGCATCGCCGAGCGCGACGCCCGGAACAACCACGGCACCTGCTGGGTCGCGCAGGTGGCCGCCTTCGCCCAGCTTGCCGGCAACGCGGACCTCACGGCTTACTGCCGCAACCGGTTCCAGAC
The DNA here is from genome assembly GCA_003142355.1 of Bryobacterales bacterium. Next base: position 3,288 of record PLMF01000240.1, read on the forward strand.
CGTGCTCATTCCCACCCAGGAGGCGCCCGACGGCAGCTTCCCGCTGGAACTGGCCCGCACCAAGCCCTATGGCTATTCTCTGTTCAATCTGGACGCTTTCTCCATCGCCGCCCAGACCCTCGCGTCGAAAGACCGGAACCTGTGGACGTGGACGCTGCCCGACGGCCGGGGGATGGCCAAAGCCATGGCCTGCATGTATCCGTACATGTTGGACAAGAAGAAGTGGCCCCAGCCGCCCGACGTCATGTACGACAAGGAGTGGCCCGTTCGCCAGCCGTGCCTGTTGTTCGCCGGCCTGGCGCTGGGCAAGCCCGAGTACCTCGCGCTCTGGCGCAAGCTGGACGCCGACCCCACCGTGGAAGAAGTCGTGCGCAACTTCCCCGTGCGCCAGCCGCTGCTTTGGGCGTGAGGAAACCCGGGGACACCTTTACTCGTTCCAGTTCTTGCTCTTGAAAATGCCGTTCATCATGTGAAACAATGCCTGGGCTCTCGACTGCTGCTCCTTGTCGAGTTCCTTAAAAATCTTGGCGAAGGCTTTCATCTCGATACCGGCCATCTGGGACTCTATGTCGGCGTCGCTCTTTACCAGTTTGTCGATCTCGTCCTGGCTCTTGCCGGCTGCAATAGCCTGCCCAATCGCCTGCCGGCTCTTGGTCGCCTCGTCGCGCAGCGGTGCGGCTTCCTTCTGACCCTCGTCGAGCACGGTTTTGACCAGCTTCCTCTGGTCCTTGCTTAGCTTGAGATTGTCGGTGAGAATCGAAAGCTTATCGGGCGTGTTACCCAGCGTCGGCATAACGGCATCACCCGACGCGCCCCTCCCTCCGCCACCGCGCTGGGCGGAAGCCAGGGTGGTGGCCAGAATGCCGGTCAGGAATAATTTGAAAAACATGAGAGCTCCTTCAGTTCCTCCCTCTTCTTCCCCCGGCGCCGCCGGCGGGCGCATTGAATATTCCGGCCATCGACTCGAATGCCGCCGCGGCCTTGCCCTGTTGATTGGGTTTGAGCGTCGCGCAGACTTTGGCGAAGGCCTTGGTCTCAATGCCGGTCTCCTGGGCAACCACGGAGGCATAGGCGTCCATGGTCTTCTTGAGATCGTCCTCGCTCTTGCCGCCCAAGATCGCGTTCGCGATCGCCACCCTGCCCTGCGCCAACTGCTGGCGCAGAGGCATGAGCTCCTTCGTGGCATCGACCAGGACGGTCTGGGCTTCGGCCTTCTGGTCCTTGTTCAGCTTGAGGCGGTCGGCGAAGATATCGAACGGGGTCTGGCGCTCCATGCGCGGCATCCCGCCCGCGTCGCCTCCCCCTCGGCCGCCCCCTCTGCCGCCCATCCCGCCGGTGTCGTCGCCGCCCATTCCGCCGCCGCCCATTCCGCCGCCGCCCATTCCGCCGCCGCCCTGAGCGAACGCCAGAGTGGTGGCCAGCATCGCGGCCAGCAACAGTCTTACGAACATGAAACCTCCTTGGTTTACTCGATTAAAACACGAATCGGGCCGGAATATCTGAGACCGGCAATCATGTGGGCCTGCTATAATCCGGTGCTATGTTCCGCAAGGATCACCCCGGCGTCAGCTACCTCCTGCGCCTTCTCGCCCGTCTCGACATAAACCTGACGTTGTTTTCACAATCGGACGAACGGCGGCGGCTGATGGAGTTCTTCCTGCGTTCCGCTCGCCAACACCGGGCGCTGCTGCAGCCCACGGAAGCCTGCCAGTTGATGCTGGCGCTATCGGCGGTGAGCAAGGTTCCAGGGGACGTGGCGGAAGTAGGGGCGTTCCGGGGCGTGAGCGCGAAGCTGCTCGCCTGGGTGGCTCCCCAGCGCACCTTGCATCTGTTCGACACCTTTGAAGGCCTTCCCGAACCTGGCGAGAAGGACAGCAAGCTATTCTACCGTGGGCAATACCGCGCCAGCGAAGCCGAACTGCGGGAGTATCTGGCCGGATGCAATGTGCGAATTTACAAGGGGCTGTTTCCCGATACGGCGAGCCCCGTGGAGAACCAATCGTTCGCCTTCGTTCATCTGGACGCGGACCTCTACCAGAGCATCAAGGATAGCCTGGAGTTCTTCTACCCGCGCATGGCGAAAGGAGGAATCATTCTGGCGCATGATTTCGCCCCGAGGTGCGAAGGCGTTTATCGAGCGTTCCAGGAGTTTTTCCACGAGAGGCCGGAACCCGTGATCGAGCTCACCGGCAATCAGGCCATGATCGTCAAACTCGGTTGAGCCGCGGCCGGCGATCGCGGCGCCCCCATGTCGCCAGCAGCGCGCCCCAGACAATCCATCCCAGCCCGCTGGCCGCGGCGGCGGACCAAAACAGCGGCGCCTCAAACCGCATCACAACCTGGTGCTTTCCGGCGGGCACCGGAAACCCGCGAAACGCCACGTTGGTGTAATAGATCGGCTGCGGCCGGCCATCCACGTAGGCCCGCCAGCCGGGGTAATGCGTCTCCGAGGTCACCAGGTACGCCGGGCGTTCGCTCTCTACCGTTAGCCGTACTTGCTGCAAACCATACTCCGGCACCGAGACGGTTCCGGCCGGCGCGCCCGGCGGAGGCGGCTCGCCGGGCGGCGCGCCCTCCACAATGGCCTCCCGCTGGGGGTCGAAATCGGGGGACTTCAGTAGCGCCGCGGCTTCCTCCAGATTCCGCGCCGGCCGCAGCCGCGACACCAGAAAGAAGCGCGGCAGCACCGCCTGGTTCTGGTAAATGGTGGCGCCGGGGATGGAGGTCAACTCGCGAAAGGGGCTGCCCGCGAGCCGCCGGGCATCGAGGCGCGCGCTGGAAATCGCGAACTGCGTGTTCATCAGGCCGATCACCGGTGAATGCAGATCCTCGATTTGATAATAAGCGCCCCAACGCTCGCCCTTGGCGAAGGCGAGCCTGGCCTGCATGGTGCGGTACACGGCCATCACGTCCGCGCCATTGGCGGTGTAGATACGGCTGATGGGCGCGGTGTTCGACCACGCCATGGAGGCGTCCACCGTATCCACGCGGCTGGGGGGGAAGCTGGCTCCCGTGAGTTGCAGCATGCGCTGCAGTGTCTCCGGGCGCCCGTCGAAATGCGCACGGCCCACGCCCGGTTCCGTGGCCGCCGGGTACGCGTTCATGGGATGGCCGGAGCTGACGGCGATCAAATCGACCGCGGCAACCGCGGCCAGCGCGCAAGCCAGCCGCGTGTTGGGCACCAGGCGATCGAGGGCCAGCGCCGCCAGCACCGCCAGAGACAAACACAACACCGCGGCGAAAGATTCAGGGTGCAGGCCGATGACGATTTTCAAAGGGAGGAGACGCATCACCGTCCGGCCCACCCAGGTGGTGTCGCCCAGGGTCGCCAAGGCGCCGCACGCCAGCAGGATGGCGAACACCCGGTTCAACCTCGACCGGCGAGCCAGCGCCACGCCTGCCACGCCGAACAACAGGCCCAGGATGCCACAGTACAGATACATGAACGTGAGGTCGTCGGCCTGCTTATACTGCGCCGGCTCGAAGATATGGTAGTAGTTGGGCCATACCAGCGACACCAGCGCGGTGGCAGGCACGCCACCGCCGGAACCGAGATAGTCGGCGCGAAACTGCGCCACGCTGAGGTTGGTCAGTTGATACGTGGGCGCCAGTTGCGCCAGGCTCAAGAGGGCCGCGAAGAAGGAGGCCGCGGCGGTCATGAGGAGGATGGCTGGCCGTCCTCCGTCGAGAACGGCCAGCAGGAGCCCAAAGAGAAAACACGCGCCAATCACCACCGCCGTGAGCGGGATGTTGCCCGCCAGAACAGTCAATGCCAGGGCGGCCGTCAGGAGCAATGCCGCGCGCCAATTCGGCTCCTTGTGCCAGCGGTAGACCGACAGCAGCGCGAACGGCAGCCAGGCGGCGACGATCAGGCCGCCCAGGTGCTCGGCATGGGCGGCGAAGAAGCCGCAGAGCTGATAGGTGGTGGCGCCAAAGTAAGCGGACGTCCTCTTCACTCCCAGCGCGCGCAACAGCAGGAAGCCGAAAATACCGGCCAGCGCGACGTGCAAAACCACGGTCCACTCGAGCCAGTACAGCAGAGTATCGCGGCCGAATACGAGGCCCATCGCGGCCACCACCGGCATGGCGGGATAGAGCGCCCCCGCCTGTATGTTCGCCAGGTCCGGACGGCCGCAATAGGTGTACGGGTCCCACAAGGGAAGCAGGCCTTTCTCCAGGGAGTCTGCGTACAGGTAGGCGTGAGCAAGGTGCAAGCCGCGAAGGTCCCACGGGATCACATAGCCGGGCAGGAAGAGTACATGCCGGAAGAACACCAGGGCTTGCAGGACAAGTAAGAGGAAAGGGAGGTAGCGCTTCAACGCCGTAGTATACCCCGCTGCGATCCCGTTGGGCGCTGGGGGGCGGTTTAGCGCGCTACCCCGGAGTGGCCGTGGAGGGGCTTTCGCACGTAGAATGGAAACATGAAGCTTTTTGCCCTTGCGCTCACCGCACTGTTGCCCTGCCTGGCGGCTTCATCGGACGCCGGTCCGGGCAAGTCGATGGGCAGCCCCAACGCTCCCGTCAGGATCGAGGTTTTCAGCGACTTCGAATGCCCCGCCTGCAAGGGACTGCACGAGCGGATCCTGCCTTTGGTCTTCAAGGATTACGTGATACCTGGCAAGGTCTACCTGGTAAACCGCGAGTTCCCGCTTCGCATGCATCAGTATTCGCGCGAGGCCGCCAACTACGCCACCGCGGCCGCGCGGCTCGGCAAGTATGAGCAGGTGGCCGACGCGCTATTCCTGAACCAACTCGCCTGGGAGGCGAACGGCAAGGTGTGGGACACAGTGGCCAACGTTTTGACGCCGGTGGAAGCCAAGAAGGTGCAAGTGCTGGCCAGGGATCCCTCGGTTATGAGCGAGGTGGAGCGCGACGTGGAGGCGGGAATGGCCGCCGGAATCAACCAGACTCCCACCATGATCGTCACTCACGGCACGAGCCGATTGCCGGTTGCCGGCGCGGTCAACTACAACCTGTTGAGGTCCTTACTCGATGGTCTCCTCAAGTAGAGTCTTGCGGGCGGTGGCGCTGGCGCTGCGGATCGCGCTGGGCGCGGTGTTCGTCTACGCGGCATGGACCAAGCTGCGGGAGCCGTGGGAGCTGTTTGCGATGTCGATCGACGCCTACAAAGTGCTGCCCTATTGGGCCGTGCTGGTGGTGGCGCGCACCTTGCCGTGGGCGGAAATGCTGATCGGCCTGGCGCTCATGGCGGGGCGCTGGCTGCGAGTTTCGGCGGCCGCGGCATCGCTGCTGCTGCTGGTGTTCTTCGGATTGATGGTCAGAGCATACGCCAAGGGAATGCAGATCGACTGCGGCTGTTTCGGCCTTGGGGACGCCATCTCCACCCGCACGCTTGCCCGCGATGGAACGCTGTTGGCGGGCTCCCTGTTTCTGACCTGGATGAGCTTCCCCGGCCGCCGGAAAGCGGTTACGTGACGCCGATCTCCGAAACGGTGGCGAGCGTCCCGCCGCCGGCGCGGATTTCTTCGAGCGCGCGCGCGGAGGCTTCGGCGGTCAACGCCTCCACCGCGTCCACCACTAGCGTCACGGGCTTGCCGGTCTTCAACAGGCCGCGCACGGCGGAGAGCACGCAGATCTCGGTGACCACGCCGTAGACCACGTAGCGATCGGCGTTCAGCCGCTCGACCACGCGGGCGAGGTCGGGGGACAGGAAGACATCCACGGTCTGCTTTTCGACGATGATCTGCGACGTACCGTCGACGAGCGTCGCCTCGGCCTTGTGCTGGCCCCAGGTGCCGGCGACGCAGTGCGGCGGCCAAAGGGAAAATTCGGGATCGTTCTCGCTGTGGGCATCGGTGGTAGAGACCACCGGGATGCCGTGCGCCGCGGCGAAGCGGTTGAGGTGCGCGATGGCGGGGACGATGCGCTCGGCGTTGGGCACATACAGCGCGCCGGCGGGGTAGAGAAAATCCAGTTGGGAATCGATGTCGAAGAAAACGGTTTTCATCCGGCCACGTTCAAGCGGGTCTGGTCGATCAGGGCGCGCAGTTCGCGGCTGTATATGACCGGCCACGGCTCCGCTATTTCCAATTGTCGCAGAGCGGGGGGCAGCTTCGCCAACGACTCGGCCGCGCGCCGTCGCGCTTGTTCGAGTGTGGGCAGCGGCTCGACCAGGCGCCCTGCCAGGATCACCGGGCGCAGCAGGGCTTCGCCTTTGCCGCACTCGCCCGACCGGGCGACCACGTCGCGCGCCTGGTCGCGGAAAATCTGCTTGGAGCCGGGGAGCGAAATCTTGTCGGCGCTGTATTTGGCGGTGAAACGCTTGATGCCGCAGATCTCGAGCTCCACCATTTTGTAAATCGCGCTGAGCGCGGGGGCATCGGCCGAAGTGGCGAGCTGGGTGCCGACGCCGAAGGCGTCGATGGGCGCGCCGGCGCTCACCAACTCGCGGATGCGGTACTCGTCCAGGTCGCCGCTGGCCATGATTTTGGCCTCGGGCAGGCCGGCCTGGTCGAGGATGGCGCGGACCTGGCGCGAGAGGGCCGGAAAATCGCCGCTATCGATGCGCACGCCCCACAGGGGCCGGCCGAGCGCGGCCGCGCGGCGCGCGCCTTCCAAGGTGTCGTAGGTATCGATGAGCTGGACGGTGGAATCGCCGAGAACCCGCTGGAGATGGCGGAAGGCCTCCATCTCACTGGGGAACGACATGACCCAGGAGTGCGCCGACGTGCCCATGACGGGGATGCCGTAGCGGAAGCCGGCCAGCGTATTACTGGTGCCGGCGCAGCCGCCGATGTAGGCGGCGCGCGCGCCGACGACGCCCGCTTCCGGCGAATGCGCGCGGCGCGTGCCGAACTCGACCACGGCCCGGCCGGCGGCCACTTCCACCGAGCGCGCGGCCTTGGTGGCGACGAGCGACTGGAACGCCACCGCCGAGAGCACGTAGGTTTCCGGGATCTGCGCCTCGGCGATGGGCGCGCGGATGGTGAGGACCGGCTCGCCGGGAAACACCGGGACGCCCTCGGGGACGGCGAAGAGATCGCCGGTGAAGCGGAAGTCGCGGAGGTAGTCGAAGAAGGCCGGCGATACGTGGCGGAACTGCGCGAGGCCGCGGAGATAATCGATCTCGCCGGCGGTGAAACTCAGGTTGAGCAGGTAATCGACCACCTGGGAGAGGCCGGCGGCGAGGATGAAATTGCGATGCGGAGGGAGACGGCGGATGGTGTATTCGAAAACGGCAATCTCCGCGACCTTGCCGGACTCGAAGTAGCCGGCGGCCATGATGAACTCGTAGAGGTCGGTGAGGAGAGCGTTCATGGGTTGTCAGAATTCAACTGCGCAGGCGGAACCACCTGCGCCACCACAACGGTGGGGCAGGCGGTGCCGCCTGCCGATTCCGTCACTTCTTCTTGGGCGCCGCGGGCGGCGGCGGCTCTTTCACGTCCGCGGCGGCTTTTTGCAGGTCGTCCACAGCTTTGCCGTCCAGTTCATAGATGCTCGGCTCGTTCTCGCGTTGCGCGAAATATTGGGTTCCCTGCTTGGTGATGGCGACCTTTTCGACCCGCTTGCCGTCGCCCGAAGTCACTCTGGCTTCGAAGACCGGCTGGCCGCCGCCTTTCTCGGGGAACTTGGCGGCGCTGAGGTCGCGCAGCTTGTCGATCAGGTTCTGGACGCTGGTGTTGTCCATGGTCTTGGAGCCGGCGAGCCACTTATCGCCGCTCTTGGCGTAGGTCACGGTCTGGAGCTCGACCTTGTTGGGATCGCTGAAACCGAAATCGAAGAGCTTCTTGTTGCGGAAGTCGTCGAGGTTTTTGTCGAGCGCGTCGGCGAGATCGGAGGCCACTTTGTAGGTGCCCTCGACCGCGGAACTCCTGGCGTAGCAGTTCTTGTCCTTGTCCTTGCGGACTTCGAGGGTCTGGTTGCCGCCGGCGTCGGCGACCACCACGGTGGCCACCCTGGCGGCGGCGGCGAAGTTTTTGGCGATATCCAACTGGGCGCCTGCGAGATCCATCTTGGCGTCCTTGAGCTTGTTGATGAGGGTGTCCACCTGCGAGCCATCGGCGCGCAGCGGACGCGGCTTGAGGATCTGCCACTCGTTCCGGTTGTTCTTGCCGAACTCGACCGGCTGTCCCTTGGCCTGCAACTCGACGCGCGTGAGCTTATCGGAATCGAAGGTGAGCAGGCGCTTATCGCGCAGGTCGGCGGGGGTCTTGTCGAGGCTGGTCTTGGTGAAGCTGGCGACGGTGAACACGCGCGGATCGCCGGCGAGCTTGGCGTAAGCGCCGGAGCCGGTGGGCGTGTCGTCGCCGATCAGCAGCTCGTTGCTCTTGCCGTCTTTCTTCACGACGGTGATGTCGAGCGTCGGCAGGTGCAGGCCGTAAGGCTGGAGGTCGGCGGCCTTGTCCTCGATCAACTTGTCGGCGTTGAGGGAGGAAAGCGACGAGACCATGGAGCCCACCGTATCCGGGTCGGCCGAAAGCTGGACGGGTTGGGTAAGCTGCCACTTGCCGTTCACGCGGCGCAGGTCCTGGACCTCGCCGGTGAGCTTCTTGATCTTAATTTCCTGAAACTGGTCGTCCGGTATGGAGAGAAGTTTGGTGGTGGTGTCGGTGGACGTCTTCTTGCTGGCCGCGGCCTGCTTCCTGTTCGACCACCAGATGAGGCCGCCCAGAACAGCCAGAACAGCGACCGCGACCAACAGCCCCTTTGGCTTCATGGGTTACCTCCTCTTCCACCAGGTGGCCATGCCGAACCCCACCACGGCCAGCGGGAAGATCACGATGCTCAGCCAGAACACCAGGTTCATCTTCTGCGCGGTGATATTGAGCGGCCGGTCTTCGGGCGCCTTGGGCCGGATGGAAATGAGGTCCTCATCGGCGGTGAGCCAGTTGATCATGTTGAGGAAGAGGTCGCGGTTGCCGTTGAAGCGGATGAAGCTGTTGCCCGCCCACATGGAACTGCCCACCACGACGAACCGCCCTGGGGTGGGGCCATTGTAGGTGCCGGCAGCCGCCAGGGTGAGGGGGCCCTTCTTGTCCTTCTTGGGATCGATACGGATGGAGCCGGAGCCGAGGTTGGAAGTGGCGTAGCTGTTCTCGCCGGTGGCGAAGAGCTTCTCGACGGTGGTCTTGTCACCGTTCTTGGTGTCGAGGGTGCGGGAGAGCGGGAAGGCGGTGGCGACCTCTTTCAGATCGCGCACGATGGCGTGGGATTCGTAGCTGGCCACGAGCGGCACTTCCGGACCGAGCCCGAAGACCTGGCCGATGCCGCTGGTATCGAGCGCCAGGTCCTTGTTGAGGGTGATACCCCAGCTTTGGAACAGCGCCGCAAGGGTGACGTTCTCGTCGGTCTGGGTGCGGCCGACGCTGAGCGCCGGGTCCATCAGGAAGAGGGCGTGGCCGCCGCCTTCGACGTAGGCTTTGACGGCGTCGGTCTCAGGCTGGATGTAGTCGTGCTGGGGGCCGCCGACGATGAGGACGGTGCAATCCTTGGGGACTTCGGGCTTGCCGGGCGCGGGCGGGGCGGGCGGCGCGCCTGCCTTGGCATCCCCGGGAGCGGCGCTGGGGACGGCCGCCAGCAAGGAGACGGTACGGGTCTTGTAGTTGTTGTGTTCGAGCGCATCCTTGATGGCGGAGTAGCCGGAACGGTTGGTATCGTCGATGCTGTGCTCGCCGCTACCGGAGACGAAGCAGGCGTTGCGCGCGCCGGATTTGAGCGAGCGGATGAGCGCGCCGGTGATCTCTTCTTCGGTGAGGCTCTTGGCTTCTTCCGTGCGGAGGCCGCTATTCACCAGGATATTGACGTCGCGGCGGAAACCGGCGGCTTTGGCCTGCTGCGGCTTCTTGACGGGATCGATGTAATCGACGTGGAGCTTGGGGGAAAGGGTGGAATAGCGGTCCAACAGATCGTGCGCCTGCGGGAAGCGGCTGGTTTCGTCGAAGTCGACGATATGAACGTCGCGGTTGAGGCCTTTGACCACCTTGATGGTCTGATCGGCGAGACTGAACTGCTTGTTGGCGGTCGAGTCCCACGACTTGTCGTAGCGGTTGGCCAGGAAGTTGACGGCCGACAGGACGGCGAGGATGACGACGATATAGACGGCGACGTAGGCGGTGTATTTGGTTTGTCTTTTCTTGAGCCATTCGTGAGACATGTTATGCCCTCCACCGCAGCGATTCCATCGATCGCGAAGTTGCAAACAGCGCAAAGAAGATAAAGGAAATATAGAAGACCACGTCTTTCAAATCGAGCACGCCCTTACCGAAGTTCTCGAAGTGGGTGACGATCGAAAGGTAATTGACCACCTGCGCGGGCACGGTGGAGTCAAAGGCCGTGAACCAGCTCAGCAGCCACAGGAGGAGGCAAGTGAAGAAGGTGACGCCGCCGGCCACGATCTGGTTCCGGGTGGTGGTGGAAATGAAAGTCCCGATCGCCAGCAGGCAGCCGCCTTGCAGGGCCAGCCCGAGGTAGGCCACCAGCACCGGCTTGAGGTCTGGCTTGCCCCAGGCGAACAGCAGCGCGATGTTGATCATCGACATGGCCAGCACGCAGAGGTACAGGAGCATGGCGCCGAGCCACTTGCCGAGGATGATCTCGGTATCGGTGACGGGCGAGGTGAGCAGCAGCTCGATGGTGCCGGACCGTTTCTCTTCGGCGAAGAGCCGCATGGTGATCATGGGGATGAGAAACAAAGCCACGGTGGAGGCGAAGCCGAGCAACGGGCGGATGATCTGCTCGTTGACGTTCATGGTCTGGCCGCCACCCATCATCTGGGATTGGAAGCTGAAGCGGACGAAGTCGCGGGTGGCGGTGTAAAAGCCGAAGCCGAAGATCAGCCCGAACAACGCGAGGACCGCATAGGCGATGGGCGAGGCGAAATAACTTCTGAGTTCCTTCTGGCACATGAGGAGGACGTTTTTCACTTCGTGTCTCCTTCCATAACCTGGTTCTTGTCCTCGGCGGCGGTGAGCTGGAGGAAGATGTCCTCGAGGCTCAGGCCGACGGCGCGCAACTCGCTGAGGTTCCAGCCGGAATTGACCACCGTGCGGGCGAGCTCGGCGCGAATGTGGCGGCCCGTGAGGCTTTCCACTTCGAAGGTGAGCCGGCCATTCTTGGAATCCTTCATGACCACGCGGCTGACGCCGGCCACCTGTTCGAGGCGCTGCTGCACATCGGTGGGGTTGGGTTGGCCGCCGGCGGCTTCCACTTCGAGCGCCACGGCTTCGGAGCCGCGCAGGCGATTGGTCAGATTCGAGACGGTATCGATGGCCACCAGCTTGCCGCGGTCGATGATAATGACGTGCTCGCAGGAATGCTCGACTTCCGAGAGGATGTGGGTGCTGAGGATGATGGTGTGTTCGCCGGCGAGCGACTTGAGCAGCTCGCGGATTTCGATGATCTGCTTGGGGTCGAGGCCGGAAGTGGGCTCGTCGAGGATGAGGACGGGGGGGTTGTGGATGATGGCCTGGGCCAGGCCCACGCGCTGGCGGAAGCCCTTGGAGAGCTTGCCGATGAGGCGGGTGCGGACATCGCCGATGGCGCAGCGGCCGACGACGTCATCGATGCGGCGGGCGAGGTCGGCGGCGGGGATGCCCTTGAGCTTGCCGACGAAGGTGAGATACTCGATCACTTCCATTTCGGGATAGAGGGGCGGCGATTCCGGCAGGTAGCCGATGCGCTTCTTGACCTCCATGGGGTTCTCGAGCACGTCGAAACCGGCGACGTTGGCGGTACCCATGGTGGGGGGGAGGAAGCAAGTCAGGACACGCATGGTGGTAGTCTTGCCGGCGCCGTTGGGGCCGAGGAAACCCACGATTTGGCCCTTTTCGACCTCGAAGGAGATATTGTCCACGGCGACAGTACGGGCGTATCGCTTGGTTAGACCTTGCACTTTAATCATATTGAGATATCCCAGCAGACAGGCTTGATAATTGCCATTTTTGGACGACGAGAGGGCGCGTTCGAAAACAGCGCCGAAACAGTTGAGTTGAAATTTCATGATACGGACGGCGGGGAAGGGTTGTCAAACAGGGGCCGGGGGCCAGGGACCGGGGGCCGGGGGAACGAAGCCACTTCGGGAGGAGGAGAGCGGTCAGCGGACAGCGGCCGGTGATCGGGCCGGGTGAGGGAACGAACCCAATTTGACTCGCGAGGGTTGATTCTGCGGGGGTTGGGAAGAATGCCGCTGCGAAACGGGGGGGCAGGGACACCGGGGCGAGGAAAGCGGCCGGCGGACAGCGGTCGGTGATCGGGCCGGGTGACGGAACGAACCCAATTTGACGCGCGAGGGTTGATTCTGCGGGGG
>PLMF01000170.1 GCA_003142355.1 Bryobacterales bacterium
CTGGAGCCGTTGACCAGGATTGAACTGGTGACCTCGTCCTTACCAAGGACGCGCTCTACCAACTGAGCTACAACGGCCCTGCCACGCTACAACGGCCCTACCAAAAGTCTACGAAATTCTCTGGTGGACGGGGGAGGATTCGAACCTCCGTAGCTCGCAAGGAGCGACAGATTTACAGTCTGTTGCCATTAGCCGCTCGGCCACCCGTCCAGGCCATTCACCCGCAACGCGACCCACCGAAGCGAGACTCACATTGCGGGGAAACTATAAGCATACAAAGAAAAGACTGCTCACCGCAACTGCGATTAGGGCGGGCGCGCTTCTTTGTGGCCTGGGCAAGCTAAAGCATGCCCCACCAAGGTATAGTGGTAGCAAAGCGATGCTGATCAAAAGGACCGCGGATCTCCGCTACTCGGAGGTCACCCCCAAGTCCGTTTACCTGAACCGGCGCACGTTCCTGGCCGGCGTTCCGGCGGCCTTCGCCGGGGCCCGCGAGGTGCTCGCCAGCGCCAAGCTGCCAAACCTCGTCAAAAGCCCGTTCAGCACGACTGAAAAGGCGAACTCCTACAACGACGTCACGCACTACAACAACTTCTACGAGTTCGGCACCGGCAAGCAACAGCCCGCTCAAAACGCCACGAACTTCAAAACCTCGCCGTGGACCGTCTCCGTGGAAGGAGAGGCAGCCAAGCCGCGCCAGTTCAGCATGGATGAAATCATGAAGCTGGCGCCGCTCGAGGAGCGCATCTACCGCCACCGCTGCGTCGAGGCCTGGTCCATCGTGGTTCCCTGGGCCGGCTACTCGCTGAGCGCGTTGCTCAAACAGGTGGAACCCACTGCCAAGGCCAGGTACGTCGCCTTTGAAAGCTATTGGGACCTGCGCCAGATGCCGCTGGCGCGTCCCGAGCTGGCCGGCATCGCGCTCCCCTACGTCGAAGGACTGCGGCTGGATGAGGCCATGCACCCGCTGGCGCTGCTGTGCGTCGGCATGTATGGCGAGGCGCTGCCGCCGCAGGATGGCGCGCCCGTGCGCCTGGTGGCGCCGTGGAAATACGGCTTCAAGAGCATCAAGTCGATCGTCAAGATCAAGCTGGTCGCAAGCCAGCCGCCCACTACGTGGAACATGGCCAACGCCCACGAGTACGGTTTTTATTCCAACGTGAATCCGCAGGTCGATCACCCGCGTTGGAGCCAGGCCAAGGAGCGCCGCCTGCCCTCGCTGTTCCAGAATTACCCGACCCAGATGTTCAACGGCTACGCCAGCGAGGTCGCCAGCCTCTACGCCGGCATGGACCTGAAGAAGAACTACTGAGGCATGCCGCGCAGCCGCTGGAGCAAAGTCCTGGTTTTCCTGTTGTGCCTGGCGCCGTTGTTCCGGCTCGGCTGGCGCGTGTGGAACCAGGATGTCACCGCCAACCCCACGGAGTTCATCCAGCACTTCACCGGCGACTGGGCTCTGCGCCTGATCGTCGCCACTCTGGGGGTGACTCCGCTGCGGAAGCTCGCCGGCGTGCCCGACCTCATCCGNNTTCCGGCCATGCTCAAGGACGTTGGCAGGCGTCCCTTCATCACCGCCGGTTTGGCGGCGTTTGCGTGTCTGGTTCCGCTGGCCCTGACTTCCACCGCCGGGTGGATTCGCCGCCTGGGCGGTAAGCGCTGGCAACGGTTGCACAGCCTGGTTTATGTCACGGCGATGGCGGCGGTGGCGCACTACTACTGGCTGGTCAAATCCGATATTCGCCAGCCGGTGCTCTACGGAACCCTGGTGGCGCTTCTGCTGGCCTGGCGCGTGGTTTCGCGGGTGGTCCACAACGGCGCTCTGCGTAGGGCCTAGTATGGGAGAAGGTGGAAAATGCGTCTGACCCCTTTTTTTTTGCTGCCGGCTCTGCTTGCGGGCGCGGACCTCAAGATCGACCATGTCACCATCGCGGGGAGCAGCCTGAAATCGCTGCAGACCAATCTCTCCGCAGCCGGCATACCGGCGGTTTACGGCGGCGCTCACGCCAACGGCGCCACCGAGATGGCCCTGGTCAGCTTTCCCGATGGTTCCTACCTGGAGCTGATGGCGCTCCGGGCGAATACCGATCCTCACGCGATCGATCAGCATCCTTGGGCGAAATTCCTGCGGGGCGACGGCGGGCCGTGCGCCTGGGCGGCGCGCGAAAAGGACCTGGCGGGGGAAGTCAAACGCCTCGAGGCGGCGGGCATTCCCGTCAACGCGCCCGTCCGCAGCGGCCGGCAAAGGCCGGACGGGGTGCGCCTGGAGTGGGAAACCTCGGATGTGGGCACGGAGCCCAGAGGAAGCTTCTTCCCGTTCCTGATACGCGACATCACAGAGCGCGGGCTGCGCGCCTTTCGGCAGGGGAAACCGGTCAACCGGGATTTCAGGGGAATCGCCAAGGTGGTGATCGTGGTGCGCGATCTGGATGCCGCCATCAAGCGCTACCGGCAGGCCTACGGGCTGCCCGCGCCCATCAAGCAGGTGGACCCGGGCTTCGACGCGCATCTGGCTTTACTGGGAGGAGTCCCGGTGGTGCTGGCGCAACCGCTGACTTCGGAATCCTGGTTGAACGAGCGCCTCGACCAATTCGGCGAAGCGCCTTGCGCATTCGTGCTGGGGGCCAACCGCCCGGGCCGTTACCACGCCGCGTCGCAGACGCGCTGGTTCGGCATCGAGATCTCCTGGTTCGATTCCGGCAAGCTGGGATGGCGCCTGGGATTCGAGAACCCGGAGTGGTGACGGGCCTTGGCCTACACCGTTCTCGCGGGGACCAGGACGAGTTGCGGACGCTGGGGAGCGGTGTGCGCCGCCCATTCCTCTTCCGCGCTGTTGGTCAACAGCAGATCGATGAGCACGGCTGCCAGTGTGCGGGGGCAGATGCAATCAGCATCGGACAACGTCGTGGGGGCGTTCCGCCGGGGGCCGTATTCCATGGTCACGGGCTCGCAGTCTTCCGAGATCCAGGTGCCATGCACGTTGATAAACTCGGCGGCGTCGTCGCAACCTTTTACGGCGATCCGCATGATGTTGGCCGTGCGTCGAAGAGTGACGCCTTCAACCGCTTTTCCGTCTGCATATCTGATTGTCATAATTTCCGCTCGCAAAACTATGGTGCAACAAGGCGGGCCTCAATACTAGTCCCTGCCGTACCAACGCTGTACCAAAACCTGCAAACCCTGCCGCCGGCCGTCGCACGGCCGCGGCAGGAATCCACGGAAGCCCCTGTGCGGCGGGCGATTGCGCGGCTTGGCGACGGCCGCCGCGTGGTCATCGAGCGGTCTATAGCCGGAGGATAGTCCCAGGAGTACCTTTGACGAATTGGTACTAGCGGGCGGCGAGGCCGGGCGCCTCGCAAGCTCCCGCGCAGCCAGGCCGTCCGCATCCAAGCCGGCAGCCGGAGCATTCGGATTCGGGAAGAGGTGGTGGAGGAAAAGGGGCAGCGTCTCACGGTAACCGTGAACGCCCGATTTGATGGAAAGGATTGCCCCGTCAAGGGTGCGGTCAAGAAGGCGGGAAAGGTCGTGACCTCCGAGACGGCTACCATCTCCGCCGACGGCAAGACCCTGACGGGGAGCTATTCGGGCACGGACGCGACGGGCAAGCAGGTGGAGGCAGTGGCTGTACTGGAGAGGCAGACCCACCAAGGCGGGCGCAACGCATGGCTCNNAGGGGGGGGGGTGTCGATCACTGATCGGAATGCCTCGGAAATGTTTTGGGCTATCACCTGATCCAGTATCCAGTAGGCTCGGGTTTGGGCCGACGCTCCCCGCTTTGCGGCAGTGCCGACCATTCGCTTACTGCAAGGGGACGGCGGGGCGTTCGGTCTCAACATGATGCTGACCATTCTACAGGATTGCTCTCCCCCTGGATTGAAAAAGGGTTCATTCGTTTCGCGGCGCAGGAAAACCGGGGAGCAGGGCCATGCCGAACCGATGACATTGCAATTGCCCCGCCAAACCGAAGACGCACGCCGGTTCTCTTACCGCGAAGCGGTTTAGTTCA
>PLMF01000304.1 GCA_003142355.1 Bryobacterales bacterium
ACATTCAAACAGACGGAACGTTTTCCGGTTTTCGCCGCGGGTTAGACTGGATAGGAAAGCGTAGACCTCATGAAGAGACGTACCTGCTGCCTGATTGCCATCTTTGCCGCTTGCTGGTGCGCGCCGGCGGCTCCCAGATTTGAAGTTTCGTTTCCCGCCTCCACGCACCCGGAACCGATTACCGGCCGGGTGTTCGTAATCCTTTCCCACAACGAGACGCCGGAACCGCGGTTGCAGGCCGGCGGCTGGAGATCGGCGGGATTGCTCTTCGGCGTCGACGTGGATCAGCTCCGGCCCGGACAGCCGGCGGCGATCGGCGAAAGCACCCTGGGCTATCCAGCCAACAGCCTGAAGGACGTCGCCGCGGGCGACTACTACGCGCAGGCGGTGATCAACGTCTATACCCGGTTCGACCGCGCGGATGGCCATACCATTTGGGCGCACATGGACCAGTGGGAAGGGCAGCAGTTCATTCGCTCGCCTGGGAACCTGTACAGCCAGGCCCAGCGCGTGCACTTCGACCCCTCGCAAAGCGGCGCCATCAGGCTGGAACTGACGAAAGTGATCCCGCCGGTGGAGGCGCCGCCGGACACCCAGTGGGTGAAGCGCGTCAAGATCCAGAGCAAGCTGCTGAGCCAGTTCTGGGGGCATCCCATGTACCTGGGCGCCACGGTGCTGCTGCCGAAGGGATACGACGAACATCCGACGGAACGATACCCGGTCATCTACAGCCAGGGTCATTTCGGCCTGATGGCGCCGTTCGGCTTCCGCGATGGCCCGGTTGGAGGCGGCCGGGGGCAGGGCGACGCGGATTTTGCGCGGCAGTGGATGTCGGATAGCTTTCCGCGAGTGATCGCGGTTACCTTCCAACACCCTACGCCGTACTTCGACGACTCTTACGCGGTGAACTCGGCGAACAACGGCCCGTACGGCGACGCGCTCCTCCAAGAGCTCGTCCCTTACCTCGAGGAGCACTTCCGCATGACTCGCGAGTCGCGCGCCCGGACGCTCACGGGCGGTTCCACGGGCGGATGGGAATCGCTGGCGCTGCAGGTGCTCCATCCGGACTTCTTCAATGGCACGTGGACCTTCTTCCCCGACCCGGTGGACTTCCGCCGCTATCAGCTTGTGAACATCTACGAGGATGACAATGCGTTCCAGCCGCCAGGATTCGAATATGCGATCCCGGACCGGCCCATGATGCGCACCGCGGAAGGACAAGTCACGGTGACCATGCGCGGCATGAGCCAGCTCGAGGAAGTGCTGGGCAGCAAGGGCCGCTCGTGCCAGCAATTCGAGGCCTGGGAGGCGGTGTATGGGCCGGTGGGGGCGGATGGGTATCCGCGCCCGCTGTGGGACAAGCGAACCGGCAAGATCGACCGCGGAGTGGCCAACTACATGCGCGATCACGGTTATGACCTGAGCGCTTATATGAGCAAGAACTGGGACGGGCTGGGCCCGCGGCTCAAGGGCAAACTGCACCTTTACTGCGGGGACATGGACAACTACTATCTCAACCTGGCGGTCTACCTGTTGGAAGACTTCCTGAAGACCACCAATGCCGGCGCCACTTTCGATTACGGCCGGCCGATGAAGGGCCACGGCTGGCATCCCGACAGCAACGCCGCCCTGGTGAGGATGATGGCGGCGCAAATGCAGTAGTCACGGGCGAGCGGCGATGATGTACGCTGGAGGATGAAACACGGCGTATGACCAGAGTGGAGAACCTCGAAAGCCAGGTGAAGGAGCTCGCTCCCGAGGAGCTCGGAGCGTTTAGGGCGTGGTTCGCGGAGTTCGACGCCGAGCTTTGGGACCGCCAGTTTGAAGCGGACGTGAAAGCCGGAAAGCTGATCGGACTGGTGCAGCATTCGCTGCGGGATCACGAAGCTGGGCGTTCCACGGAATTGTGATTCATCACGCTTCCCCGGATTTCTGGATACGTTACCGGGCACTTCCCCTCGCCGTGCAGAAACTGGCCGACAGGGCGTTTGCTCTGCTCAAGCGCGCACAGACCAGAACTGGTCGACCTTCTTGAAATGGAGAGATGGCCTGCACCACCGGGCCATTGGCGTGGAGATGCCGGACGGCGTGCTCCGCACCGCGGCGCCTCGCGGCCTTCACCCCGGCCTGCCCTCACCACACCCGGCAGGCGTTGGCGCTCACCATCGGCTGGCCGGCTTTGCAGGAATACGCTTTCTGGAACTCGGGCATGTTCTGAACCGTGCCGTTCACGCGGAAACGGCCAGGCGAGTGCGGGTCGGTCATGGCCCGCTGGCGCGATTCCTGCGGCGACATGTTCTCGCACCAGACCTGCGCGAACCCCAGGAAGAAGCGCTGCTCGGGGGTGAAGCCCTCGACCTTGTCCGGCTTGCCTTTCAGCGTGTCCTCGAGCGCCATCAGCGCGACGCGCACGCCGCCGTTATCGGCGGTGTTTTCACCCAGCGTCAGGCGGCCGTTCAGCTTCACATCGTCCACGGCGGTGAAACCGGAGTGCTCATCGGCGATGCAGGCGGCGCGCTTCTCGAACTCGGCGCCGTCTTGGGGCGTCCACCAGTCGCGCAGGTTGCCGTCGGCGTCGAACTTACGGCCCTGGTCGTCGAAACCGTGGGTCATTTCGTGGCCGATCACCGAGCCGATGCCGCCGTAGTTCATGGCGATATCGCGCTGGGGACTGAAAAACGGCGGTTGCAGAATGCCGGCCGGAAAGTTGATGCTGTTGTTCTGCGCGCTGTAAAAGGCGTTGACCGTGGGGGTGGTCATGTACCACTCGGTCTTGTCGGTGGGCTGGCCGATCTTCACGATGCGCTGGTCGTACATGGTTTCCGTTGTGCGCACGGAATTGCCGAGTAAATCGTCGCGCACGATGCTCACCTTGCTGTAGTCGCGCCATTTCTTGGGATAGCCCACATTGTTGGTGAAAGCGTGCAGCTTGACGACGGCCGCCTTCTTGGTCGCCTCGGTCATCCACGGAAGCGTCTGGATATCCTTCTCCAGGGACCTGTCGAGCGCCTCCACCAGTTGCGTGATCTGGGCCTTGGCGTCGGCGCCGAAGGCCATCTCGATGTACCTCTGCCCGAGCAAATCGCCGAGCGCGCGGTCCACCATCGCGGCGCAGCGGTTGGCGCGCGGGCGCGGCTCCTTCACGCCCGACAGGTAGC
This sequence comes from Bryobacterales bacterium, assembly GCA_003142355.1. The sequence goes on from PLMF01000304.1 coordinate 3,159, forward strand.
GCTGCCAGAAATCGAAATTCTCGTTCTCAAACGCTGCCGGCAACTCCGTGGCGGCCGCGCGCAGCAGGTGATAGGAAAAGTATGCCTGAAAAGCGGTGATCGGCTGGGATGGCAGCGTGCCGGCGATCTGCTTGAGAAAATCCGGCTGGGCTACGTTCAGGCTCTCAAACGCCGGCGCGCCCACCACCTTCAGATAACTGTTCCAGTCGAAGCCCGCGGAGAGCGCCGCGAGTTGCTGCCGGGGCACGATGTGGTAGGTCTTGTCGGGATCGCGCAGGGACACGCGGTCCATGGACGCTTTGGCGAGGATGGTTTCCATCTCGAGAACCATGCGCGCCTTGGAGGCAGCGGTCTCAGCGGGGTCGCCGGCAAGCTGGAACATGTTCTTGATGTGTTGCTCGAAGCGCTGGCGGATCTCGCCGGATTTGGCGTCGGTCTTCAGGTAGTACTCGCGGTCGGGCAGCGAGAGACCACCCTGGCGGAGCGTGGCGATGGTGCGGTTGGAATCCTTGGCATCCGGGGCCGCGCCAAACCCGAACAGCACGCCGACGCCCAAACGGTGCAGATGGCCAATCTCGGCCACCACGTCCGGTTCATCGTTCATCGCCTGAATGCGGTCCAGCTCGGCCTTGAGAGGTGCGATGCCCTTCTTGTCGATGGTCGCGGTGTCCATGCAACTGGCGAAGTAGTCGCCGATCTTCTGCTCCAGCGCACTGCGGCCGGGCTTCACCACGGCGGCGCTTTCGAGGAGACCAAGCTCCACATTTTCGTTGTGGTCTTGCAGTTCGCCGAAGCGTCCCCAGCGGGAACGGTCGGCGGGGAGCGGGTTCTTGGCGATCCAGTTGCCGCACGCGTACTGGTAGAAGTCGACGCACGGGTCGACGGACTTGTTCATGGCGGAGGCGTCGATACCCGATGCCGGCGACGATGCCTGGCCTTGCGCCATGGCGAGCAAGGGCAGCAGAAGAAAAGCGATGACGATTCGAAGTTTCATAGAGTTCAGACCTGGAAGGCCGATTTTAGCGCAAAGCGGGGCATGCTTCAGCTTGGCCAGGCCAACTATGGCTTCTTCGCCCTGTAGTGAAACGTGTTCAGCGTGCGCGAGATGTCGAACGAGCGGAGCATGGCGATCACTTCCGCGCCGGCCATCAGGACCGGGCCGTAGCCCTGCATGGCGCCGAGGTCGGTGGGGCGGTTGTAGTAGTACACCGAATCGTAGGCGGCGGTGGTGCTGACGCAGATGCCCTCAATGCGGCCATCGGGAAGAACGCGCTTTGAGACCGCTTGCCACCCGGTTTGGGCCACCGGCGCATAGGCGGGAGAGAGCCAGCCGCGGTTGACGCCGCGCGCGATGACAAACGTGAACATGGCCGACGCCGAGGTCTCCAGGTAGCTATCGGTCTTGTCGAGCACCTGGTGCCACATCCCGACGCCGCTTTGGAGGGACGCGGCTCCCCGCACCCCACGCTGGAAAATCTCCAACACCCGGCCGCGGGCGGGATGGTCCTGCGGCAGAACGCTCAGCAGCTCGGCGGCGGCCATCAGTCCCCAACCGGCGCCACGGCCCCAATAGAATGCCGGGTGTTCGTTGTTCTCGTACCAGGAGTGTTGGTACAAGCCGGTGGCGGGGTTCTGGAGGCGTTGGGACATCTGGATCACCTGCCGCGCCGCATCGTCGAACCAGGCTCGATCGCCGGTCAGCCGCCCCATCTGCGCCAGAAACGAAATGGCCATATAGGCGTCGTCGATCCAGAGCGAGACCGGCAGCGGGCGCGGCCGGGCGAGCGTGCCGTCGGGCATGCGCATCTGCTTATGCGCAATGAAATCGGCGATGGCGTCGATGGTGGCGCGGTAGCGCGGGTCCGGCTTCTTGGCGTAGGCCTTGATGAGAGCCGCCCCGACGGCGCCGCAATCGTCAAGCGAGCGCGTGTCCAGCAGTTGTCTGAAGCCATGCGGCGGCTGGCCGAACTCGGCCACCTGCTTCCGAAAGTAGTCCACGTGGTCGAATACGAAGTCGAAGTTCTTGAGCGTGTAGTCTTGATAGCGTGTGTCGCCGGTCACCTCCGTCGCCAGCAGCATTCCGGCCAGCACCACCCCCATCGGATAGTCCCAGTCGTTGAACTGGCCGCCGCGCGAGTCGAGCGCGGCCGTCCGGATGGGACGCGAAAGGTCCTCAATCGGCTGTCCCGTTTTGGTGTCGATGATGCGGTACTGAGTGGATCGGACGAAATAGTCGCGGACGCGGTCGAGCGTGGCTTTGATATCGGCTTCGGCGGGCACGACGTAGTCCACGCCGGGGGCGAGCGAGGGTTGTGAGAAAGAAGGATCGCTGCGGCCCGGCGGCTGCGCCTGCGCGGACGCTACAAGAAGCAGCGCCGCCAATGGAACGATCCTCCCCGCGTGCATTCTCAAATTCACTGAGATCCTCCTGGTATTGCAGTGTTGCTCGCTAAGCCGGGTACGGAAATCAGATTCTAGCAAGGCGCGGGATGGGTGGCGATCTGAGCGGCCGCTTCCGGGGCGGGGCGGCCTTGACCAACCGGCACATTGATTCTCCGGCCATCGAAAACGAATGGGAGCAGATACAAGACCGAATCGAGGAACCCTGGGATGATGCCCCGGCGCGGTGAGATCTGGTGGGTGGCCCTCGGCCCGGTGGCCGGGTCGGAAATTGCGAAGACGCGCCCCGCCGTTGTGTTAATGAACGACATTGTCAACCAGCGCCGCCGCACGGTGGTAGTGGTTCCATTGTCGAGCGCTCCCTCGGCCAGCCCACCAATCCTGGTCCCGATCCGCTACGCCGGCCGAGATGCCGTGGCGGTAATCGATCAGATCCGAGCGGTGTCGAAACAGCACCTGAGCGACCGGTTGGGCGAAGTAACCGCACCGGAACTGGCGGCGCTGGAAGAAGCGTTGCGGGAAGTGCTGGATCTCGGTTGATGAGGGCGCGGAGGCGCGCGGACCACCACCACCAAGCACTTCGTGACCAAGGACAATATCAACGAAGCGCTCGCCTCCGCCAACACCAGCGCCAGGCAAACCTGCACACGGACCTTCGTCACCTCGACCAGCACCAAGCAGGTGATTCACACGGAATGCACCTCGGGAGCCTTGAAGAGCAGCGGCGACGTTCAGGTTGAAGTGATCGACCGTGAGAACTCCAAAGGATCGATGGTCATGACCTCCGGGGGCGGCCGAGGCGGCAGTATAAAGATGGAGTGGACCTCCAAGTGGCTCGGCGCGGAGTGTGGCGACGTCGGGCAGAAGAAGAACTGAGCGGGGTGGTCACCTGCCCAGCATATTGAGCCGCGTCTCGACGTCCGCGCGGAACCGGTCCACGAAAGCCAGGACGTAATCCGTCACCGGCAGGCTGGGATCTTCCACCAGCGGCGTCAGGTCCATGGCGAAGCTGAGAGCGCTCTCTTCGTCGGTCCCGTGCGCGGCGTAGTAGGTGGCGTGCGCCAGGCGCCGGCCGGCGGTGGCCAGGTCGTATCGTTTGCCGCCGCTCACCTGTGAGTCGAAGACGCCCACCAGGGCCGCGGCGATGTTGGAGCGCGCCGAGACCGGCAAGGCCTGCTTGCTCTCATCCGCGAGCCAGTCCAGATCGCGCCACACCTCGCAGCCGTAGACGCGCTTCGGCTTCACGTCCTGGCGCACCGCGCGCAGCGCCGCAATCGAGCGGAGCGCCGCGGCCACGTGCGTATCGTGCTTGTCCGCCAGGTTGTGCAGATACACGAACTCCGGCCGGGCCGCGCGCAGGATCTGATCGAGATCCTCGACGACTGCGCTCTCATCGGGATTCTTCACCTGAGAAGTGGTGAAGCCGAGCTGGATCTGGCAGGCGTACTCGCCCACGTAGGCCGCTTTGCGTTGCTCCACCACGCGCACCTTCTGCATCTCTTCATCCGTGTAATCGCCGTAAATGCCGGATCGCGGGCTGCCTGCGCCGTCGCTAAGCACCACGCCCGTGAACCATTTCTCTTTCCGGCCAAAACACTCGGCGATGCCGTGGTAGGCCATGATCTCGATGTCGTCCTGGTGCGCGGAGATGGCGAGGTGGGTGGTGCGCGCCAGGGCGGCTTCCCACGCCAAGCCATCGGGAACGAAGAGGTCCGCGCCGGAATTATGAAACCGCATGATTGGTCTCCTTGACTCGAATTGCCGGCAGGCTGGCGGCCGCGATGGCCTGGCCGTGCCGCTTTTCCTGCTCGCCGGGGATGTGAAAGCGGATGCGCCCGGCCACCTCGGGGAACTCCTCCTCGAGGACCTTCTCCGCCACCTGAAGAATCAGGTTCCCTCCAACGCCAGACATCACGCGCCCCAGCACCAGGAGATTGCGGAAGTCGTAGAAGTCGGCGTAGTGGGCGATGGTGTAGCCGAACCAGACGCCGATGGTTTCGTAAATCTTGCGCGCGCGGCCGTCGCCCGCCGCCGCCAGCTTCTGTACCCGCTCGAGCTTGGCGGGAAGCGGCGCCTCCGGTGGCAGATGGATGCCCGCCGGCTCGAGCAAACGCCCCACGGCCTGCTGCGAGAAGTACTGCACGCCCACGCCGCGATCGCCGGACCACTCATCGGCCGGCGCGTCCTCGCGGTAATCCACGGGCACGAATGCCAGCTCGTTCAGCCACGTGGTGATGGCGCCTTGCGGCGTGACAAACCCGGCGGCCAGGCTGCTGCCCATGGCGATGCCCAGCACGGCGTTGTCGCCGAGCGCCATCGATCCGACCAGCGCCGTCACCTCGCCATCGTTCACCACTTCGAAGGGGATGCCGCCCCACGCCGCCTGCAACTCGAAGAACAGGCGCCGCACGCGACTGTCGAACAGGTCCCGCGGCACCGAGCGGTAAAGCGATCCCACCCGCACCTCGTTATTGACGTACACCCCCGCGGCGCTGCCCCCGATGGCGTCGACGCGCGGCAGGCGCCCCGCGGCCCGCTTCAGCGAATCGTGGATGCCGTCGAAATGATATTGCGGATCGGCCTGCGCGCTTGGGTTCCACGCCACCTCATCGCTGAAGATCACCTTGCCATCGGCGACGGCGGCGCACTTGCGATCGCTGGCGCCCAGGTCGAAGCCGATGCGGCAGCCATCCAGGTGGCGGCCGAGCGGCGCCGTGGTCTCCCTTTCCACGGGAGCGGCATCAAACGCGGTGTTCTCGATCGCCATCGGCCGGCCGTACACGCGCTCGCCCATGAACTGGTAATCGAAGGCGCGCGCCCCTTCCGGCGCGTACATGCTCCGCAGGTAATCGGCGATAGGCGCATCGCCCCCGATGGTGACGCGGTATCCGCCCTTCTGCCACAACAGGAACTTCAGCAACCGCTCGACGTAACGGTTGTTGATGGCCACGTTCTTCCCTTCGTGGGGCAGCACCGCCGTGCGGAAGACGGAGACCGAGCCATCGCTGCGCTCGAGCGCGATCGCCAGGTTGTGGCCGCCGCCGCTCTCTTTCACTCGGGCGCGATAGGCCCGGTTCCACAGAGAGGCCGGGACGAACTCGGGATCTAAAACGGGCCGGAACTTCATACCGAAAACACGACGATACCATTTGTGCCACCATAAACTCTATGTGGCTGGGCATCGACATTGGCACTGGGGGCACGCGCGCGCTCCTGGTGGATGGGCGCGGCGGCGTCCGCGCGGGTTACACATCTCCCCACGAGGACATGCGGATGGAGCGCCCGCTGTGGGCCGAGCAGCGCCCGGAGAACTGGTGGGACGCGTGCGTCGCAGCCATACGCGGCGTGCTGGCGCAAGCCGGCATCCCGGGCAGCCAGGTAAAGGGCATCGGCCTCTCCGGCCAGATGCACGGCCTGGTGATCCTCGACAGCGCCGGCCGCGTGATTCGCCCCGCGCTGATCTGGTGCGACCAGCGCAGCCAGGCGCAGGTGGACGCCGTCAACGCCAAGATCGGCCGCGAGAATATCCTGAAATTCACCGCCAACCCCGTGCTCACCGGCTTCACCCTGCCCAAGCTGCTATGGGTCCGCGATAACGAGCCGCGGAACTTCGAGCGCATGCGCACCATGCTCCTACCCAAGGACTACGTGCGTTTCAAGCTGACGGGCGATTTCGCAACTGAAGTTTCCGACGCCTCGGGCACCGCCGTCTTCGATGTGGTCAACCGCCGCTGGTCCTTCGAGATGATGGACGGTCTGGGCCTGGACCGCGGCATCCTGCCGAAATGTTACGAGTCGAGCGACGTGACGGGCCAAGTGACGCCGCAGGTGGCGGACATCACCGGACTTCAGGCCGGCACTCCGGTGGTGGGCGGTGGCGGGGACCAGGCCTCCAGCGCCGTGGGCAATGGCATTGTGGAGGCGGGCATCGTTTCCTGCACGCTGGGCACCTCCGGCGTGGTGTTTGCCCACATGGAGAAGGTGGCGTACGACGACGCCGGCCGGGTCCACACCTTTTGCCACGCGGTGCGCGACAAGTGGCACGTGATGGGCGTGACGCAGGGCGCCGGTCTGAGCCTGCAATGGTTCCGCAACCAGCTCGCACCCGGGACCGAGTACGACGCGCTCACCGCCGAAGCCGCGCAGTCGCCGCCCGGCGCCCAGGGTCTGTTCTGGCTGCCCTACCTGATGGGCGAGCGCACCCCCCATCTGGACGCCACCGCGCGCGGCGGCTGGATCGGTCTCACTGCCAGCCACACGCGCGCCGATCTCATCCGTGCCCTGATCGAAGGCGTCTCCTACAGCCAGCGCGATTGCCTCGACATCATCGAGGCGCTGGGCGTGGCGGTAAATTCCGTGCGGGCCTCCGGCGGCGGCGCCAGGAGCGCCTTCTGGCGGCAGTTGCTGGCTAGCATTTTGAACAAGCGCGTGGTGACGCTCGAAACCCAGGAAGGCTCGGCCTACGGCGCCGCGCTGCTGGCGCTCGCCGGCACGGGCGAGTACGCCTCCGTGCCCGAAGTGTGCCGCGCCGCCATCCGCGAGACCGAGTCGGTTTCTCCGAACGCCGCCAGCGTGGCATTTTACGAAAAGGCGCACCGCGTGTACCAGGCGCTCTACCCCGCGCTGAAGCCCATTTATGGCCAGATCGCAGGGTTGTAACTGAGCCTGGCGGGCGTTTCGAGTATCCTAGAGAGGTATGCTCCGTTACCATGTGGCTTTCTATCTCCCACGCGCCGGCGAAAGGATGGTGGTGGCGGAGGCTCTCGATTTTCCTGGAGCGGTCACTCAAGGGTTCGATCTTGCCGATGCCCGGCTGATGATTTCCAGCGCCATGGAAGACCTGGGACAACTGCTGTTGGAGGAAGGTAAGCCCTTGCCACGACCGAACTCCGACGCCTCGGCCCCCGACGCCGACCTGATCGAACTGCTCCCGCTGTCAATCGGGGTTGGCACGACGCGGCCGTGAAACGCTACCAGTTGATCGGCCACCTGCAACGGCATGGGTGCCGGCCGGAGCGTGAAGGCGCGCGCCATTCCATCTACGCTAACCCCGTCACGGGCGCCAAGGTGCCCGTCCCACGGCACTCTGAAATCGATAACCGGCTGGCGGTGAAGATCTGCCGGCAGCTCGGTGTTCAGCCGATTCGCTGAGGATGAAATGCGACGGATTCCTATCATAGCCTGCCTGATTGCCAACGTCTGCTTCGCCGCCCGTCCGGTGATCTTCGACACCGACATGGGCAACGATATCGATGACGCCCTGGCGCTCGCCATGCTGCACGCGTTGAGCGATCGCGGAGAGTGCGAACTGATTGGTGTCACGCTCACCAACGCGCATCCAGCGGCCGTCCCGTACATCCGGATGCTCAATCGCTTCTACGGCCGCGACGATTTGCCAGTAGGCGCCGCGATCCAGGAGCTTAAAGGCGGCGCCGGCGACGGCTACATGAGAGCCGCTATCGGCGCCGCGCCCGCCGGGAGCGCCAGCACCGCCGAGGCCGCGCCCGCGCTCCTGCGCCGCCTCTTGTCGAACGCGCGCGAGAAGGTCGTGATCGTGCAGACCGGTTTCAGCACCAATCTCGCCGCGCTGCTGGATCTCCCCGATGGCGCCGCGCTCGCCAAACAGAAGGTCGCGCTCGTGGTCGCCATGGCGGGCAACTTCGCCGGTGGAGAACCCGAGTACAACGTTCGCATCGACGTCGCCTCCGCCAAGGCCGTCTTCGAGCGCTGGCCAACCCCCATCGTGTTCAGCGGCTACGAAATTGGGCGCGACCTCCTCTATCCCGCCACCAGCATCGAACACGATTTCGCGTACGCGCGCCCGCACCCCATCGCGGAATCCTACCGCGCTTATCACCAGATGCCCTACGACCGGCCCACATGGGATCTCACCGCCGTTCTCGATGCCGTGCGGCCGGAGCATCGCTACTTCGGCCGCTCCGAGCCAGGCACGGTGCTCGTGGAATCCAACGGAACCACGCGCTTCACCGCCGGCCACGGCGATCGGCGATATCTCCGTCTCGACCCATCCAGACGCGCAGAGATTCTCGAAGTCCTCGCGCTCCTCGCCAGCCAGCCGCCCGCCCGGAGGTAGGACGCGTGCGCCGCCGTTTCTACGCCAGCAGTTCCTGGGCGCGGATGAGCCGGTCGGCCACCTTGACGCCGTTGGGGCAGCGGACCGAGCACTCCGAGCAGTCGCCGCAACGCAGCGCCTGGACCTCTTTCGGCAGGGCGGCAAAGCTCCTCTGGGCCAGTGGAAAATCGCCGTAGAAGTCGGCGTAGGCCAGAATGCGAAGCTGGTCCGGGACCGGCATGCCCTTGGGGCACTGGCCACGGCAGCTATAGCACATGCGGCAGTAGTAGGGGCGGATCTCCTCACTGCGCGCCGAAAGCAACCTCTCATCCTCGGCCGTGAACTTCTCGCTCAGGGCCTTGAGGTTCATTTCCAGCATCTCCACATCCCGAACGCCCGGAATGGTGGTGGCCACCGTGGGGTTTCGAAGCACCCACTTGAGCGCGGGGAGGGGATTCTTGATGGCCGCCGGCCGCGGGGGCATGCCGCCGCGCGCCTGCGCGCCACCGCCGCCTCCGGGACCGCGTCCCGGTGCGCGCCCAGCCGGCATGGCCGAAAAATCGGGCAAAACGCCGCCGTTCGCGGCCATGACTTTCATGGCCGTCAGGCCGATTCCGGCCTTGCTCAATTTGGCGATGGCCGCTTCCCTTCCCGTGCCCATGGTGAAGTTGTAGGTGAAGGTGACCGCGTCGATGTTGCCGGCTTTCACAAAGCGGTCCGCCATGAGGTCGAGGTCGTGCGTGCTGACGCCGAAGAAGCGGATCTTCCCCTGCCTCTTAGCCTCGTTGCCGGCTTCCAGCAACTCGTCCGGTACATCCTCGGGCTTGCTTTTGGCGTGGAGGAGCCAGATATCGATCCGGTCGGTGGCCAGGTTCTTCAGGCTGTCCTCGAGGTCCGCCATGAAAACTCCCCGGGTCCTGGCGGGGGTCTTACTGACCACGATCACCTTGTCCCGCGGTATGCCTTTGAGGCCGACAGTGAGCAGGCGCTCGCTGTTGCCATTGGAGTAATCGTTGGCGGTATCGAAGTAGTTGACACCCAGGTCGAAGGCCCGGGCGATGACGGAGGGATCGGGCGTAAAACCGACGCCCACGCCGACTGGGCAGACCTGCAATCCCGTTTTTCCCAAAGTTCGATATGGAATAGACGATGGCGCCTGAAACGCGGCGCCGGGGCGAGATCCCGCGAGCCCGGCGGCAGGGAGGGTCAGCCCCACTCGGAGAAAGTTTCTGCGTGAAGAATCCAGGTTCATACCGCCTCGATAATAGCGTCTTTCAGGACCCGAAATGCCGGTCGCTTGCAGGGATGCTTCAAGCGGCGGGGAGGCAGCTTGCGCTCGGAGGCCTTCCCTGCCAGAAGCGTTGGCGCTACGCCTCGATCCGAAATCCGCCGCACTCATGCACCGCGGCTGGCTGCTCTTCCACCGCGCGCACATCGGCCCAGCGCGGCCCGCGGTAGAGCAGGCCGGCCAGTTGCGAGAGCTTGTCCTCAGGCCCGGCGGCGTACACTTCCACGCGGCCATCGTCCAGGTTGCGCGCGTAGCCGGTCAGCCCCAGTTCGGCCGCCGCGCGCTGCGCGAAATAGCGGAACCCTACGCCCTGCACGCGCCCGCGAACGATCCACCGCCGCGCTGAAATCCCTTTCGCAGCCATGCGGGACTACACCCCCGGCGGCCGCCGCTTATGCCAGTCCGTGCGGGCCTGAAACTCCTTGCCGGCGGCCAGCAGCAGGTTCTCCGAAAACGGCACGCCCACCAGTTGCAGGGCCAGCGGAAGGTTCTCCGCGAACCCGCATGGCACCACCAGCGCCGGCAGACCGGCCAGGTTCCCGGCTGGAATGATGGCCCGGAATCCGGGATCTGCCGGCGGCGTCCCGGCGGCCGATCCCCCGCGGTCCAGCGGCTGATCGATGCGGGTGGCGGGACCGGGCCGCCCCGGCGCCAGCAACACATCCACTTCCCCGAACAGCCTGGAGAACGCCTCCTGGATCAGCCTGCGCACGCGCATGGCCTTGAGGTAATCTCTGGCCGGGACGTCGAGGCTGGCCTTCAAGCCCGCGATCTGCGCGGCGTCGGCCAGTTGGTCCACCTTCCCGCTAGCGATGAGCGGCTCGAAAATGGAGGCTTGCTCGGCCGCGAGGATGGTCGAAAGCACCGCGCCGTACGGAAACGGCGGCAGCTTGGCTTCCACCAGCCGCACGCCGGTTTGCCGCAACACGCCCAGTGCCGCTTCGAAAGCCGGACGGGCCGCCGGCTCGGCCCACTCCGCGAAATCCAGCGGCGCATAGCCGATCTTGAGATCTTTCAAAGGCCGCGCGTACTGCGGTGTATAGTAGAAGCTCTTGCCGGCGGAACCCGGGTCTTTGCCGTCACTGCCCGCGATCACCTGCAAGATCAGCCCGCAATCTTCGGCGCTGCGCGCAAACGGGCCCAGCTTGTCCAGGGTCCAGGAAAGCGCCATGGCGCCGTAGCGGCTCACCAGCCCGTAGGTGGGCCGCAGCGCCGTCACGCCGCAGTAGGATGCCGGCGTCACGATCGAACCCGACGTCTCCGATCCGATGGCGAACGGAACCAGCCCGGCGGCCACCGCGGCGGCCGGCCCGCTGGAAGATCCGCCCGACCAGCGCGTGCGGTCCCACGGATTCAGCCCCGGGCCGGTGAGCGATGCCGAAGCATACCGGTATCCGCCTCCGCCGGCCAGCTCGACCATGGAAAGCTTGCCCGCGAGCACCGCGCCCGCGCCCGCCAGTTTGTCGACGACGGTGGCGTTGTAATTGAAGACCTGTCCGGCATAGGGTTTCGCGCCCCAGGTGGTCGGCTGGCCGGCCAGGCTCAGCAGGTCCTTCACGCCGTATGGAATCCCTTGCAGCGGCCCGCGCAGGCGCTCGCGCTTGATGTCTTGATCCACCTCCCGCGCCTTGCGGACAGCCTGTTGCGTCAGGGGAAGCGCCAGCGCGTTGTAGCGCGGTCCGAGCTGCGTCAGCCGGCTGGCGAAGGCCCGCGCCAGTTCCTGGGCGGAGAACTCCTTCGACTTCAGGCGCGCATTCAGCTCCGGAATGGTCGCGAAGAATAAGTCGTTGCCGATGTCGGCCATGGTGCGCCTCAGGCTTTGAACTGGAAGGCGGGCTCGGTAGCCACGGGCACTTCCTGCCTGGCCAGCACCGCGCCGTTGGCCTGGACGCGGTCCCTGGCCGCCCTCAGTTCTTCTTCGGGCGTGGCGGGAGGCCCGGACGGGGTTTGCGCCAGCGCTGCCGCCGAAGTCAGCGCAGTTGCCAGTTGACGTCGCGTGAGATTCATATTCACTTGTAGTCGTGTTCCAGGGCTTCGGTCGCCGCCTTCTCCATCGCCGGCCGGGGCGCCGAATCGCCGGTCCAGATTTCGAACTGCCGCACGGCCTGCTCGATAAACATGTCGAGCCCCGGAATCACCGTCTTGCCCTGCTCCCGGGCGCGCCTGATGAGGACGGTCTCCATGGGGTTGTACACCATGTCGAAGACCACGTCCGCGGGGATCGACCCGTTGAAGAAGCACTCATTGACCTGCGGGTACATGCCCAGCGGCGTGGCGTGCACCACCGCATCGAAACGCCGCGTATCGAGCTGCTCGCGCGCCAGCGCCTCGGCCCCGCAAATCTTCGAAAGCGCGCGCACGCGGTCGGTATTGCGGCCCACCAGAGTAATTTTTGCGCCCGCATCCGCCAGCGCGTACGCCGCGCCGCGGGCGGCGCCGCCGTTGCCCACGATCAAGATGGACGATTTCCCCAGACGCAGCAGCCGGGAAAGCGGGCCGGTGACCCCCGCGGCGTCGGTGTTCGTCCCGCGCCACTTGCCGGCCTTGCGCCATACCGTGTTGACGGCGCCGATGCGCCGCGCCAGCGGGTCCACCACGTCCAGGTAGCGAATGATCTTCTGCTTGTGCGGAATGGTGACGCTGAAGCCCGCCAGCGGCAGCTTGGCGGCCATGGTGAAGAAGTCGCGCAAGTACACGGGGGAAACCAGGAACGGCAGGTACACCGCGTCCACACGCCGCGATTGAAACGCCCGGTTGTGCACGGCCGGCGAAATCGAATGCCGGATCGGGTCCGCGATCACCCCGTAGATCTTGGCAGCCTTGCCGAGCTTCTCGACGCGGTACAGATGGCGCAGGTGTCGCGCGCTAACCTGCCCGGCCGCCGTCCCTTCCGCGAACATGGGGGCGGCGTAGGTGAAGGCGCCGCCGAACACCGGGGAAAGCACGCGCGTGGGAAACCCCAGCTCGCCCATGGCCAGCACCACCAGCCTATGCCTGGGCACCGCCTTGGCGGCCGCCAGCACGCGCATGTTGTCGGAGGGCTTGCGCGCCGTGGTCACCACCTTGTAGGCGTCGGCAGTTACCTGCATCACCCGGCTCAGGATCGTGTCCATGGGCGGCGTGGACTCGTAATTGTGGTACGAAACGATCACATGCGCGCGCCCGCGAAACTGGTGCAGCCGATCCGGAGCCACTTCCGCGGTTTCGATTTCGAGATCGACGGCCAGCGCCCCGTTGTCGACCGCGCGATCCAGCACGGCAAACTGCTCTTCCACGCTGCCGTTGAATCTTCCGTGGTTCTGGTGCCGGCGGCAGGTGGCCAGGATGATGGAGTCGGGAAACTGCTCCAAAAACCCTCGAATGGCATCGGCGCCCTTCCAGGGTTCATCGAGAAAGTCCAGGCGGAATTCCAGAAACGTCTCGCCGGCCTCAGCTTCACGCCGCGCGTGGTCCAGCAGTGTGGGAACGTCCGGCAGGCCCAACGCGATGCAAATACGCGGGAGCGACCTGGTCTGCGCCATCTTTGGTAAGGAATTCCTAGAATAACATGGCCGGTGTGCTACTCCGGATTCAGCAGCCGCACCTCGCCCAGGCCCAGCTCGCGAATGCCCGCCTCGATCTTCGCGCGGTCTCCCACCACCACCCAGATCAGATGGTTCGGTTGAACCACTTCCTGGGCGGACTTTCCGATGTCGGCCAGCGTCAGCGCGCGCACTTTTCCGGCGTAGGTCTGGTAGTAGTCCTCCGGCAGACCGTACTCGACCAGATCTTCGATCGAGCTCATGACGCGGTCCATGGTTTCGCGGGAGCCGGGCAGGCGCAGGGTCTCGCTGGCCTTTACCCGCGCCAGCTCCGCGTCCGTGGCCGGATGGTCCGCCAGAATGCCGTGCAGCTCTTTGTCGATCTCGGTCAACGACTCCTTGGTCTTATCGGTCTGGACGGGAGCATAGGCCAGGAATGGCCGCTGGCCGCGCGCGCTCATCAGCAGGGTCAACGCCCCGTAAGCCCAGTGCTTGTCCTCGCGCAGGTTCATGTTCAGCCGGGCGCCGAAATCGCCGCCCAGAATGTTGTTCATGCTCTCGATGGACACCTCGGCGGGATTGTTCTTAGGGGGCGCCACGTTGCCCGCCAGAATCAGCGACTGTTGAGCGCCCGGACGATCCATCAGGTACACCACGGACCGCTCCGGCAGAGGCACGGTGGCGATGTTCTTCCTTGGCGTCTCGCCGGGCGTCCAGGCGGAGAACAGCTTTTCGAGTTTGGGCCGCATCTCCCCAAGAGTCGTGTCTCCCACCACGATCAGCGTCGCATGGTTAGGCTTGAACCAGGCGGCATGAAACCTGGCCATATCTTCGCGCGTGAGCTGGGAGACGCTGGCAGCGGTGCCCGAGCCCGTCCAGGGTTCCGAATAAGCGTGGCCCTTCCCGTAGATCAGGCCGGGGAGAACGCGCAGGGCCAAGGGCACGGGCTCGGTCTTTTCGCGCTCGATGGCGGCCAGTTGCTGCTTCTGCTCGCGAAGAAAATCGGCCTGCGGGAAGGACGGGTTCAGGGTCACGTCGGCGAAGATGTCGAGTGACGCATCCAGGTTGGTCCTGAGAGCCGAGAGGCGCGCGTCGATGCCGTCCATGTTGGCGCCCACGCTCAAGTTGGCGCCGAGCTGCGCCAGTTGCTCCCCGATCTCGAGCGACGTGCGCGTTTTGGTGCCCTGGTCGAGCAATTTCGAAACCAGCGCCGCCGCGCCGGGGCGCCCCGTCGTCCCGGGCCCAGAGGGCACCCCCTGATCGGCGGCATAACCGGAATCCACCAAAAGGCTGAGACTGACCAGGGGGATCTCGTGCCGCTCGGCCAGCACCACTTTCAACCCGTTGGAAAGTGTGGTCCGCTCGAGCTTTGGAAGGCGCAACTCCGGAGGCTGGGCTATCGCGGGAGGCTGATTGCGGTCCACGGCGGTGGTGGAAGCCTGGGGGTCGCCGAACGGAAAGACCTCCGCAACATATTCGCCGTCGGACAACCAGCGTTTGGCGGCGGCCTGAACTTTGGCGGGCGTGGCTTCGCGCTCGCGGCGCAGTTTGACCTGGTAAGCGGCTGCATCGCCCAGATAGGCCTGGCTCATGGCCAGCACGTCGGACTTTCCGCCGAACCCGCCGACGCGGTCAACCCCGCGGACAAAGTTGGCGAGGTACTGGGTGCGGACCCGCTGCACTTCCTGCGCGGTGGGCCCCTCGGCGAGGAAGCGCGCCATCTCCTCATTGATGGCCTTCTCCACCCGCGCCAACTCGACGCCCGGACGCGCCGTGGCCTGAACGACGAACTGGCCGCCGATTTCACGCGGGTTGAGATAGGCCGACACATCGGTGGCCACCTGGTCGTCGTAAACCAGGCGCTTGTAGAGCCGCGACGTTCTCCCGTTGGCAAGCGCGTCGCTCACCATATCGAGGTAGTCGCCGTCCTCGCTGCCGAACTCGGGAATGTTCCACACCTTGTAAACGCGCGGTTGGGCCACGCGGTCCTGGTAGACGGCCCGGTGCGCCCCCGTCATTTTGGCGATCCAGACGCGCTGCCGGGAAACCGGAGGACCGGGCGGGATCTCCCCGAAATAGGTTTCCACCTTCTTGCGGACGGTTTGCGGATCCACGTCGCCGGCCACCACCAGCACGGCATTGGAAGGGCCGTAGAAAGTCTTGAACCACTCCTTGACGTCATTCAAGGACGCCGCAGTCAGGTCTTCTATGGACCCCAGCGTGTTCCAGGAATACGGATGGCCGCTGGGGTAGGTGTCCTGTTGCATCAGTTCCTCGGCCAGGGCATAGGGCTCGTTCTCGTCCTGACGCTTTTCGTTCTGGACCACCCCGCGCTGCAGATCGAGCGTCTTCTGGTCGATGGCGTTGACCATGTACCCCATGCGGTCCGATTCCATCCACAGCGNNAGGTCGGTGGCGCCGATACGCTCCATGGAGTCGATATAGCGCCCATGGAAATGCTCGCTGCCGCCGAACATGAGGTGTTCGAACAGGTGGGCGAACCCGGTCTTGCCGGGGTGTTCGTTCTTCGACCCGACGTGGTACCAGACGTTGACGGCCACGATGGGCGCCTTGTGGTCCTCATGGACGATCAAGGTGAGGCCATTTCCCAGAACGAATTTCTGGAACGGAATATCGACGTCCTGGGCGTAAGCCGCCAAAGACAGGAAAGCAAGTGCGAAGAGCGCGCGGCGCATGGAACCCCCTCTAGAGAAATTTAGCACAGCCGGGCGAGAGGGCCGGTGGCGCCGGCGGAGCCTGAAGCTCACTTGCGCCTGGCAGGGAACGTCGCGCTGACCGTCAGCACTGCCTGATTCTGGACCGGCACGAAGTAGCCGGTAGTCCAGTGCATGAATCGGACCTCGGACGCCAAATCGAATACAGACACGCGCGTCCCGATACCCGCGCCCGCGGCCATCGCAATCTCCGGGTTGCCGCCTGGCACCGTATGAAACGATACGGGATGTGGTTGGAGATAGATATCCAACTGGAAGCCTTGGCCATTGAATGGCCCAAGCCGGCGGAGGGCAGCTCCGAGGTCGACGAAAGGCGATACGCGGCGGCGATGGAAATGGTATCTGAGCAGTAACGGAAAAAGCCAGACGTTCGCGGAAGCCCCGCCCCTGGTGCCGATATTCGTCTGACCTGCCCTCACATTGCTATACGTGAAATCCTGGTGGATTCGCTCATATTGAAAATCGGCGATGGCCGAGAAATTCCACGGAAGATTGACTTGCACGGTACAGCCGGCGACGTATGGTTTCAAGATCAGGTCGTTGGGGCCGGGCACTCCGTTCACGAAATATCCNNGTGCCGAGTTGGCTGGATTGGGGCGATATGGGAATACCGGCCGTGACACCCACGGACAACCACTGCGCCAGCGCGGATGCAGGAAGCAGCAAATAGGCGAAGATCGGCCGCATGGTGCTCACGATGAGCAATACGGATGCCATAGTGCGCGGGGGCAGTGCCTTGGGGATCCCTCGGCCGAGTCTCGAGACCCTTTATGCAACCCGGTGGGGGCTTTGCTCGAAAGGAATGTCCACCTCGGCGAAGCTGCCAGGGGTGGCCGCGTTCACTGCTGCGATGACGCGCTGAATGTGAGGTCGAAGTTGCGGCCATTGCTGCTGGCCGAGAACCACAATCGCGATTTTACGACCCGCAAGGTTCTGCTGATAGCGCATGTTCTTGTCGGTTGTCAGCAATATGTCGAACCCGGCCTCTTCCGCTGCGGTCAGCAAATCGCCGTTCTTGAGTTTGTCCCAGCCTTGCTGTGCTGCTGTGCGGATGGTGTGGCCTTCAAGATACGGACGGATCGGTACTGGCGTTGCCTGATCGAAAATAATTAGCATCTACGGCACGTAAGCGGGCGCTTTGTCGAGACTGCGGACGGCAAACTCGATAACCGCCTTGACCTGTTCGCGGTCAAGCCCGTCGAACCACTCCATGATGTCGTCGATGTTGGCTCCGGCTTCGATATTTTCGAAAATTGCGGAGACGGGCATACGGGTTCCCCGCAGCACCCACGCGCCGCTGACTTTGCCGGGGACGCTCTCCACGGCGGGGCATTGCGACCAGTCGAGACTCGCCATTGTCCGATCTCCTTCTCTCATCGTACGCCAAACTGCAGCACGCCCAGAATCGTCCGCGCTCCCCAAACACTCCACTCGCTCATCCAGCGGCCGAAGTCGGAGA
>PLMF01000073.1 GCA_003142355.1 Bryobacterales bacterium
AATTCGCGGTAGCGCCACACGCCGCTTTGGTCGAGCGGCGCGTTCGACGTCCGCCGTGCGCGCCATAGCGTTTTCAGCTCCTCGGCGGACTGCGCCGGCTTCTCATACACCGCCTCCAGCAGCCCTCCGCACCTGGGGCAGTTGTAGATGACTTCGGTGATGGGGTACCGCGCGCGGCAGCGCTCTTCGAAACAGGCAAGTTCGGCTGTCATGGTAGGGGCCGGGCATGCCCGGCCCCTACTATTATAGGTGCATGGTGGCAGTTCACCTCGAAAACGGCGCCGTGACCACGCGCGAGATCCCGCTTCCCCACCGCCCGCCAGGCTTCGCGCTGCTGCGCCTCCTGGTGGGCGGCATCTGTAACACCGATCTCGAACTCCAACGCGGCTACTACCATTTCGCCGGCACTCCCGGACACGAATTCGTAGCCGAAGTGGTGGCAGCGGACACCCCCTCGCTGACCGGCAAACGCGTGGTCGGCGAAATCAACCTGGCTTGCGCGAATTGCGAGTGGTGCCGGAAAGGCCTCGGCCGCCATTGCCCCAACCGGACGGTGCTCGGCATCGTGAAGCACCCCGGCGCATTTGCCGAGTTCCTGACGCTGCCCGAACGCAATCTGCACGTACTGCCCGGCGGCATCCCGCTCCAACGCGCGGTCTTCACCGAGCCTCTGGCGGCGGCCTGCGAAATCCTGGACCAGGTTGCAATTCCGCCGGGCGAAACCGTGGCCGTGCTGGGCGATGGCAAGCTCGGCTTGCTGATAGCGATGGTGCTGAACGCGCACGGCGCCAAGGTCCACCTGTTCGGGCGCCACGCGGAGAAGTTGCGCATCGCCGCTGCCACCGGGGTAGCCACCGAACTGGCAAGCGGCAAGCTCCCCACCGCCGAGTACGACTGGGTGGTGGACGCCACCGGCAACCCCGAGGGGCTGCGCGCGGCTGCCGCCATGACGCGGCCACGCGGGACCGTGATTCTGAAATCCACGGTTCACGGCACGGTGGCGATGGACACCGCCCCCATCGTCGTCAACGAGATCACGCTGGTCGGTTCCCGCTGCGGCCGTTTCGAAGCGGCCCTCCCGCTGCTGGGCGATGAGCGGATCCGCCTGGAGGAGATGATCGCCGACCGCTTCCCCCTTCAGGAGGCGGCCAAAGCATTCGAGCGCGCCGCGCAACGAGGCGTGTTGAAGGTCTTGGTGGGATAATGGCCGAGAACCACCACCGCTGGCGAAGTACAGCCAGTGTGGCCGCCGTATAACCGTATACGTAACAATACCTTACGGACTGGCAATAGAATTGCAAATAACCATGGCAGAGGTGCTCTATGAAAAAGATGCTGCTGATTGCCAGCGCCGCGTTGATGCTGCTGCCCCTGACGGCTGCCGCCCGCGGCCGCGTGGCAGTTTTTGCCGGTCCGGCCTTCGCCCCCATGGGATTTTATGGCTACGGATACGGCCCGTTTTACCGCCCGTATTGGTACGGAGCCTACTACGGCGTGCCGAACGCCGGCCAGGTGAAACTGGAAACGAAGGTGAAGGACGCGCAAGTATTCGTTGACGGCGCGTATGCGGGGACCTCCGGGAAACTCAAGACCATGTGGATGCGGCCCGGCACTTACACCATTGAACTGAGGGCTCCGGGACGGCCGCAGTTCGCCGAGAAGATCTACGTGGTGGCCGGCAAGACGGTCCATGTGGAGCCGGGGTTCCAAGCGGAAAAACGGTAGTGACTGGGCAGGCTAAAGCGTGCCCCACCTGCTTGCGATGCCATTGTAGGCGTCGATGCGGCGGTCGCGCAGAAACGGCCAGTTGCGGCGCACTTGTTCGATGCGGCGCGGATCGCACTCGACAATGAGAGTCTCTTCGGCATCGTGCGAGGCTTCCGCCACCACCTGGCCGAACGGATCGGCCACGAACGACCCGCCCCAGAACTCAAGCCCTTTCTCGGGCGGCCCTTCGTGGCCCACGCGGTTGACGGCGGCGACGTAGAGGCCGTTGGCGATGGCGTGCGCGCGCTGGATGGTGCGCCAGGCATCGTGCTCGGCCGCGCCTTCATGCGCCTTCTCGGCGGGATGCCAGCCGATGGCCGTGGGATAGAACAGCACCTGGGCGCCAGCCAGCGCCGCCAGCCGCGCCGCCTCGGGATACCACTGGTCCCAGCAGANNGTGAAGTAATACTTCTCGTAGTAGCCCGGATCGTCGGGGATGTGCATTTTGCGATAGATCCCCAGCAGTGCCCCATCGGCGTCCATGACCACGGCGGTGTTGTGATATACGCCCGCCGCGCGCCGCTCGAAGACCGAGCCGACGATGGCTACCTGGAGTTCCCGCGCCAGCCGCGCGAGACTTTCGGTGGTGGGCCCGGGGACCAGCTCGGCCAGATCGAACAGGCCGGGGTCCTCCTCGCGGCAGAAGTATTGCGACCGGAACAATTCCTGGAGACAGACGATCTGCGCGCCCTTGCCGGCAGCTTCCCGGATGCGCCATTCGGCTTTGGCGAGGTTTTCGTTGGGGTCCAGCGAACAGGCCATCTGGACCAGGCCGATACGGAACTTGGAGCGCTGCACAGAACCATTGTAGCGGCGTATGATTGCTTTTGACCTATCGCGCACTGGTACTCTTCGATATCGACGGCACGCTGGTGAGGCGCGCCGGCCCGCATCACCGCGAAGCGCTGGTCCATGGCGTTCGCCGCGTGACGGGAATGGAAACCACCACCGACGGCATCCCCGTGCAGGGGATGCTGGACCCGGACATTGTGGCGGCCATGATGCGCCACGCCGGCGCCCGGCGCGCCCTCATTCGTGAGGCGATTCCCGGGATTCTGCGCGCGGCCGAGCGCTACTACCTTCGCGTGTGCCCCGATTTGCGCGACAAGCATTGTCCGGGCGTGGTGCCGGTGCTCGAGCGCCTGACGCGGCGGGGTGTGCTGCTCGGCCTGGTGACGGGCAACCTGACGCGCATTGGCTGGCGCAAGCTGGAGCGCGCGGGCCTGCGCGGGTACTTTCGATTCGGCGCCTTCGGCGAAATGGCGAAGACCAGGGCGGGCCTGGCGAAGATCGCCATCCGGGAAGCGCGGCGCAAGGGCTGGATCGCGCGCGGGGCTCCCATTGCGCTGATCGGCGACGCGCCCGCCGACATTTTGGCGGCGCGGGCGAACGGCATCCGCTCCATCGCGGTGGCGACGGGGCTGACTGCGGAAGAGGAGTTGAGGGCGCTTCAGCCGGATTTTCTGCTGCGGGATTTGCGGGGGCTACTTGAGGATGACATGGTCGGCTTGGGCTAACCCACCGGTCCAGGCCTTCACGGTGCGGAGCGCCGTGTTGCCGGCTACCACCAGGACCATGTGCGCGGCGTCGAAGGGGTTCTTGGCCGCCAGCAGTAGCGCTTCGCGCTCGGAAGCGTGGACCGCCTCATNNAAGATGACGTCGCGGTGCCGGAGTGACTCGTCGGAGACTTCGAAGTCCTTGTAAATCGGAACGGCGCTCTCGTAGTCGTCCAGGAGATCGCTCTGGATCCGTTCGGCGGCATAGCGGTTGGCACCTGCCTCGCGCCCCGTGCCGTAAACCAGGATGGCGGTCGCGAGCCGCCGGTGGATGTCGGTCAGCAGGTAGGCGGGCCCGTCCTCGGGCTCGGAAAACTCGAAGGGCTCGCCCGCCTTTTCGAGGAACGACTGGGCGGTGACCGCGGCGCCGGCATGGGCGGCGAAGAATTCGCTCATGAGCGGGAAGAAGCGGTCGTCGCCCAACTTGCGCCGCAGCGAATCCAGAAACAGCACGCCCTTGATCTCTTCCATCCGGAAGCGGTTGGCGGGATTATCGGGACCCAGTTTGAAGCCGCGGTAGATGGTGCGCCGCGCGTCCAGCGCCTTGGCGAGATCATCGGACTGAAGCGCGCGATAGTAGGCGACTGAACCCGCCGCAAACCAGGTGTCGGCATCGGAAGCCGGCAGGACCCATCCCTTCCAGAGACGGTCCTTGTAGGAGGTTTGCGCGTAGGGCTTATCGGCAGTGTGCGCGGGCTCGCTGTGGCTAGCGGGCAGTTCGGCGCGGAACAGGTAGTAGCCGGAGGGATACAGACCGTCGTTCTTGGCATAACCGCCCGGATCGGGCCGCCACTCGCGCTGGTTGGGCTTGCCGATGGCGGCCCACACCATCAGGCGGGATGCCATATCCGCGGTGACGATTTTGGCGTCCATGGTGCGGGCGCTGACCAGCGGCGCCGTGCGGAATGCCAGGAACCCGAATTGCTCGTCGATCTGGCCGCGATACTGCCGGTACAAATCCTGCCATGCCAGGTCGCGAACGGCCCGCACGTAGGGGATGTACTCGGGCGTGCCGCGCGGATCCGGCTGGGTCTCGAGGCGAATGGCGAGGTCCTTGGCATTGTTGTCGCCCCAGTAGAAGCCGGGCGTATCGCCGAACCATTCGTTCTTCGAGCTGCGCCACAGTTTGGTGTGATTGGTGCCCATCTCGTACATGGCCACCTCGTTGTTTTTGGCGTCGCCCAGCAGCCATTCGTTGGTGTAGAGGCCATTGTTGCGGGTTCCCAGGCGCTCGACCACTTCATCGATGTTGCCGCCGTACTGGATGGCCATGCGCGCGCGGAAGGCCACCGGAGTGCCCTGGACGTTGAAGGGCGTCTGGCGAATGGTGGTTTCGGTGAGGACCACTCCGGCATCGTTCTGGTACCAATCGGTGCCGCTCTCGATGCCGCCGGGATAGCTTTGCATCAACACGCGATGGCCGGAGGCGGGCTGGATGTCGAGCATGACGTTGGTCTGCTCGGCCAGAGTCAAAGGCCACCAGGTGACATGACCGACGACCATTTTGCCGTCGCGGGTGGCCGGGCCGGTGGCGGCAAATGCGCTGCAGCGGTCCATGACGGAGTCGCGCTTCTTTTCGAAGTAGGCGGGCGGGTCGAAGTGGAAACCTTCGAGTCCCGTGGGCGTGGCGGACACGGCGGCGCGGAGTTCACCCATCTCGACGGTGACGTTGGCCACCACCACGTCCAC
Organism: Bryobacterales bacterium; assembly: GCA_003142355.1. The sequence goes on from PLMF01000073.1 coordinate 5,013, forward strand.
CAGGTCGATGGGCCGCCCCAGCCACTTCGCGCCGGCCGCGGTGGCGCCATCGGCGATGCCGCGCATCTCCTCCAGGATTTCGCGATCGAATCCGCGGAGGAAGAGCGCGTTGGCGACCGTGCGAAGCTGGCCCCAGCCGGAGGCGTCGGGTTTGGAACCGAGGTCGGAGGCCGAGCGCTCGAAGTACTCGGGAATCTCGCGCGCCATGAGAAAGCCGTGCTGGTATCCGCGCTCATAGGGCTGGCCTTCGATGTGGAGGTAGATCCAGCCGGCAGCGGGATAGCGGTAGGCCGGGCCGAAAGTGCGGACTGCGTCACCGACGGGCCACTCGCCGGCAGAGGAGGCTTCGTCGAGGCTGAGGCCTTCGAACCAGGCCTTGCCCTGGAATGTGCCGCCGTTGGCGACAGTCAGCACGATCTGGTCCTGGGCGCGGGTGGCGACGAAACGCAGGGTGAGGCGGCGCCACCCCTCGGTGCCGCCGAGGGATTCCGAATGCACGTCGAAGGGCATGGAGGCCATGGCGAGCGCGGCGCCGATGGCGATGGGGGAGCGCCCCAGATCGCGCACCACGAGGGCTTCGGTGCGGGCCCATCCGCTCAGCTCATAGCGCTTGCCGATGGTGAGCGCGACCGGGGCCAAGCGAACGCAGGCGTCGGGCGACGGCCCGCCCGGCTCGACACGAAGCGACTTGCGGCCGTCATGGAGCACCGAGCCGTCCGGCGTGGCCGAGCCGCGCACGGCGACCCAGTTTGAATTGGGCTTCTCGAAAGACGCCTGGAACAGGGGCGTGGCGGCGGTGGCGGCGGTGGCGGCAAACAGACAGCAAACCAGACGAAGCATGGTGGCCCTCCTGATGAACCAGGATACCGTTTTCGGAGCCGAGGTAGAATCGAGGTTTGCCTGATCTCCTCGTATCGGTGGTGATCCCCACCCTGGCTGCGGATTCGAGGCTCTCGGATTGCGTCGAATCCCTCGGGCGGCAGACCCGGCGCGACTTTGAAGTGATCATCGTGGATAACAGCGGCGAAGGTCTGGTGCGGCGCAGGGGCCTGGCGCCGGGCGCGCGGGTCATCGAGAACCCCCGCAACGCCGGTTTCGGCGCCGCCGTGAACCAGGGCTGGCGCGCTTCCGCCGCTCCCTTGATCGCTACCCTGAACGACGACGCCGTGGCGCATCCCGGCTGGCTCGAAGCGCTGCTCGCGGTGATGGAGCGGCACGCCGACGCCGGTATGTGCGCGTCACAAGTGCGCCTGTTCGGCGAGGATTGCCTCGATTCCGCCGGGATGCTGGTGTCGAGCGACGGCAGCAGCAAACAGCGCGGCCACGGAAAACCGCCGGAGGACTTCCCCGTGACCGAGGAAACGCTCTTCCCAAGCGCGTCCGCGGCGCTCTACCGGCGCGCCCTGCTCGAGGAACTCGGCGGCTTCGACGACCGCTTTTTCCTGTACTGTGAAGATACCGACCTCGGCCTGCGCGCGCGCTGGGCTGGATGGAAATGCCTGTACGTTCCACAGGCCGTGGTGGAGCACCATTACTCACACACGGCCGGCCGCGCCTCTCCGCTGAAGGCCTATTACGTGGAACGCAACCGGCTCTTCGTGCTGGCCAAGAACTTCCCGGCGCCCATGCTGCTGGTGGCGCCGTTGGTCGCGCTGTGGCGCTACCTGTGGCACGCGTGGTACATTCTCCAGGGACGCGGAAGCGCGGCCCGTTTCCGGGCGGAAGGACATGCCGGGCCGAAAATGATTTGGTACGTCATCCGGGCGCACGCCGCGCTGCTGGCCAATGCGCCCCGCCTCTGGCGGCAGCGCCGCCAGATCCGCGCCCGCGCGCGCATCACCCCCGCCGTCTTCCGGCATCTCATCCGCTGCCATTCCATCGGCGCCAGGAGGATGGCCGCGCTTTGACTTCCGGCGCCAATCCCGATTCCTTGCTGGTCATCGTGCCGGCCTTCAATGAACAAGGCGCCGTCGCCGGAGTGGTGCGTTCGGTTCACGAGCATGTGCCCGGCGTCCCGGTTCTGGTGATCGACGATTGTTCCGCCGACGACACCATCCCCACCGCGCGCCAGGCCGGGGCCGAAGTGCTGGCTCTGCCCCACCACCTGGGGCTGGGCGGATGCGTGCAGGCCGGGTACAAGCTGGCCTATGAGCTGGGATTCAAATACGTGATCCGCGTGGACGGCGACGGCCAGCACGACCCGCGCGACATTCCGCGCATCTTCGAGAAACTCAAATCGTCGGGCTGTGAAATGGTGATCGGCTCGCGGTTCGTGGCCGAAAACGGATCGCGCACGGGGGCCGTGCGGTCGCTGGGCATCCGCTTCTTCCGCCTGGTCCTGCGCCCCATTCTGGGCAAGTCCGTGCACGACCCCACCTCCGGTTTCGTCGGCGTCAACCGCAAAGCGCTGGGCGTGTTCAGCCGCAGCTTTCCGCTCGAATACCCGGAGATCGAGACGCTCGTGGTCTTGCAGCGCCGCCGGTTCCGGTTCGAAGAGGTGCCCTGCACGATGCACCCGCGCACCACCGGCCGCTCTTCCATCACCGCCCTCANNCTGGAGGATAGATGGACCACCTCTTGAATGTCACCACCGGCCTGAGCATCGTGCTGCTCGTCGTGGTGCTGATTTCCGTGCGGCGCGCGCACATTCGCGTGGAGTACTCGGTAAGCTGGCTGATTGCCGCCAGCGCCATGCTGGTGCTGTCGCGAGCCCGGCCGGTCCTGGACGCCGTCCGAAAGTTGATCGGCTTGCCGGATACCCCGCTCACCCTTTTTCTGCTCGGGGGCGGCGTGTTCCTGATCATGTTCTTCCGCTTCTCGGTCATCATTTCTCACTTGCGCGACGACAACATCGCCCTGGCGCAGCGCGTCGCCATTCTGGAGTACCACCTCCAGAGCCTCAGGAACCATGAAAAACAGGAAGCATGAAGTCCGCAAAACCGTAACCGCGCCGGCGGCGGCGCGCTCCGGCGCGTGGCCCTGGGTTCTGGCCGTGGTGGGCGCGGTCGTGGTGGTGTTCTGGGCCTACTCGCCGGCCATGCACGGCGAGTTTCTGTTCGACGACAACGCGCTTCCCTTCTCACTGCCCAATGCCGCGGCTCCGTTGCGCGCCTGGATCGGCCAGATCCGTCCGGTGCTGATGTTCACCTATTGGATCAACTCGCGCCTTTCGGCGGAAGACCCTTACTCGTATCACGTCTTCAACGTCATCCTTCACTGCCTCACCAGCCTGCTGATGTTTCCCATGGTCCGGCGGCTGCTGGAATGGTCGGGCGCCCGGGAATCTCTGCGCAATCTGCTGGCCGGCTTCGCGGCTCTGCTGTTTCTGCTGCACCCCGTTCAAGCCGAATCGGTGGCCTACCTGGCGGGCCGCTCGGAGGCGCTCAGCGTCCTGCTGGTTTTCGCGTCCTTCGCCGTTTTCCTGTATCGTCCGCAACCGGCGGTCGCCTGGCCCAGGGTGGCCGCGGTCCTGGCTCTGTTCGGCGCGGGCGTATTGGCCAAAGAGCACACGGTGGTGCTGCCCGCGCTGCTGCTGCTGACCGACTATTGGTGGAACCCCGGCTTTTCCTTCCAAGGTATCCGGCGCAACTGGAAACTTTACCTGCCCATGGCCGTCGGCGCCGCCGCGGGCGTAGCCTTTTTCTGGAATCTCATTCTCGGAGCCGACACCGGGGGCACCGCTGGTTTTGGTCTCAAGGAATTTACCTGGTATCAGTACTTCTTCACGCAATGCCGCGCCCTGTTCGTTTACATCGGCATGTTCGTGCTGCCGGTGAATCTGACGGCCGATTGGGATTTCCCCATCTCGAGAACCATTCTGGATCGCGGCGCCATCTTCGGCCTGCTCGCGCTCCTCGCCCTGGCCGCGGCCGCATGGCGCTATCGCCGCCGGTTCCCGCTGGCGAGCTACGGCTACTTCGTGTTCCTGCTGCTGATGTCGCCGACCTCCTCGATTCTGCCCATCAAGGACATCATCGCCGAGCGCCGCCTCTACTTTTCCATGTTCGGCCTGCTGCTGATTCTGGTGGATCTGCTGAGCCGCCTGAAGGTGGACCGCCGGGCGCTCGCCGCCGCCTGCCTCATCGTGGCGCTCGCCGCCGCCGGAGCCACCCGCGCCCGCGCCGCGGTATGGGCCGATCCGGTCTCGCTTTGGGAAGACACCGTGCGCCACTCGCCCAACAAGCGGCGCGCGCATTTCCAGCTCGCCTTCGCCTACTTCCAACAGGCCCGTTACGGCCAGGCCCTCGAGGAGTTTCAAAAGACCGCGGAACTCGGGCCAGTCACGCCGGATCTGCTCCTGGACTGGGGCCTGGCGTATGACCACCTCGGCCAGTTCGACCAGGCGCTGGTCAAGTTCCAACAGGCGGCCCTGATGCATCCTACCGCGCACTTCTACACGCAAATCGGCATGGCCTATGCCCAGCAATCGCGATGGCTGGAAGCGTTGCAGGCTTTGGCAACCGCCGAGAAGCTCGATCCGAAGTTCCCCGACACTTACACCTACCGGGGCAAGATCTACCTCAATACCAACCAGGTGCCGGCCGCCATCCAGGAATACCGGCGCGCGCTGAATATCGACCCCACGCTGGAGGACGCGCGCCACGACCTCGCCGTAGCCGAAGCCCGCCTGCGCGCCGGCCATTGATATGCCGCCGCTGCGCATCGGCGTCAACGCGCTGTACCTGATTCCCGGCGGGGTCGGCGGCACCGAGATCTATTTGCGCGGCCTGCTGGCCGGNNCCCGTTCGCGCCGTTTCGCGTCCGGCGCGCATTCTTTGGGAGCAGGCCGCGCTGCCGCTGGCCGCCGTGCGCCATTCGCTGGACGTGATGCTGAATCCCGGTTTCACCGCGCCGCTTTTCTGCCCCTGCCCCCAGATCACGGTCTTTCACGACCTCCAGCACAAGCGCCACCCCGAGCACTTCCGCTGGTTCGACCTGCCGTTCTGGCAGTTTTTCCTGTTCTGGTCCGCGCATGTTTCGCGCCTGCTCCTGGCCGTTTCCGCCACCACCGCCGCCGACCTCCTGAGGTATTACCGTCTTCCCCAGTCCAAGGTGCGAGTGACGCCTTCGGGCGTCGATTCGGTCTTTTTCGACATCGCGCGCCGTCGCCGTCCCGAACCGTTCCTCCTCGCGGTTTCCACCCTGCATCCTCACAAGAACCTCGATAGCCTGTTGCGCGCCTTCGCCCGCTTCCGCCCGACCCATCCGGAATTCCGCCTGGTGGTGTGCGGCCTGCACGGCCATTCCGCCGGCCGGTTGCACGATCTGCGCGATTCGCTCGGCCTGCGGGACGCGGTGGAGTTCCCCGGTTGGATCCCGCGCCAGGATCTTCACGACCTCTACGCGCACGCCTGGGCATTCCTGTACCCGTCGCGGTTCGAGGGTTTTGGCCTCCCGCTTCTGGAGGCGCTGGCCGCCGGCATCCCCACCGCCTGTTCCCAAATCGAGCCGCTTTCCAGCATCGCCGCCGGCGCTGCTCTCGAATTCGACCCGCTGGACACAACCGCCATCGCCGACGCCATGCTGCGAATCACGGCCGACGAGGCTTTACGGGTGCACCTGGCCGAAGCCGGCCCCCGCCGCGCCGCGCAATTCTCGTGGCGGCAGACGGCGGAAGCGACCCTGGCCGCGCTGCTCGCCGCGGGGAGTGGCTGACAGGCGGCCGGTGTTCCGGCCCCCGGCCCCGATCGGGCGATCAAAACACCAAACGGGCGCCCAATTGGATGGTGCGGAACCGGTTGGCGGTGGCGGTAATGGTGCCGAAAGCGCTGTTGCTTGCGGTGGTGCTGGGAGCGGCGAATACCGGGTGGTTGAGAACGTTATACGCTTCCATGCGAATCTGCACAGACGTCTTCTCCGTGAATGCGAAGCGCTTGGAAATCGACGAGTCCCACTGGTTGATGCCGTCGGAGCGCAGGTTGGAGAAGGTGGTCGAAAAGGTGCGGAGGTGATAGTTGAAGGCGTCGGCCGACTTGATGTCGAACAGCGCCGTGTTGAAGGCCGCGCCGTTGACCTGGCGGTTGTCGAGGTTCATGGATCCGCCGCCGAGATAGACGTAGTCGCCGGGGCTCGACGAGCTGCCGTTGCCCCACAGAAGTGGCGGGCCCACCTGGAAGGTGTAAACGTTGTTCAGCAGCCAGCCGCCGACCAGCGAGTTGGCCAGGCGCGAGTGGAAGTCCAGGGCCTTACCGCGGCCGATGGGTAGCTCGTAATTCATGGCGACGACGTAACGCTGAGGGTGATCGATCGACGCAACGCGCTTTTCCGGGACCGGATCGGAATCGTTGAGCCAGGTCACTTGTTCCATCAGCCGCGAATAAATGTAATTGAATACCAACGTGAGACCATGGGAAGCGCGTTTTTGGAGGCGGATGTTGACGCTCTGGAAATAGGAGCGGCCGTCGTTGAGGTTCTGCTCCAGCACGCCGCCCCCGCCGCTCCAGCCGGTGGAGCTGTCGCCCACGGGGAATTCGGGATATCGCGCCAGGAGCTGAACCGGGGTTGTGGTCGCCGTGTTTTGGCTGGTTTGCAGGCCGGAGAACGGGTTGGCGACGGAGCTGGTGAGGTACGTCTGGCCGGCATCGCGCGTGGGGAGCGTGCTCAGATACTGACGCGGGATGCCGTTGAGCTGCGTGTAGTTAATCGGAAGATGCACGGAGTGGTTGCCGATGTAGACCACTTCGAGCATCATGTCCTTGGTGAGGCTTTGCTGGAAGCCGATGTTCCATCGCAGCGAGTACGGGCTCTTCACTACCGGATTGAGGAAGGTGACGCCCTGGCCGGCGAAGGTCAGCAGGCCCAGCGAATTGCCCGTGGGCTGGAGGAGGCCGGTGGGGAAGGGATTGCTCAGCGTGGTCAGCGGCGTGAGGTAGTTGTTGCTGGTGGCAGTGAGCGACGTGGACTGGCTGAAGCCCTCCTGGTTGGTATCGGGGTTGGTGGAGAACTTGTCGTCGACGCCCATCGCCGTGATGGCGACGGGCGCCACGAACATTCCGAAACCGCCGCGGATGACGGTCTTGCCGTGGAGGAAGTCGGGCGTCCAGGCCACCCCGAAGCGCGGGCTCACCAGGTGAGAGTGGTTCTGGTAGACCGCGGTCTGGCCGGAGGCCGGGAAGGTCAAGCCGCCGAGCACATTGAAAGCGCTGGCCGGAAGCTGTGCGATGGGAGACTTGGCATAAGCCGCCTGGGCGGCGGCGGCCAGCGGATTAGCCGTCGTGGTGTTGAAGCCGTCCACGGTACGCCCGTATTTTTCGTTGTAAGGGCCATCGTGGTCGAAACGCACGCCGATATTGACGGTGAGGTTTCTCTTCACTCTCCAATCGTCCTGCGCGAACACCGCGGCGTAGTACGAATACCAGGAGGCCGTGGTATTGACATCATAGCTGCCGCTCGAGGGCAGTCCCATCAGGAAGGCGGCGAAGTCCTGTCCGGTGGCCACCGTCGAGGAAGCGCTGCTGGAGGCCCGCACCCAATTGTTGTTGAAGGTGAACGTCCCCGTGGAAGCGCCGGAGGTGAGGGTATTCAAACGGTACTGCCGGAAATCGCCGCCGGCCTTCAGGGTGTGGTTGCCCCTGGTGGTCATCCAGGTGGGGAAGACCTGGAACGACTGGGAGGGCAGTTTGTTGGCGCCGGTGGCGCCGAGCGCTTGCAGGCCGGTAGCGCTGTTGAAAGAAATGATGGGCATTTGCAGGTAGGTCGAGTTACCACCCAGATAGGACGGGAAGCCCACGGAACTGGGGTCGAAGCCGACGCTGGGGATGTTGTGGCCTTCGTTCATGCGCGTGAAGTTCAGGCGGATGTCGACTACGTCGGTGGGGTTCAGGGTGAAGACTTCGTCGGCGGCCAAGCCCAGGTTGGCGCGATACAGCAGCGACCCTTCGGCGACGTTGTTGAAATAGTTGTTCTTGCCCTGAGAGTAATCGGTATGGCGCACATCCGCGAAGAAACGGCTGCGAGAGCTCATGTTGTAATCGATGCGCCCCATTTCGTTGCTGTAGATATCGTTGGTGTTGGGCGAGCTCACGAAGTTATTAATGGTGGCCGTCGGAATGGTGGGTGCCGGGAAGTAGGCGAGATAAGCCTTGGAGATGGCATTCAGCTCGTTGGCGGGGATCTGATTGCCCGGCAGCGCGGTCCGGTTGACGGTGGAGCCGCTGAGGGTGGCGCTGAAGGGGTCGTACAGGGTGGTCAGACCGGTGAAGTTTCCGGCCCGCATGTTGGCGGTGGGAACCGTGCCGACGAAGGCGTTCGGCTGGCCGTCCTTCATGCTCTCCCAGGCAAAGAACCAGAACAGCTTGTTGCGCGTGTCGATCAATTTGGGCAGATAGATGGGGCCGCCGGCGGTGACGCCGTACTGGTTCAAATGCGTGACCGGCCGGGGGGAGCCGGCTTTGTTGAGGAAGAAGTCGTTGGCGGTAAGCGTATTCGGCTGGTTGAATTCCCAAGCCGAACCGTGGAGGTTGTTGGTGCCGGTCTTGGTGATATGGTCCAAAGTTCCGCCGGCGGAGTGGCCGAAAGCAGCGTCGGTGTCGGAAACTTTGACGTGTACTTCCTGCACCGCGTCCTGTGGCGGGCTATAAGCCAGCCGGCCGTCCCAGGTGGCGTCGGGAGCGCCGTTGAGGAGCAGTTCGCTGGTTTGCTGGTAAGCGCCGCCGATCATCCAGCCGGCCGCGCCGCCGCTATCGAACGGATGGACCAGCGTGGGCTGCGCATACCCGATGACACCCAAGGACAGGCCGGCGGCCATCATGGGCGTGCGGCCGTTGATGGGCAATTCTTCGACTTCCTTGGTGGTGACAGCCTGCCCCAGGGAAGCGTTTTCGGTATCGAGAAGGGGCGCGTCGGCGGTCACTTCAACCGAGTTGGTGACGTCGCCGACATCAAGTCTGAAATCGATGACCGAATGGTCGCCGGCGCCTACGTTCACTCCCTTACGGAGGGCTGCTTTGAAGCCCGGCGACTGCGCGGCGATATCGTATTCGCCAGGCAGAAGGAACGGGGCGGTGTACTGGCCGGAGTTGTCGGACACGGCCGGGATCTTGGTGCCGGTGTGGGTTTCGGTGACCGTCACCTTCGCCCCCGGGACAGCGGCGCCGGTGGCGTCGGTGATGACACCGCTGATGGTGCCGCGGAATTCCTGAGCGAAGAGCGCGGTGGAAACGAGCAATGCAAATAGCGAGACTAGGCTGAGCTTCATGGTCAACTCCCTTAGTCAAAGCATAACGCTAAACGCACGTGCCTACCGGTGCCGGTTCCGGCGGGCGATCCCCAGCAGCCGATCTGCTAAAACAGGACAGAGGGCAAGGCAAGCTGGAAAGGCAATCCGATGAGAATCACTTCGTGGGCAGTCGTCGTACTGGTGTTTGGGCTGGGGGCGCCTGTGCTCCCGGGCCAGACTTTCGCGCGGGATCTGTTGCGGGAACTGGTGGAGATCGATTCCACCTCGGCCTTCGGTTCCACCGCGGCGGCCAAGGCCATGGCGGCACGCTTTCGTTCCGCCGGTTTTCCCGAATCCGACATGGTCCTCGCCGGCCCAACCCCCGACAAGCAGAACCTGGTCGTGCGCCTGCACGGAAAAGGAGCGGCCAAGCCGATCCTCCTGATTGCGCACCTGGACGTGGTCGACGCGCCCAGGGAGGGATGGTCCCCCGGACTCGACCCGTTCCGCCTGACCGAGCGCGATGGCTTCTTCTATGGGCGCGGAGTCCTCGATATGAAGAACGCCGTGGCCGCGCTCGTCGCCACCTTGATCCGCCTGCGGGCCGAGGGCTTCGTCCCCGGCCGCGACATCATCGTCGCTCTCACCGCCGATGAGGAGGGTGGAAATGCCAATGGCGTCTACTGGCTGCTGGCCAATCACCGGGATTGGATCGACGCCGCCTACTGCCTGAACCTGGATGCCGGCGGCGGCCAGACCGAGAAGGGCCGCCGTCTCCGCATGACCGTGCAGACGAGCGAGAAGACCAACGTCAGCTTCCAGGCCCAGACCCAGAACCAGGGAGGCCATAGCTCCCTGCCCGTCAAGGAAAACGCCATCTACCAGTTGGCCAAAGGTCTGGCGCGGCTTTCCGAGCGCGACCTCCCGTTCCGCTTCAACGAGACCACGCGCCTCTACTTCGAGCGCATGGCAGCGATTGAAACCGGCCAGGTGGCAGCCGACATGAAGGCCGTCGCCAAGGACCCGCCGGATCTCGACGCCGCCGGGCGCCTCGCGGCCAGTTCGCCATACTACAACGCCATCATGCGAACCACCTGCGTGGCCACCCGAATCGAGGGCGGGCATGCCAGCAACGCCTTGCCTCAGACGGCCGCCGCGGTGATCAATTGCCGCTTATTCCCGGGCGATACGGTCGAGTCTGTCCGCAACGCCCTGACGGAGATCCTGGCCGACCCTGGGATAGCCGTGAGGACGATGGCCGCCGGCCGTCCGGCTCCGGCCTCGCCGCTGATGCCCGAGGTGATGGGCGCGGTCGAAAAGGTCACGCATGCGATGTGGCCCGGCATGCCCGTCTTCCCCGTAATGGACCCCTGGGCCAGCGACTCAATCTCCCTGCGCCGGGCCGACTTTGCGGCTTTCGGAGTGAACGGCGCGTTTGGCGAACTGGATGTGGGCAACGCCCACGGCGCCAACGAGCGCATCCCCGTGGACGCGTATTACGAAAGCGTCGAGTTCCTATACCGGCTCTTGAAGGCGCTGACCTGAAAAAGGGGTCAGACGCATTTTTGCCAAACCCGCAAAATGCGTCTGACCCCTTTTTCCCCCTTTTTCCCTACACCTTTTCCGGCACCACAAACGGCGCGCGGTATTTTCGCCGGAACATCCGGTTGGCCTCCGCGTCGCCCCGTACGCTGTAGCTTGCGGCATCGAAATCGAGCGTCCTGCCGAGCCGGTACGAGATGTTCGCCAGGTGCACCAGGGTGGTCGAAATGGCGCCCTCTTCGATCGGCGCGTTCAGGTCTTCGTGTTTGCGCGTGCGCAGCGCCGCGATGAAATTGGCCCAGTTGTTGCCGATGTCCTGCCCCGAGGGCCCGGCCTCGAACTCGCGCCCCAGGAAGCTCTGATAACGGCCGTGGTCCTCGTCCCAAATGGCGAGGTTCCCTTTGGATCCGTAGAAGGTCGCGCCCACGGTGTTCGACCCAGCCCCCTCGCCAATCCCCGACTCATGATTGCTGATCCAATGCCGCACTTCGAAGACCATCATCTTCTTCTTGCCGCCGTCATCGAATTCGAACGAGGCCGTCAGCGTGTTGGGCGTCTCCTGGTCGTCATCGAACATGAAATGGCCGCCGCTGGCACTGACCTTGGTGGGGTACTTCACGCCGAGACCCCAGCGCGCGACGTCCACCTGGTGAATTCCCTGGTTGCCCAGGTCGCCGTTGCCGTAATCCCAGAACCAGTGCCAGTTGTAGTGAAAACGGTTCTCGGTGAAAGCGTGCTCGGGCGCCGGACCGAGCCACAGGTCGTAGTGCACGCCCGCGGGCACGGCCTCCGCCGGCTTGCGGCCGATGGTATCGCGCCACTTGAAACACAGCCCGCGCGCCATGTAGACCTCGCCGATCAGGCCGTCCCGCATGTGCTGGATGGCTTCGCGTGAGATGTTCGAGCGGCAGTTGGTGCCGTGCTGCACCAGGCGGTTGTACTTCTGCGCCGCCGCCACAATCTGCTTCGCCTCGAACATGTCGTGCGAGCAAGGCTTTTCCACGTAGACGTCCTTGCCCGCTTGGCACGCCCAGACCGTCTGCAGGGTGTGTTGGTGGTTGGGAGTGGCAATCGAGATGGCATCGATGGTCTTGTCTTCGAGCAGCTTGCGAAGATCGGTGTACGCCGCCGGGCGATTCTTGCCGGCCTTCTCCACTTCGGCCACGCGCGCGTTCAGCACCGATTCATCGACGTCGCAGATGGCCGCAATTTCGACGTTCCGCATTTCGCCGTAGCGGCGGATGTGCGTGCGCCCCTGTCCATGGACGCCCACGCACGCCACCCGCACCGTGTCATTAGGGCTCGCCAGAGCGCTCGCCCGGAGCGCGGCGCCGGCGGACGCCATAGAACCCATCAGAAAATGTCGTCGATCCATCTCACTTCTCCTCGCTCATCCCACACAAGCAAAGGTTGACACCATTCGTACCCCGCTGCAAGCCAGTCCAGGACCAATACGGTTCACTTAAAGAATGGCATCCCGACGCTTCCCACGGGCCGTTTCCGGACCCTGAGCCCGGCCGTTGGTGATAAGGGCTGTTGGCACCAGTTACCAGTGGGGTTGTCTGGACGGTTGAGATGTGGTCTAATCCCCGTAGCCAGTACGGTGATCTACACGCAGATGTTGAACCGTGGCAGGCCGGGGGGTTCAGAGCCCCCTCGGCCGACCCCGGAAGCCCGTCTCCGGCGAGACACTGGCGGTTATGCGGGCCGGCTGTCCGCATAAGGTCGTAAAGGGAACTTGTAAAATGGAACGGAAGTGATTACATGGCAAGCACTTGCCCCCTCGGCTCGCGGGTGGCGGTTTCGTCTTAGGCCGGCCGCGACCGAGTTTATGGAGGTGAGCCTAAACGGGAGTTCGGCTGGGGAGAATCACATGGGACCGCGAGCAATTCCGATGACGACATCATCCAGAATGGAGGGAACATCTGACGTCCCAGCGCAGGTCTTCGAGAAGTTCCTTCAGGCCCTCGGGGGTGCCGGCGCGTCGGCCGAGCTGGTCGCCCGACTTCGCAAAGCTCTCTTGGAGGATAGGACTTTCACCGAGCGCGCGCTGAGGTCGGCCGTCCTCGGGGAGGAACGGCTGCCGTGATTCGGGTCGATTCCATAACGATCAAGGAGTTTCGAGGCATCCGTGATCTGACCTTGGATTTCAACGGAAAGAATTATGCCATCTGTGGCCCCAACGGCACGGGAAAGAGTGGCGTAGTTGACGCTCTGGAGTTCGCGCTGACTGGAAACGTATCCCGCCTCTCGGGAGAGGGAAGAGGCGACATCTCCATCAAACAGCACGCGCCCCACGTAGACAGGCGGAACGACCCCGACAAGGCGCGGGTGACGGTCAAGGTGACCATCCCCAGCCTGAGCAAGACCGCCACTATCGAACGGAGCCCGAAGACCCCAGCTGTCGCGCATGTGACGCCGAGCGACCCCGCAGTGCTCGATGTGCTCCGGCAAGTGGAGAAGCATCCTGAGATCGTCCTCTCGCGTCGGGAGTTGATCCGGTACGTGCTTGCAACGCCCGGCAAGCGCGCTGAGGAAGTCCAGGCGCTGCTCCATCTCGATCAGGTGGAACAGGTCCGAGTCGGTCTTCAAAAGATAGCAAACAACTCCGAACGGCAGTTGACGCCGCTCGACACAGCGGCCACGCAGGCCCTCGACAACCTCCTGCGGGCGCTGGGAATACCCGAACTGACTAAGGAGAAGGCGCTCGCCGCCGCGAACACCCAGCGCGTGATCCTCGGTCTCCCGGCGCTTGCAGACCTTACTGAGACAATGTCTCTCAAGGACGGGATGGCGACTCCAGGGGCGGCACGGCCCCAGCGCATTCCCAAGGCCCAGGCCCTCGCGGACATCCGAGCCGCCCGCGAGGCACTCGTGGAGATCACGAGCGCCCCCACCACCACGCGAGTTGCCGGAGTCACAGCTGATCTCACCGCTCTCGCCGACGATCCGGCGGTTGCGGCAGGTGTTATACGAGAGACCTTCTATGTCACTGGGATGACGCTTATCGAGGTCGGGGCGTGTCCGTTCTGCGATATCGCTTGGGACCTGGACGGACTCAAGTGGCACGTTCAAGCCAAGATTGACCAGTTGAAAGAGGTATCGCGCAGACGCGACGCGGCGGAGACAAAGATTGCCCCGTTGATCACGGCTCTCCGGAAGGTGCAGGCTGCGATGGACACTCTGGTCCATTACGCCGAGCTCGCGACGCCGCCTTTGGCCATGCAGGCGACCCGCGACTACAGTGCCACGTGCGGAACTGCGGCCGAGAAGCTGGCCGTCTTCCTGCCGCTGGCCGACACGATCACGGCCCTCGCGAACGTGCCGATCATACCGCAAGCCGCCTCCAACGGCATCGGCGAACTCGAGAAGGTGGTCGCCACCCTCCCCGAACCGACGAAGCAGGACGCGGCCCGGGAGTGGCTCACGCTCGCGCAAGAGCGGCTTGAGGTTTGGCGCAAGGCGGTGCGGAAGCAAAAGGCCGCCGAGGAGCAGGCCCAGAGGGCACGGCAGGTATCCGACATCTACGCCGCCACGGGTGACACGGTGCTCGTGGGAATCTATGCGGACGTCGAGAGGGACTTCGCGGACATCTACCGCTTCGTCAACCGCGACGACGAAGACAAGTTTACGGCCCAACTCGTGCCGTCGATGGGAAAACTGGGCTTCGATGTCGACTTCTACGGACGCGGGTTCTTCCCGCCGGGCGCGTACCACAGCGAGGGCCACCAGGACAGCATGGGTCTGTGCTTGTACCTCGCACTGATGAGGCACCTCCAGGGCGCCGACTTCACCTTCGCTGTGCTCGACGACGTCCTCATGTCCGTGGACGCGGGTCACCGTCGCGAGGTCTGTGCCCTTCTGAAAAGAGAGTTCCCGAACACACAGTTCATCATGACCACGCATGACCCCATCTGGTTGCGTCACCTGAGGACCGAGGGGCTGATCGTGGGACAGTCCGCTGTGCATTTCAGGAGCTGGAGCGTCGACCGCGGGCCAACTCGATGGGACAAGCGGGACGTGTGGACAGAGATTGACGACTATCTAAAGGGAGAGGACGTGCGCGCGGCCAGCGCTCTCCTCCGGCACTACCTCGAATACGCGTCGGCCGAGTTGTGCCACCGGCTACGCGCGTCTGTGGAGTTTCGTGGCGACGCTCAGTATCAACTTGGCGAACTTCTTCCTGCGGCGATCACGCGCATGCGAGAGATCTATCGCCGCGCGAAGGAAGCCGGCAATTCGTGGAACCAGAGGGAGGCCGTGGACGACCTCGCCACTCGGGAGTCTGAGTTTACCGTTCTGGCGAAGAGATCGAACGCCGAGCAGTGGCAAGTGAACGTAGCCGTGCACTTCAACTCCTGGGATAACCTGCGTAAGGAGGACTTTGCACCGGTGGTGAAGGCGTTCCGGGGTCTCCTAGCCGGATTCACTTGCTCGGATTGCGGCGAGTACCTCCACGTGTTGCCGGACCGGGAAACTGCCCAGTGTGTCTGTTGCGAGTGCGGCAAGACGAACATGAATCTGCGCAAGAAGAGCGGGTAGTTCGCGCCGCTTCGCTCTGCGCGTTCCCCGAGGCGCTTGATGCTCATCGTTACAGGGGCAAGCCGAACAAGAGCATCGCGGTGACCTCGGGGAGCACAGACGGTGGTGAAATGGTGAAGATCAGCCTTTGTGACGAAGTACTTACCGAGATCGGCAAGATCACGGTAATCTTCGGCCTCATTGATCATTCTTTAGCCGAGATCATCGGCAGAATCGTAACGGTGGGCGGCCGACCGAACGAGCTCGGCCAGATCGTAACAGCGGAGCTTTCATTCAAACAGCGGATTGCTACGGTCGATTCGCTTTTGCTGTTCGCCCTCGGTAAGGACCACGACTTCGTCAATCAGTTCGCCCAGGTGAAGCCTTTGTTGTTTAAGGCAGAGGAACAACGAAATCTAGTGGTACACTCGATCTGGTTAAACCCCTGCAACGCCGTCGATTCGGAGACGATTATCCGACTCAAAACTACTGCCAAGCAGAAGAGGGGACTTCATACAGACTTTGTGGCGATGACCCTTCCGGCTCTTCGGCAGATTACGGACATTGTGGCAATAGCCTTCAAGGAACTATGCTTCATTGAGCTCCATTTCCATGAGCAGCCGGAAGGCGTTAAACCACAAGCGGACCGTGAAGAACACGATAAGGAAACATGAGAAAAGGAATCGAGCCGCTGCCTAACCAGTCTGCTCCAGGCGACGGCCAAAACCGGGCTGCGCCTGAGAGTTCGAGTCGTTAGACTCCACACTGGGGAGACATATGGTCAAGGTGCAGGACAGGCTTTACATCGGCGACGAAGCGACCTGCCGATTCGGGTCCGCTCAACTGGCGGTCGTGCACGCGTGCAAGTCCCCCTGCCATCAGCGTGCCGTTGGGTACAGAGGAAGCCTCTCGCCTCAGCATCCCTACTATCTCGTTCTCCGGCACCCGTACGACCTGTACCTGAACATCATCGATCCACCCGTGCCCCTCTTCAAGATCGAGACGTTCGCGCAGTTCCTGCTGTTCGCAAGTGAACACCACGACCGTGGTGGCTCGCTACTGATTCACTGCAACCAGGGCGAGTCCCGGGCGCCAACGCTGGCGCTCCTGTTCCTTGCGAAGCATCTCCGAGCGATTCCCAGTGATTCGTTCTTGGCTGCTCAGGCGGCGTTCGCACCTCTGTACGCCGGATACCGCCCCGGAGCGGGCATTCAGCAGTTTCTCGCCACGAACTGGGCTCTGGTTGGGGCAACAAGTGGAGTCTAACAGGCGCTTGCAGCCGACGGGAGCGGGGCGCTGAATCGCCTGCGGCTGAAGCGCTGTCGTTGGACTTCGACATCGGGAAGCGGCCATGTTTGGCATAGCCCTCGCATCTCTGTCGCAAATCCCCTTCCCCTGAGCGACGCCTCCGTAGGTCCCCATGTGGGAAGTTGACCGGCCGGGCGCCGGGCGGTTTACCGTCCCCTGGGAGGTCGGCCAGGAACCTGGCGATCACGCCCTACCCAGGTTCCGCGGCGCCCATCAGGCTAAGATCGGGCGCCGCCCCTTCGGCTCTGGGATCGGATCGCCGAACTCCTTGGCGGTGTCGATCCAGAGGCGAATTGCATCCTGTGCGTTGCCGAGCGCGGCTTCGTGGGTGACGCCGTGCGCCATACATCCAGGAAGTTCCGGCACCTCCGCGATGAACGCCCCGTCTTCGTCGCTCCAATAGATGATGACTTCGTACTTGATCATGGCCTGGAACCCAGCTTCGCTTTCAGAATCACGGACCGGACCTGCTTCACGTGGTACGGCTTGGCCTGCGCACCGTAAGCGTTAGAGCAACCCA
>PLMF01000332.1 GCA_003142355.1 Bryobacterales bacterium
TTCCGCGGAATTGGGTTCGTTCCTCAATTCTTCCCGCAGGGCTTTGAGGCGCTCGAGTTCTTCGATTGCCCGGCGGTACTGGCGCTCGGCCTGGGCCTGGTAGCGCAGGAGCAGGGCAAAACTGTTGGACTGGCAGATCAAGCGATGGAAGCCGTCGGCCAGGTGGAAGTTGCGTTCCTGGGTCAGGGTTTCGATATCCACGGCGACTTGTGAGTGCGGGGGGCGGAATTCTCCGCGGGTGTTTAAGGACTCGCCGAGGCAGTTGGAGAAGAAGCCGGCTTCGAGGCGGGCGGCCCGGAGGATGGCCTGCTGGGCGAGGGCGATGCGCTCGACGGCGAAGAGTTCCTGGGAATTGGCAGGCTGGTAGAGGTTCACCAGGTCTTCCGTGAGGTGGGCGACCTCATTGAGGTCTTCGANNGCGGTGAAGCCGTGTTTGCGGGCATTCTGGGCAGAGCGGGTCTTGCCTTCAGGGGTGCGGGGGCCGGTGGACCGGGCGGCATTGGCGCGATTGGCAGCGAGTTGTTCTGGGGAAACCGTATCAGACATGGGATTATTACCCTCCAATTCGAGGATGGCATGGGGAGGGGCTTGAGTCTGAAATCTGGATCTGCAACTAACCGGAAAGAAAGGAGTTGTTTTTGGAATAACTTGTGATTCAATATCCCCAACTCTGATGCCGCACAGGAAGGCGGTTCAGCACTGCACGATGGAATCGCCACGCGGGCATGAACAGGTCCATCAGGGTCATGAAACGGCTGTTGTGAGTGGGTTCCAGCAGGTGGGCCATCTCATGCACGACGATGTATTCGAGACATTCCCGCGGTTTGCGGGCGAGGTCGGTGTTGAGGCGGATGTTGGCCGCCCTGAGGCTGCAACTGCCCCATTTGGTTTTCATCCTTTGCACGAAGAACCGGGCTACCTTGACGCCCATGAGGGGTTCCCATTTGGCGATCAGCGGCGGGATGGCTGCCTTGAGTTGGGCGCGATACCAGTCATCGAGGATGGCCTGCTTCCTGTCTTCTCCGGCTGCCGGACGAACCTGAAGCACGAGTTGGCTGTGCTTTAACTCGATTTGCGGCGCCGCGTCTTTTTCGATGACCTTGAGCAGGTAGCGCTTGCCCCAGACGTAGTGGCTTTCGCGGTCGAGGTATTCGCGGGGTGGTTCGCGTTCCTGCTCCCGGAGCTTTTTCTGCTGCTGCCGAATCCAGCCTAGCTTGGAGATGGCGAAGACGCGGATGGTGTCGAGGTTCATGCGGAGGGGTGCGGAGATCCGCACCGTGCCAGTCGGAGGGTAAACGCTCAGATGGACGTTCTTGATGTCCTTCTTGACTACCTCGACCGGGATGCCGGACAGCTCGATTTTCGCGACCATCAGTACTCCCGCTGCTGCTTGACGATGAGGAAGATGCGCTCCACTTCGTCAGCGTCTTCGAGCACATCGTAGATTGCCTTTTTGACAACCATCTCGCGGGGCTGGACACCGCGCCAACTGTCGGGGCGGTTTTGCCTGACGGCTGCGTCGACCTTCAGGGCCAGGTCCCGGTCGCGGTTGAGGTTGTTGTAGAGGGCACGACGCGCGGGCGTGTCGATTTCCTCGGGCGCGTCCCCGGCGTGGCCCGCTTCGACTCGCTTGGCCAGTTCCGCGATGCGCTTGAGGTATTCCTCGTACTCAATCGCCCTGGCTTTGCGGGCGGCGATGATCTCGTCCAGTAGCGCCGACATGGTGTCGTAATAGGCCGGGTCGGTGAGCTGTTCCTTGATGATTTTGCGGCGGACGTTGTTCTCAATGGTCTCGGCAATCGCGTTCCTGTCGCTCTTGATCCCCTCGGGCATGCGGTTGATGGCATCCGCGATGCCGGTCTTGACGATCAGGTCCAGGAGGGACATCTTGTCGAAGGGCGAGATGGTGCGAGGCTCGGCGGCCTCGATGTAGGTATCGAGGAGGTGGCGCATGTCGGCCTCATAGGCCTTGAGGTCGAGGTTTTCGCCACTGGCGTTGCGGACGATCTCGCGCACGTTGACGTAGCGGCCGACGGCCTGCTTGATGCGACCGATTTCGGGTTGGGTGTAACCGGCCGGCTCCAACTCGTCGGCGATGTTGGCGAAGGCGCGCACGAGGGCGGCGACACCTTTGTATAGAGCGGCGCGCTGGGGCTCGCGCTCCTTCAGATCGCCGGGGTTTTCGGTGTTGCCGCAGAAATAGTGGATGTGTTCGAGCTCGCCTTGGGGCGGCTCGACAGGCTCGCAGAGTAGGGCTGCGGCTTCGAGGGCGTCGTCCAGGCGCTCGCGGCCCTTCTTGAGACGATCCTGGAGCAAAACCTCGGGATCAACGCCGCCGCTGCTGCGATCCAACTCGGAGGTGTACACGGCGATGGCGTTCTCGACCTTTTTGAAGAGGTCCTTGTAGTCCACGATGTAGCCGAACTCCTTGTCCTCGCCATCGAGGCGGTTGGTGCGGCAGATGGCCTGAAACAGGCCGTGATCCTGCATGGACTTGTCGATGTAGAGGTAGGTGCAGGGCGGCGCGTCGAAGCCGGTGAGCAGCTTGTCCACCACGATGAGGAGCTTCATGTTGGCGGGCTGGCTCTTGAAGAGCGCCTTGGCCCGGTCTTCGTAGGTTTCGGTTTTGGTCGTTTCCGGGGCGGCATCGACGTCTTCGAGCACCTCGGCGTAGGTGTCGTAGATGAACCGTTTGTCGGTCTCGGTGTTGGCTCCGGTTTCCTCCATGGTGATATCCCTGGTCTGCGGGTTGTAGGAAGTGACCACCGCGCAGCGGCCCTTGAAGGTCGTCTTCTGAAACAGGGTGAAATACTTGCAGGCTTCGTAAATGCTGGACGCCACCAGGAGGGCGTTGCCGCGCTCGCTGCCGAGGCGGGGTTTAGTGCTGAAATCGAACACGATATCGGCCACCACGCGTTCCATGCGGCCCCTGGAACTGAGCACGTTTTGCATGGTGCCCCATTTTTCGCGCAAGGCCGCTTTTTGCCAGTCGTTCAGACCCCTCGTTTTGGCGTCAAACCAGGCGTCGATTTTGTCTTCAGACCCCAGGCGCTGATCGATATCGCGGGCTTCATAGACGAGGTCGAGCACGACCTCGTCCTCCACGGCCTCGCTGAACTTGTAGGTGTGGATGTAGCCGCCGAAGACTTCCAGGCTGGTTTGCCGGTCTTGCTTGAGCAGGGGCGTGCCGGTGAAGCCGATGAAGACGGCGTTGGGCAGGATGGCCTTCATGACGCGGTGCAGCTTGCCGCTTTGGGTGCGGTGGCACTCGTCCACGAAGACGAAGATCTCGCCCACGGTTTGGCATGGCTGCGCTTCAAGCTCGTGGATGAACCGGTCAAAGTTATTCACGCCATGCCGGCCGAACTTGTGGACCAGGGAGCAGACCAGCCGCGGTTTGGCCTGGCTGAGCAGCCTGAGCAAATCGCGCCCGCTGGTGGTGCGCTGGATGGACTCGCCGGCGGCGGAGAAGACGTCTTTAATCTGTTTATCAAGTTCGTCGCGGTCGGTGACAATGACCACGCGGGCGTGGGGGTGGTTTTCCAGAATCCACTTGGCGAGGAGGACCATGACGATGCTCTTACCGCTGCCCTGGGTGTGCCAGATGATGCCGCCTTTGCGCTGGCGCACGTGGCGCTGGGCGGCCTTGATGGCGAAATACTGGTGGAAGCGCGGCAGCTTCTTGATGCCGCCATCGAAGAGCACGAAATCATGCATCAGCTCGATGAGGCGCTCCTTGGCGCACATTTTGAGCAGGTACTTATCGAGCTTGAAGCGTGTGTCGTCCTGTTCGTCTTCCTTCCACCGCAGGAAGTACTTCTCCTGGGTGGCGACGGTGCCATAGCGCAGCCCTTCGGAATCGCTGCCGGCGAACACGATCTGCACGGTGCTGAAGAACCACTCGTTGAATTCGGCGGCCTGGTTGGAAAGTATCTGGCGGATGCCGTCGCCGATGGAGATGCGGCTATTCTTGAGCTCGATGACGCCCACGGCGATGCCGTTGACGTAGAGCACGAGATCCGGGCGGCGTTCGTGGTTGCCGCGCAGGGTGACTTCCTCGGCGATGGCGAAATCGTTTTGCAGCGGTTCCGTCCAGTTGATGAGGTTGACGGTTTCGGTGGGCCGGCCCGGGTCGGTCTTGATCTGGACACCGTAACGGAGGAGTCCGTAGACGGCCTTGTTGTTGTCGTAGAGGCTGCGGGTTGGATTATCCGCCTCGGTGCGGAGGATGTGGATTGCCCCGGCGATTTGGACGGGGGAGTAGCCGGCGCCGGTGAGGTGTGTGGTGAGGCAGGACTCCTCGATGTTGGTGTTGCCGTCGCGGTCGCGCCAATCGCCGAGGTAGCGATAGCCGAGTTCGTCGCGGAACAGAGTCAGAATGCGGTCCTGGGTGGCGCGTTCGGGCTGGCCGATGTTCATACGAGACGAATCCTCCCGGTGAGAAGGTTATGCATCATACCCTGCTTGATCTGGCGGGTTTTGGCGAGCTTGGACTCGAGGGCGGCGATTTCGGCGTCCATAGTGGAGAGGGCGGTGGCGATGGCAGTTTGCTCTCGGGGGTTGTTGGGTAAGACGACCATAACGCCTTTCAGAATCTGCGTATTCAAAGATGCCATGGTTTGCCCAACCGCTACTGTTCGCACCCGCTCTTTGAATGGCTCGGAGTGGAAGTGGTAGCTGAGGTACTGGGTGTCAGTGCTGTCGTCGAGCCGTCGGAGCCGCAAAAGTCGGCCGGAAAAGAGCCATCCCTGTTCTGCCTGGGTTATGCGGGCGTTGCGATCAACTGAACCAACGCGACTAAAGACAATATCGCCTTCTTCGAGCGAATATGCGCTAAGGCGTTTCTTGTCTGCTTCAGAGACCATAGGAAGACCAGCATGGAGGACGCCCCGTTCACCCAGATGCTCCACAGTGATGATCGGGGTGCCGTCGTCAACGTAATCCCGTTCATGTAACGACGACCCAAACGGCCCTGTTTTCACGCTTGCTATCTTGCCAATCTCGACAGCTCGCCAGTTGATCGGTATCTCACCTACCTCGCCATTCTGGCGGCGTAGTCCACCAAACCCCGGCATGCGCTTCTTGCCGGTTAGCAATTCCTGGATGGCGCCCTGTTTGAGGTGGCGTTTCTTGGCGATGAGTTGCTCAAGGGATTCGATAAGGGCATCCGCATCGCTGAGGGCCGCGGCGATGGCCTCTTGCTCAGCTTTGGTGGGCGGGCGCGCCACATTGAGGTTCAGAAGCTTCGAGACGGACAGGCCGGGCTGAGCAGATGATTCGGAATGCTGGTTGAGTCGCATTTCCCCTAGCACGAACGTCAGCCAGCGGATATCTGTTCGGGCGGAAGCCGTCACGACAATTGCGTGCTCCGATGCGAAGATCTTTCCTCCGACGCCCAATACATTTCCGCACAGCGCCCCTTGACGTCCAATCAGTGCGTAGCGGCCATCGTGTGTGTAGCGCGCTGTAAACCCCCGCAGACCATTCCCGCCGTAACAAGGGTACACGGAGAACTGATCTATGCTGACGCTGGTTATTCCCTCCCCACTCTTCATGGAGCAAACGGTGGCAAGCTTCGCGACCTCCCATTCCTCCGGAATCACCCCGGCCTCGGTCTGCTTGTAGCCCGGCTTCAGTTCCATGAGAACCCCATTTTCTCAAGGTTGTGGGTCACGGCCTGCTCCAGCTCGGCGACCTTTCGAACCTGCTGCGGCATGGGGGTTTCGTAACGTTCGGCCAACTCCTTCACGCGCTGGGTGAGGGCCTGGCTGATGTGATCCATCTCGCCGTGGATGGCGGCGTCGAGGGCGGCGAGCCACTTGTCGTCAACGACCAGCGTCTGGATCTCGGTCTCGGTGAGCGTCGGGTACTTGGCGTAGGCCTTGGCGTCGAGATCGGCTTCGGCGTACTTGAGGGTCCGTTTGAGAACGGCTTCCCGGTCGCTGAGTTTCAGCCAGGCCTTGAGCACTTCGGCTTCCTCTTTCGCTTCCGAGTCGTCTTTGATCTCCTTCAGGCGGGCGATGACGGTGGCCTTGTTCACCTCGTCTGGCTCCGGGAAGACGCCTTCCTCGCCACCGTTCTCTTCCTCAAGTTCGGTCATTTGGGCAATGACGCCTTCCAGCTCGGCTTGCAGCTTGGCGATGGCCTCCTGCTCGGCGGGGAAATAGCGGGCGACGATGAAAGGCTTGGGGACAAGATCGCAGGCCCAGCCCTTGTCTACTTCCTTCACTTTCTCTCCCTTCTTGTCCTTCTTCACTTCAATCACCCGGTGGGTAATGGCTTTCCAGCCATCGTCGGCGATGAGGTAGCAGTCGTCCTGCATGGTCTCGGCCCAGTAGTCCATGAGGTGCTGGTAAACGTCATATTGCTCGATGAGGGGCTTGCCGGCGTAATGGGCGAGGAGGTCTTCGGAGAGCTCGGCGATGACCTCTTTCGGATGACAGCGGGGCTTCAGGGCCTTGAGACTGGCGGCGGTGCGCTTGCGCCATTTGGCGAAGAGGGCGTTCATGCTCTTGATGAAAGCCACGAATTCGGGGTGCTGGTAGATGGCGGGCTTGATAGCCGTTTTCTCCGCGGCGAGATCGAGGTAGCCGGGGCGGTTTTCCTTGAAAAGCTTCTGGCGGAGCTGCGGGCAGACAGCCCAGTAGCATCCGAGGGCATCGATATCGGCTGCGGGGATGCCGCCGCGCAGGTGGCCTTCAATGTCCTGGATGTCCTCGAGCTGGCGGCTGTCGATGTAGCGCGGGATGTTGAGGTTGAAGTCGTTCTTCTCGATCTCGTCGACGCCGACCATGCGGGAGTATCCGGGAATCGCCACCCGGCGGTTGAAGACATCGACAATCTTGTGGATGTCCCGGTCGCGGAGGCGGTTCTTGTTGCCATCCTTCATGAAGCCGGCGCTGGCGTCGATCATGAAGATGCCCTTGCGGGTGTGGGCGTCCTGCTTGTCGATGACAACGATGCAGGCGGGGATGCCGGTGCCGTAGAAGAGATTGGGGGGCAGGCCGACGATGCCGGCGACATAACCCTTGCGGATGAGGGCGCGGCGAATGCCGGCTTCGGCGTTGCCGCGGAAGAGGACGCCGTGCGGGAGAATGCAGGCGCCTTTGCCCGTGCTCTTGAGGGAGCGGACGATGTGGAGGAGATAGGCGTAGTCGCCCTGCCGGGCGGGCGGCGTGCCGAAGGGTTGGAAGCGGTCGTAGAAGTCGTTGGCCGGGTCAACGCCGGTGCTCCAGCGCTTGTCGCTGAAGGGGGGATTGGCGACCACGTAGTCGAAGGTCTTGAGGGTGTCGCCGGCTATGAACTTGGGATCGGCCAGCGTGTTGCCCTGCTCGATGAGCGCCCCGGCATTGTTGTGCAGGATCATGTTCATGCGGGCGAGGCCAGCGGTGGCGGCGTCCTTTTCCTGCCCGTAGAGCGTCACCTTGAGGCGGGCGGCGTCGGCCACCTTGAGGAGCAGGGAGCCGGAGCCGCAGGTGGGGTCGTAGACGGTGGTGCTGGTGGTGGTAGGGGCATCGCGGATGCCGACGATTTGCGCGATGACGCGGGAGACCTCGGCGGGGGTGTAGAACTGGCCCTTGCTCTTGCCGCTTTCGGTGGCGAAGTGGCGCATGAGGTATTCGTAGGCGTCGCCGAGAATGTCGTCGTCCTCGGCGCGGTTTTTGGAGAAGTCGAGGGCGGGGTTCTCGAAGATGGCGATGAGGTTGGTGAGGCGCTCCACCATTTCCTTGCCGCTGCCGAGCTTGGTGGCGTCGTTGAAGTCGGGCATGTCGGCGAGCTTGTTGGCATTGGCCAGGGGGGCGACGATCTTCTTGTTGATCTGGTCGCCGATGTCGGGCTTGCCCTTGAGCGCCACCATGTCGCGGAAGCTGGCGCCTTTGGGAATGGTGATGGGGGCGTAGGGGATGCCGGCGTACTTGTCGCTGACGTACTTGATGAAGAGCAGGACGAGGACGTAGTCTTTGTACTGGCTGGCGTCCATGCCGCCGCGCAGCTCGTCGCAGCTTGACCAGAGAGAACTGTAGAGTTCCGATTTCTTGAGCGCCATGTTCGGTTCGGGGCTAGGGACGCGGGCGGGCCGACGGAGGTGAGACGCCGTGCCCTAGGAATGTCTATTCTCGCTCATTGGGGGTAGGGGTGTGCGTTGGGATTAGTGGAGTGCTTCGCAAATTGCACGGAGACGATCTCCCAATGGGCAAACCGGGTACAGCCATCCAATTCCAAAAGGCGGAATTGGTGGCAGTCCCCGCTTTGCAGCGTTCCATTCAAAGGCCGCGAAGTTTCTATACAACCGCTATATCGCCGGCGACCCCAAACGCGAAAAGGGATACGAAGAGGAGGTCATCAACGCTGAGATTGCGCGTAAGATTTATCGACTGCGCACGCAGGCGGGCCTCACCCAGCAGGAGCTCGCCGAACGCGTGGGAACGTCGAAATCGGCCATCTGCCGGCTTGAGGGCGCCGATTACGAGGGCCACTCCCTTTCCATGCTTAAGCGCATCGCAGCGGCGGTCGACAAGCGAGTTGAGATCCGGTTCATGCCGGCAAAGCGGTTTCGAACGGCGTAGGGAGCGTCACGAGGTGGCGTTCAGTTCGGGCCTCACAGCGCACCAGTTACACTAAGAACACATGCCAAACCAGACAATCGGCCTGGTGGTCGATGCCGTCGGCACCACCGGTGTGCTGCACCAGGTGACCGGCGTGATTGCCCGGCACCAGGGCGATATTACATCCGTCGAGATTCTGGCCAACCGGCCCGAAGAAGCCCGCACCTACTTCGAAGTCGTTCTGCCGGGAGACGTCGGCGCGTTGATCGAGGGGCTGCGGGCCCTTCCCATCGTGCGCGGCGTCGAGATCGTCAAGACTCTCCAGGCCGTCTACGGCAAGCGCATCATCATCATGGGTGGCGGCGCGCAGGTGGGCCAGGTAGCCATCGGCGCCGTCTCCGAAGCCGACCGCCACAACATCCGCGGCGAACACATTTCGGTGGACACCATCCCGCTGGTGGGCGAACAGGAACTGGCCGATGCCGTCCGCGCCGTCGCCCGGTTGCCACGCGCCAAAGCGCTGGTGCTGGCCGGATCGCTGATGGGCGGAGAAATCGAAACGGCCGTCCGCGAAGTCCGCCGGCAGGGCCTGCTGGTCATCAGCCTGAACATGGCCGGCAGTGTCCCCGACGCCGCCGACCTGGTGGTCACGGACCCCGTGCAGGCCGGCGTCATGGCCGTGATGGCGGTCGCCGACACCGCCAAATTCACCCTGGAACGACTCAAACGGCGCCTCTTCTAGGGGACTGGCTCGAATTTCGCCGCCTTTGCGAAATTCGCTGCCTGTCCCCGAATTTGCCAGCCGAGTCTGGCATGAGATGTTGACCTACCTGATTTTGGGCATGACCTACGCCTTCGCTGCCGCCGCGCAGCCCGGACCCCTGCAAACCTACCTCATCTCGCAGACTCTGAGCCACGGCTGGCGCCGCACCCTTCCCGCCGCCTTCTCTCCGTTGATCAGCGACGGCCCAGTGATTGCGCTGGTGCTGTTGGTGTTGAGCCGCGTGCCCGTCTGGCTGGCGCAGGGTCTGCGCCTGGCGGGCGGAATATATGTGCTGTACCTGGCCTGGAGCGCCGTGAAGGCATGGCGCGTGTACCACGCCCAGGATATGCCGCCAGCACCCTCCAAGCGGCAGAGTCTGCTGAGAGCCGCCCTGGTGAATGTGCTGAACCCCAACCCGTATATCAGTTGGAGCCTGGTCCTGGGTCCGCTACTGCTGAAGGCTTGGCATGAATCGCCTGCGCACGGCGTGGCTTTACTGGCGGCGTTCTACGGCACGATGGTTCTCAGTCTGGCGGGCACCATCGTGCTCTTTGCCACGGCCAGGAATCTGGGCCCGCGGGTGACTCGGGTGCTGATCGGTCTTTCGTCGGTGGCGCTGGCGTGTTTTGGTTGCTATCTGCTGTGGTCGGGAATCGGGGGGCTGGTACCGCTCGGGAAAGCTTTCCACTGCCGAGGCACGCCGACTGCTTGGGTTCCGAACCCGTAGCCAGATGGATGGCTTCCTCGAGGTTCACGGCGTGGATCTTCCGCTCACCATGGCGCAGGTGAGGCGCGACAGCGACACGGCCCTTGCCTTCAGCGAATGAAGGTCGTCATCGAAGACTCCCATCGGGTGCGCGACATGAAAAATGGAAACCACACCCGTCGTGCAACCGCGGAAGATCAGCCCGCAGGGCGAAAGAGAATAGCCCATGGCGCGAGCCATGGGAGAGAGGGTGAAGCGACAAAGCCCCGGTAGGGGCGGAAGAAGAGCTTCGGCAGCAGCGCTCCGTGACCGGCGGGCGGCGCTTTCTTACGCCCCTACCGGGGCTGGCACGCTTGGGACCGCATCCCAGCGCTTGCGCACTGGGCTACTCTCCGGCGCCCCTACGAGGCTGAGCGCATGCCGCGGGCTTGCGCTGCTGGTCTGGCGTAGGGAAACCAGCACCACCCTATAATGAGAGAAATGCTCCGGAAAATCCCGCGCGTGCTGTGGATTGTTCTGCCGTTGGCATACCTTCTCTACTTCTACGGCCTGGGCGCGATGGGCCTCGTCGGGCCGGACGAGCCGCGCTACGCTTCCATCGCGCGTGAGATGGCGCGCTCCGGCGATTGGATTACGCCCAGGCTGTGGGGCCAGCCATGGTTTGAAAAGCCCGCACTGCTGTACTGGATGACGGGCGCGGCCTTCCGGCTGGGCATCGGGCCGGACCTGGCGCCGCGGCTGCCGGCCGCTTTGATGGCCGTCGGCTTCCTGGTGTTCTATGGGTGGATTCTCCGCCGGGAATTCGGCGCGCGCGCCGCGTGGTTTGCCACCCTCATCCTGGGCTCCTGCGGCGGCTGGCTCGTATCCAGCCAGGTGGGGGTCCCCGACATGCCGATGGCCGCCACGTTTTCCGCCGCCATGCTCCTGGCGCTGCCATGGATCGGCAGGCGCGACGCGCGGCATCTGCCGGTTGCCGCGGCTCTACTCGGACTGGCGGTGCTGGCCAAAGGACCGGTCGCACTCGTCCTGGCTGCGCCCCTGTGCCTGCGCTGGCGCAGCTTGCGCGACTTGGTCCGGCCGCGGGTGGTGGCGCCCTTCCTGGCGGTGGCGCTTCCGTGGTACCTGCTCTGCTATCTCCGTAATGGGAACGTCTTTCTGCACGATTTCTTGGTGGTGCATAATTTCGAGCGGTTCACCTCGAATGCCCTGATGCACGTGCAGCCCTGGTGGTTCTACCTGCCGGTGTTCGCCGGTCTGCTGCTGCCCTGGTTCCCTCTTCTGCCGCTGCTGGGGCGGCGCGCGGCCTACCGCGACCCGCGGCGGCTGTTCCTGCTGGCATGGGTGGTGTTCGGGATGGTTTTCTTCACTGCCGCCACCAACAAGCTGCCGGGCTATCTGCTGCCGCTGTTGCCGGCCGCCGCGGCGCTCATGGGTTTGGCGCTCGGTGAAGCCAAAGCCGGAGCCGCCCTCGTGGGCCCCTTGCTGGCCTGCTGCGCCCTGCTGCTGGTGGCGTTCCCCATGGCCGCCCGGATGCTTCCTGCGGCGCTGGCCGCCGGCCTTTCGAAAGCGCCGCTTCCCGCGTTTCAAGCCACTTGGCTGCTGGCCGGAGGAGTGGCAGCCGCGGCGTGGCTCCTGGAAAGCCGCGCGCGCCGGCTGGCCGCGGTGTTGTCGATCGCCGCCGGCGTCACCCTGGGAACCGTCTATCTGAAACGCGTGGCGGCGCCGGAACTGGACCGCACGGTTTCCGCCCGGGCGTTCTGGCGCGAAATCTCCGGCCGTGCGGATGAGGTCTGCGTCGACCAGATCGACCGAAACTGGCGCTACGGGCTCAATTACTACTCCGGCACGCCGTTGCCGGAATGCTCCGGCGAGGCCAGGCCGTGGTGGGTACGCCAGTCTCCCGGCAAGCCGCCTTATCTCGGCTCGGCGTCGCCGATCCCCATTCTCCCGGTTGACCTGCACACCCCTGGCGTTGTAACCTTCCCTTTCCGGAAGTGATCCATGATTCTTCCACAAACACATGCCGCAGTCCTGTTTCTGATGATCCTCAGCCTGTTTTGCTGGGGTTCGTGGGCGAACACCTACAAGCTCGCCGGGAAGTGGCGCTATGAGCTCTACTATTTCGATTTCGCGGCGGGGGTGGCACTCGCTGCCTTCCTCTTTGCCTTCACCGTGGGCAACCTGGGCTACGATGGCTTCTCCTTTCTGGACGACCTGATGCATGCCGGCAAGCGCCAGTGGCTCTATGGGTTCATGGCCGGAGTGATCTTCAACCTGGCCAACATGATCCTGATGTCGGCAGTCTCCGTCGCGGGCATGGCGGTGGCGTTCCCCGTGGGAATAGGGGTCGCAACCATCGTGGGGATCACCTTGGCCTACGCGGCCAAGTCGACGGGAAACCCCGCGCTGCTGTTCGCCGGCTGCGCGCTCCTTGCCGCTGCCGCCGTCGCCGCCGCGTTGGCCTATCGCTTCCAAGCCGTTCTGAGGCACGAAGAACTCGCCCGAACGGGAAAGGCCGCCAGTACCCGCCGCCCCAGTTCGATCAAGGGGATCGTCCTGGCGCTGGTCAGCGGCCTGCTCATGGGTTTGTTCCTCCCGCTGGTGGACAGTGCCAGACAGAGCGAGATCGGCCTCGGTCCCTATGCCGTCGCCGTGGTCTTCGCCATAGGCGTTCTCCTTTCCACATTCGTCTTCAACGTGTTTCTGATGAACCTCCCCGTGGAAGGCGAACCCCTGGAGCTGCTGGATATTCTCAAGAGCACCCCCAGGCAACATCTGCTGGGGCTGGCGGGCGGCGTATTGTGGTGCACCGGCATGGTGACGAGTCTGGCCGCCGCAAGCGCTGCCGCGGAGACGCGCGTGGGCGCCGTGGCCGGCTATCTCCTGGCGCAGGGATTCCCGCTCGTCGCCGCGCTGTGGGGCGTTCTGCTGTGGAAGGAGTTCAAGGGTTCCGACCTGCGCGTCAAGATGCTGGCGGTCTTCATGTTTCTCCTGTTCGCGTGCGGGCTGCTGGTGATCTCCCAGGCGTCGCTGCACGTGCGCACGGCCTGATTGCGTTATGCCCGGGCAGATCACGACCGCGCCGGAAGCCAAAGGCAGGCGCGGTTTCTTGAAGATGCTGGGCGGGGGCGCATTGGCCTCCGCACTGGCCTTCAATCGGCTCTCCGCGGCTGCCAAGCCCGGTTCAAAACCGATGCGGGGACTCTTTCCGATCGGGTCGTCGCCATTCACCGATTCCAACCAACTGGACTTGGAGTGTCTGGCGGCGGAAATCAAGTTTCTGAATCGGGGAGGCGTGCACGGAGTCATCTGGCCGCAGATCGCCAGTGAGTGGACCACCCTCTCCAAACAGGAGCGTCTGGATGGAGCCGAAGCCATGGTCGCAGCCGGCAAAGGCGGCAAGACGGCCATCGCCATTGGAGTCCAGGGGCCCGATATGGCTGCCGTGCTCGAATATACCAGGCACGCGGACAAAATCGGCGCCGACGCCATCTGTTCGCTGCCTCCGGCCAACGTCACCGACGACAACGCCCTGTTCGATTATTACCAGCAGATCGGCACGGCCACCGGCCTTCCCCTCTTCGTGCAGAGCCAGCCCTTCCCGATGAGCATGGACCTCATCGTTCGCATGTACCAAGAGATCCCCTCGTTCCGGCAGATCAAGGACGAAGCCGGGGACACTTTGGCGCGCATCACGGAGATCCGCACACGGACCGGCGACGGGGTCAAGGTCTTCACCGGCAACGGCGTGCGCAACATGATCAACGAGTTGATGCTCGGAGCCCAAGGCTACTGCCCGACGGTCGACCTGGCGGACATCTACGCGCAGGCGTTCGACTTGTGGTATGCGGGCAAGCGCAGCGAGGCCTTCGATATGTTCGGCCGGGTGCTGTGTTTCGGCAGCGTCAGCCAGACTGTAGGTGCGCCGCAGAAGTTCGTGCTGGTGGCGCGCGGAGTTTTCAAGAACACACGTTCGCGCGGTGGCGGTGGCCGGCGCGGGGCCGGCCGGCCATTCGACGCGGAAGGCGAGAAGACCATTCGGGCCGCGCTGGAACTGCTGAAGCCCTACATGAGGGCGTAAGAGCAGAGCTGCGCAGGCGGAACCGCCTGCGCCACCACAGCAAGTCCTGCATTTTCGGAGGTGGGGCAGGCGGTTCCGCCTGCCAAGTTCTCAGCCGAAGCCTGTCCCCCCTAACGATCAATTCTCTTCGTCATCTTATCCAGAGCGTCGCGATCGATGGGATAGCCCAAGCCGGGCTCCGCGGACGCGATCACATACGAATCCTTGTCGATACGGAATTTGTCCTTGTGATAGGGCCGGTCGACGTAGCTGGCGGGGTGCGGCATCTCGAACCAGTAGGCGTTGGGGAGCGCCAGCTCGAGCTGAAAATGCACGGCCAGGTCCATGGGATTGCCCCAGTTGTGTGGGGTGCATTCCATGTTGAAGGCGTCCGCCAGCATGCCGACGCGCATGGAGCCGCCGATGCCGCCCACGTTGTCGGCTATGAGGCGGGCGGCGTCCAGCGCACCGGCCTTGATATACTCCGCGAAATCGGCAATCGAGAACAGGAACTCGCCCACGTGCAGGGGCGTCGAGACCGCCTTGTTCAACTCGACCAGGCCCTCCATATCGATGGTGCGGAGGGGATCTTCGAACCAGGCGTAATCGAGATCGTCGAGCAAGCGCCCCACCTTGAGCGCTTCGAAGAGGTTATAGTTCTGCACCGGATCGTGCGCCAGCATGAAGCCGTCCCCCACGGCCTTGCGGCATTCCCTGATTTCTTCCATGTGGCCGACGTAGCGCGGAATCGGGCGGCCGTCCCTGTGCTGCCCGCCGCCGGGATGGATCTTGTATCCCGCGTAGCCCTCTTCTTTGGCCTTGAGGATATCGGGGACGTAGTCCTCGACCGCGGCCAGGTGCTGTGAGCTGGCGTAGGCCATGATGCGGTCCTTGGTGCCGCCCAGGATTTTATAAATGGGGCGATTGACGGCCTTGCCGAGAAGGTCCCACATGGCGATCTCAGCCGTGGCGGTGTAATAGTTGGGCCACGTGCCGCCGCCGCGGTTGACGAAACCGCCGTTGAAACCGGCCCTGCCGCCCGCCGCCCCGCGCCCGCTGGCCCCGCCCCCTCGTGCCCCCGCGCCAAAACCGTAGGTGGCTTTGAGACCCGAGGTGGCGGTGATGGTGGGCAACAGGTCGATGACGTTCTTGCCCGGCAGCACCGGCTTGGCCCATTCGAGCCATCCGGCAGTCGCGCTCCGGTTGCCGATGGTGTAGTTGCCCTCGTGCCCGCTGTGGGTGACAATGGAGACGATTTCTCCGGTCTCGGTCCCGTTGAGACGGCGAACGTTCCCCAAGTCGGTCACATAGACTTTCACTTCCTTGATGGTCAGGTCGGGCAGATCTCCGCGTTTGACCCCGGCCGCCTGCGCCGCCGCCTGAGGCGGATCGGCCAGCGCCGCCGCTATTCCGGTCATGCCGAATCCGGAGGCTCCCAGAAAACCACGCCTGGATTGCCGCTTCTTGGACATCGCTTCCTCCCTGGTCGTCGGTTGAACTGCTCTACGCTGGCTTCGGCCTTCGCCGGGCAATCTCGTCGGTATAGGCGCGCGTCAGCCGCTCCACCCGGTCCCGCAGCCCGGCGCAGATGATCTCCGGGTTGAGCGCCCGTAGCTCCTCATCCGATAGCTCCGCGAAGTGCGTTCTCCAATCGGCTTCCAGATCCGCGTTGAAGATCTCCTTGTCGAGCACGCTGATGGCTTTGAGGTTGAGCGAGGCCGGAACCAGAGCGCGGTATTCGTCGAAGTGCTGCACGTCCTCATTCCGCGGATCGGGCGAGGCCACGGAGAGATGGCAGGGTATCCCGGCGGCCCGCAAGACCTCACGGGCGCGCTCCGCGTCGTGCGCGTGGTCCGAGCCCGGGACCGCCGTGAAGGAGCACGGGCAAGCGGCGTACTCCATCCAATCGGGCTCCACCTCGAAGCTGTCCTCTACGTCCTCCTCCGCCGGTAGAGGCCCGGCGTCTGCCGAGAGACCTCTTTTCGCAAACTCGCTCTCGTAGCATCTCCGCGCGGCATCTGTCAGATTGGCCGGATCGATCTCCGCAAGCATCTCGTCGGAGAGGGACGCGTAGTACTGGCGCAATTCGTCGGGCGTAACCTGCAACGGATCACCTCCAGTCGAATATTAGGACATTTCCAGCCAGGACGCCAGATCCAACCAGGTGGGGCATGCTTTAGCTTGCCCTTTGTCTTCCCCAGCCAGCACCGCTCCGCCTGGTATGTGCCAACACTCAGATTTACGTCGCGCCCCCCCCGGGTTCCAACCCCTATCGGGGCCGGAGCGCCGCGTGATATGTTTCAAAAAGTGGCTGCCTCCTGCCTCATGGCCCGCTTCAGATTCACCATCGCCCTGCTCGTCTTCCTCGCAACCGCGCACGCCCAGACCGTCGCGAGTGCCGTTCGAGGGGTCATTGCGGACCCCGGCGGCGGGCACGTGCCGGCGGCAACGGTGACCTTGACCAGCC
>PLMF01000141.1 GCA_003142355.1 Bryobacterales bacterium
ATCCTCGTCACTCGACCCGATCGAGGGCGTCCGCCCCACTCAGCGGCCAGTCTTACGCCGGCTCTTCCGCCAGGATTGGAAGTCGTCGAGGATGTCTTTCTCGGCGAATCCCCGCTTCTTGATCTGGCGGCCCACTTCAGCGCGCAGTACGGAGAACAGCTCCCGCTTCAACTCGATGGGCAGCGTGGTTTCCGGCCGGGGGAAGAACATTCCATCCCGAACTGTGCCGATCTTCACGTGGTCACCCTGGTGGTCATTGTATCAGGGCGCCACGTGCCGGGGCGCGCGCCCCGCGCGTGCTATTTTGGACTCGATGGGCATCGAAAATCCGTTTCAGGATCCGCTGCGGTTTGAACGGGAGGCGCCGGAATGCGCCATCGTGATTTTCGGCGCCAACGGGGACCTCACCCGGCGCAAGCTTATGCCCGCTCTCTACCGGCTGGCGTACGACCGGAGACTTTCGGCGGGGTTCGCGGTGATCGGCATCTCGCGCACTCCGCTGAGCGACGACCAGTTCCGCGACAAGATGCTGGAGTCGGTCCAGCAGTTTTCCGAAGACACGGCCGTCGATGCGGAGGTGTGGGCGGCGTTCGCGCGCGGGTTGTATTACGTGGCGGGGGACATCGGCGACGCGGCCCTGTACCAACGGCTGGGGCAGAAGTTGATGGCGGTCGAAAGCGAGCGGCACACCGGCGGGAACGCGCTGTTCTACCTTTCCACGCAGCCTAGCCAGTACGCGCAGGCCGCCCTGGGACTGGGCGCCGCGGGCCTGGGCAAGGGGAGCGGGTGGCGCAGGCTGGTGGTGGAGAAACCGTTCGGGCACGACCTGGCCAGCGCACGGGAATTGAGCGGCCATCTGCACGAGGTTTTCAGCGAATCGGACGTCTACCGCATCGACCACTACCTGGGCAAAGAGACCGTGCAGAATATTCTGGCGTTCCGGTTCGGCAACGGGATCTTCGAACCGCTGTGGAACCGGCGGTACGTGAACCACGTACAGATCACGGGGGCGGAATCCATCGGGGTGGAAGGGCGCGGCGCGTATTACCAGGAAGCGGGCGCGCTCGCGGACATGATCCAGAACCACCTGTTGCAGGTGATGGCCACGATTGCGATGGAGCCGGTCGCCAGTTTCAGAGCCGCCTCGGTGCGGGATGAGAAGTCGAAGTTGCTGCGCTCGATGCGCGCCATGACGCCGGACGAGGTCCGCCGGAATTCCGTGGCGGGGCAATACGGGCCGGCGCGCATCGGCGGGCAGGCGATCGCGGGGTTCCGGCAGGAGCCGGGGGTGGACGCGCAATCGCCGACGGATACGTATGCGGCCGTCACATTCTTCGTGGAGAACTGGCGGTGGGCGGGCGTGCCGTTCTACGTGCGGACCGGCAAACGGCTGCCCAAGCGCGTCACCGAGATTGCCATCCAATTCAACGCGGCGCCGCTGGCTATCTTCGATAAGGACGGAGCGGAGCGCGCGCCGAACCTGCTGATTGTGCGCATCCAGCCGGAGGAGGGCATTTCGCTGAAGTTCCTGTCGAAGCGGCCGGGGGCGGGGATGACGCTGCGGCCGGTGTCGATGGATTTCAATTACGGGTCGAGTTTCGGAGAGCGCTCGCCCTCGGCATACGAGACGCTGCTGCTGGACGCCATCGTCGGCGACGCCACCCTGTACACGCGCCAGGACATGGTGGAGGCGAGCTGGAGCGTGGTCGAGCCGATTCAAAACGTGTGGCGCGAAACCAAATTCGATTTCCCGAATTACGCGGCGGGAACGTGGGGACCGGCGGCCGCCGATGAGATGCTGGCGCAGCGCGGGCACGCGTGGAGGAAACCGTAATGGCGGCTCCCGAACACATTCTGCGCGAACTGGCCGACCTGTGGATCACGCTGGGCAAGCAGGGGCAAGCCGAAGGCGGCGCAGGCGTACTGCGCGCTTGCACCTTGACCCTGGTGGTGCTGGCGGAAGCGAGCGACGACTCGACGGCGCTGGGGGAGACGATTGCGGCCCTCATGCCCGAGCATCCGGCTCGCACGATTGTGGTGAGGCTGAGCGGCGCGGGTGAACCCGCGCTGGCCGAACGCGTGTACGCCCAGTGCTGGATGCCGTTCGGCGAGCGGCGGCAGATCTGCTGCGAACAGATCGAGATCACGGTTTCGGATGCGGCGCTGGCCGACTTGCCATCGGTGGTGCTGCCGCTAAAGGCGCCGGACCTCCCGGTGATTGTGTGGTCCAGGAGCGCGCGCCTGTTTGAGATGCCGCCGTTTGGCGCCATCGCGGGGATGGCAACCAAGGTGGTGGTGGATAGCGCGGAGTTCGCGGACCCGAAGCGGGCGCTGCGGCTGCTCGCGGAGACGGCGCGGAGCGGAGTTCCGCTGGGCGATCTGGCGTGGACCCGGCTGACACGCTGGCGGGAGATGCTGGCGCGGCTGTTCGAGAATCGCGACTACCTGGCGAAGCTGGCGCGGATCTCGAGCGTGCGAGTCGCTTATGACGGGGCGTTCGCCACTTCGGCGTGGTACATGGGCGCCTGGATTGTGGATGCACTGGGGGATGCGGGCGTCGGCGCGAAGCTCGTGGTGGGGGCAGGTTCGGGAGCCGCCCCGCTCAGCGTGGAACTGGCGGGCGACGGGTTTCGCGTGGCGTTGGAGCGGCGGAAAGACAGGCTCGTGGTCGCGGTCGATGACGCGAAGAGTTGCACCAACCTGCCGCAGCCGAGCGATTCTCTAATGATGCGCGAGGAACTCGGAATTGTGCGGCGGGACGCGGTGTTCGAGCGGGCGCTGGCATCCGCGGCCCGTCTCGCGTATGCTACGGACTAATGAGTGTCCGCTGGCATGCTTTGCCCGATGCGACCGCGGCCGCCGAAGCCTGCGCGCATCACCTGACCAATCTGCTGGAGGAAGTGCTTTCCGGCCAGGAGTTCGTCACCTTCGCGGTTTCGGGCGGGTCGACGCCCAAGGTGCTTTTCGAGAAGCTGGCAGCCTCGAAGATCCGGTGGGAACACGTCCACCTGTTTTGGGTGGATGAGCGCATGGTGCCGCCCACCGACCCGGCCAGCAACTACAAGCTGGCCGACGATTACCTGATCCAGCCGGCGCATATACCGCAGCGGCACGTGCACCGCATCTGCGGCGAAATGGCGCCCAAGGCGGCGGCCGCGCGATACGTCGAGGAGATCCGGGATTTCTTCGGGCTGGAAGAGGGCGAGATGCCGCGTTTCGACGTGGTGCATCGCGGCATGGGGCCGGATGCGCACAGCGCCAGCCTGTTTCCGGGCGAGCCATTGATCGACGACCGCGAGGGGATTGCGGCGGCGGTGTTCGTACCCAAGTTCAACCAGTGGCGCGTGACGCTGCTGCCGGGGGCGCTGCTGGCGGCCAAACACAACGTATTTCTGGTGACGGGTCCGGACAAGGCCGAAGCCGTGCGGGCGGTATTCAAGGAAGAATACGATCCCAAGCAGTATCCGGCGCAGATCGCATCGCACCACGGCCGCGGGGTGACGTGGTTCCTGGATGAGAAGGCGGCGGAGCTGATGGACTAAGCGCAAGATGACCACGCAGTTTAGGGGCGCTCGGTCACAAAGGGACTTGATGCAGCAAGTCAAACTCAGGAGTTGGTCAGATTTCGAAGGAGAGATCCAGAAGGTTAGCCTCGTGCGGCAGGACCTGGAGCAAGGGAGCCATCAGCGTCTCCCCGCTCTGCTGTTTAGGGGGCTCGGCAGCAGCGAATGGGGGTGGGACAAGCTTCCTACTATTCCCGAGTTTGAAGCACTTATGGATCGTGCCACCGCCACGGGATTGCTGGATACGATACTGAGCCCATTAACCGAGGTTTACGAGTACCTCGCCTACCTCCGCCATCACGGGTTTCCATCTCCCCTTCTAGATTGGACGGCGTCTCCCTATGTAGCCGCGTTCTTCGCTTTCGACGCCCCACCTCGAAGGGCGCAAGATGTATGCGTCTTCGTCTTGTTACAGGGTCCATTTCCGGCCGCCTCCCACAAGGCGGACCTCTTTGTTGTGGGCCCTTATATGCGGTCGCATCCGAGACATTTTCTTCAGCAATGCTGGTACTCCATGTGCATTGCGCTCGTGAACAAGGTAATGAACGACGCAGGAATAAACTCGCAGCGCCGACGTGGCGTGGACTCTCAGTCTGTCAGGCAAGAGTGCCTGCGCCACGGGGCCAAGTGGCCAAAGATGAGGTCATTCTTGCGGGGACACTGAGAAGCACCGGTGGCAAGACCACCGGCGCTACTTCGCGGCGTGGTCTTTCAACGCTTCGGCTTTGTCGGTGAACTCCCACGTGAAGGTGTCTTCCGTGCGGCCGAAATGGCCGAAGGCGGCGGTCTTGCGGTAGATGGGGCGGCGGAGCTTCAGGTGGTCGATGATGGCGCGCGGGGTCAGGTTGAAATTCTTGCGCACCAGGTCGGTGAACCGGTCGTCGGGAATGGCGCCGGTGCCGAAGGTGTCCACGGACAC
Organism: Bryobacterales bacterium; assembly: GCA_003142355.1. The sequence goes on from PLMF01000141.1 coordinate 4,483, forward strand.
CGATACCGGTTCGGCGACGCCGATGGCGTAGGCAAGCTGCACTTCGCAGCGCGTCGCCAGCTTCGAGGCCACAATGTTCTTGGCGATGTAGCGGGCCATGTAGCAGGCCGAGCGGTCCACCTTGGTGGGGTCCTTGCCGGAGAAGGCGCCGCCGCCGTGGCGGCCCATGCCGCCATAGGTGTCCACAATGATTTTGCGGCCGGTGAGACCGGTATCGCCGTGCGGTCCGCCGACTACGAAACGGCCCGTGGGGTTGATGTGATACTTGGTCTGCGAATCCACCATGCCGGATGGAACCACGGGGTCGATGATGTGCTTCTTGACTTCCTGGCGGAGTTCCTCGATGGAAATGTCGGAGCTGTGCTGCGTGGAAATGACCACCGCCTCGATACGCTTGGGCTTGCCATCGACGTACTCGACCGAGACCTGGCTTTTGCCATCGGGGCGGAGAAATTCCAGGATGCCCTCGCGGCGCGCCACGGAGAGGCGCTGCACCAGTTTGTGGGCCATCATGATGGGGAGCGGCATCAGTTCGGGGGTTTCGTCGCAGGCAAAACCGAACATCATGCCCTGGTCGCCGGCGCCGCCCGTGTCCACGCCCATCGAAATGTCGGGCGATTGCGACTGGATCAGGTTGTGCACCCCGCAGGTGTTGGCATCGAATCCATAAGTGGCGTCGTTGTAACCGACGTAGTCGATGGTGCCGCGCGCGATGCGCTGAACGTCCACGTAGGTCTTGGTGGTGATTTCACCGGCCACAATGCAAGTGCCGGTGGTGACCAGCACTTCGCACGCCACGCGGCCGGTGGGATCGTCCGCCAGGACCGCGTCCAAAACGGCGTCTGAAATCTGGTCGGCAATTTTATCCGGATGACCTTCGGTGACGGATTCCGACGTGAAAAGGTACTTCTGAGTTTTTGCCAAGCTGGCCTCCTGCGGTATAGTTCTTCAATTTAACATGTGTGCTAGTAACGATAATGGTCCGGCTTATACGGGCCTTCCACGGGCACGCCCAAATACTCGGCCTGCGCGGGCGTGAGCGTGGTGAGCTTCACGCCGATCTTTTCCAGGTGCAGGCGCGCCACCTCTTCATCCAGCTTCTTGGGCAGGGTGTAGACGCCGGGCTGGTAGGCTTCTCGATTCTTCCAGAGATCGATCTGGGCCAGTGTCTGGTTGGAGAAGCTGTTGCTCATGACGAAGCTGGGGTGGCCGGTGGCGCAGCCGAGGTTGACCAGGCGGCCTTCGGCCAGAATGAAGATGCCGTGGCCATCGGGGAAGGTGTACAGATCGACCTGCGGCTTGATGTTGGTCTTTTTCGCGGCGGAGGCGTTCAGACGGTCCATCTGGATTTCGTTGTCGAAGTGGCCGATGTTGCAGACAATCGCCTGGTCCTTCATCTTGGCCATGTGCTCCAGGGTGATGATTTCGCGGTTGCCGGTGCAGGTGACGTAGATGTCGCCGCGGCCGAGGGTGTCTTCGACGGTGGTGACTTCGAAGCCCTGCATGGCGGCCTGGAGCGCGTTGATGGGGTCGATTTCGGTGACGACGACGCGCGCGCCCAAGCCGCGGAGCGATTGCGCGGAGCCTTTGCCGACGTCGCCGTAGCCGCAGATCACCGCGACTTTGCCGGCCACCATGACGTCGGTGGCGCGCTTGATGCCGTCGGCGAGCGACTCGCGGCAGCCGTAGAGGTTATCGAACTTCGACTTGGTGACGGA
>PLMF01000200.1 GCA_003142355.1 Bryobacterales bacterium
ATGAACGCCGTGAACCCGCCGGTCTCCTCCTGCAAATTGCGGACCAGCTCGAGGTGGTTCATGCGCTGCTCGATGGTTTCGCCACAGCCAAACATCATGGTCGCCGTAGTGCGCATGCCGAGCTGGTGCGCGGTGCGGTGCACGTCGATCCATTCCTGCGTGGAGCACTTGAGGCGGCTGATGCGGTGGCGCACGGCGTCATCCAGAATCTCCGCCCCGCCGCCGGGAATGGAATCGAGCCCCGAATCCATCAACCGCCGGATGGTCTCGCGCAGGCTCAGCCCGCTGACCTCCGCTATGTTGGCGACCTCCGGCGCGGAGAGGCAGTGCAGGTGGATGGGGAAGCGCTCCTTGATGCCGCGGAAGAGGTCCTCGTACCACTCGATCTTGAGGTCGGGGTGCAGGCCGCCCTGCATCAGCACGCCGGTCCCGCCCAGGTCGACCGTCTCCTGGATTTTTTTGAAGATCGTCTCCTGGGGCAGCACGTACCCTTCCGCGTGGCCCATGGGGCGGTAGAACGCGCAGAAGCTGCAGTATTCGGTGCAGAAGTTGGTGTAGTTGATGTTGCGATCGATGATGTATGAGACGATGCCCTCCGGATGCCACTTGCGGCGTATGGAATCGGCCTCCATGCCGATGCCGATCAGGTCGTCCGAACGGAACAAATCGAGCGCTTCCTGGCGAGTGATCATACCGGAACCCAGGCGGTAATTCCAAGATACCAGAGAGAAACCATGTGGCGCAGGCACTCGTGCCTGCCGCGTCCCGACTCCTCGGGACGCTCTTTGGCGCACGCCTACCAAGCGTCCCGAGGAGTCGGGGGTGCCCTCTGGGCCCGGCAGCCTAAGAGGCTGCGCCACGGCGGTACCCTAGAATCATGAGCTACGCCTTCTATCCCAACTTGGAAGCCGAGGTGCAGGTCCCGGAAAACGGCATCCTCAGCCGCACCCTTTACAACGACGATCACCTCAAGGTCGTGATCTTCGGTTTCGCGCCCGGGCAGGAGCTTTCGGCGCATACCGCNNGGTTGTCTTGCTGTTAACGATGCACAAAAAGGCGCTGGATTGATCAGGCGCTGAGGGCCGCCATCCGGCGATCCCTGGCCTGCACGAAAAGATAGATGCCAAACAGCGGCTTGGAATCGCCCTTGCCCCAGCGATTCACCTGCCATTTCGCCTGCAGGTACTTCACGTCCGGATGCTGCGCGAGGTCGATCGCCATCTCGTATGTGCCGCAGTAGAACTTCTGCGGAAACGACACCAGCGGCCCGGAGCCCCAATCCGACCCGTCCGCCGAACCCCAGATGGAGAGGTCGAGGCTTTCCTGTTCGATGATCCGCGTGATGCCGAGGGTGAGGATCAATGCCGCACCCTGTTGGTTGCCAAGGCTGATCTCCGGCCCGGCTCCGGCTTCGCGGACCGTCGTTTCCGGGAGTAAGAACTCTGGAAACATACGCGCCTTCCCGCCCCGGCATACATTGGGCCACTTTCCTGAAACGGTGCCGGGCTAGTTTCAGAATCTCACATTTTTCGCGGAAACGAAAGGCGCACCGGGCCGGCTTCCCCGGCTTTCGGGTGGGCCCGCCGGAAAGTCGCCGCCGAACGGGCCCTGGGTCAGTAGAAAGGAACGTTAACTGGAAGGTAGTGCCCGGCGCCGGAAGCGGACAAGTTGACCTTGGATAGCAGCCGGATGCTATCGCCCCGCTGCTCCGTTCTCCATCTTGCGCGCAATCAGGAAGGCCAGTTCGAGCGACTGCTCGTAGTTGAGACGCGGGTCCACCTCGGAGTCGTAGGCCCGCGTCAGGTCCTCTTCGCTCAGGCCGCGCGCGCCGCCGATGCATTCGGTGACGTTCTCGCCGGTCATTTCGACGTGGACCCCGCCCAACATCTGGCCCATCGCCCGGTGAATGTCGAAAGCCTGCTCGACTTCCGAACGGATGTCCTCGAAGTGGCGCGTTTTCACCCCGCCGGCCGTCAACTGCGTGTTGCCGTGCATGGCGTCGCAGATCCACACTACCTTCCCGCCTTCGGCGCGCACGTTCTCGATCAGCCTGGGCAGTTCCTCGGCGATCCGGCGCGCGCCGAAGCGATGGATCAGCGACAGCCGCCCCGGCGTCCGCCGCGGATCCAGAATATCGAGCCACCGCGCCACTTGATCTCTGGCGACCGAAGGGCCCACTTTCACGCCCACGGGGTTCTCGATGCCGCGCAGGTACTCGATGTGCGCGCCATCCGATTGGTTGGTGCGGAAGCCCGCCCACGGGAAGTGCGTCGAGAGATTGAACCAGCCGGGACGGCGCGGCACGCGGCGGGTCTGGGCCGACTCGTAGCCCAGGTGCAGCGCCTCGTGCGCGGTGAAGAAGTCGATGCGGTCCGACTCGCCCGCCCGCACACCCAGCACGTGCTCCATGAAGCCGAGCGCATCGCTAATCGTCGCTGCCATGCGGTGATATTCTTCGGCCAGCGGCGAGTGCCGCACCCAGTCCAGGTCGAAGTACTCGGGATGGTGCAAGTCGGCGAAACCGCCCTTGACCAGCGCGCGAATGAAATTCAGCGTCAGCGCCGCGCGCTCATAGCCGCGCAACATGAGCTGCGGATCGGGCGTGCGCGCCTCGAGCGTGAACTCGGCGCGGTTGACGATGTCGCCCCGATAGGAGGGAAGGCGCACGCCGCCGCGCGTCTCGAACTCCTCGGAGCGCGGTTTGGCATATTGGCCCGCGAACCGGCCGATGCGCGTCACCGGCCTCTTGGCGCCCACCACCAGCACCAGGCTCATCTGCAACAGCACCTTGAGCATGTCGGTGATGCGGTTGGGCGTACAGGCGGCGAAGCGTTCGGCGCAATCGCCGGCTTGCAGGACGAAGCGCGTTCCGGCGGCCGCCTCAGCCAGTTGCTGGCGCAACTGCACGATTTCCCAACTGGTGACCAGCGGCGGCAGGACGCGCAATTCGGCCAGCACGCGGTCGAGCGCCGTCGAGTCGGGATAATCGGGCTGTTGCAGGGCCGGCCACCGGCGCCAGGAATCCGGCTTCCAGGGCAAAGCCTCCGCGGGAATCTCGGGGGACATGAAGTTTCAAGTTAGCACAGGGGATGGGGGGGGCCAAGGGCTTGTCAGGAATCAACATGGCCACTCGCTGACGCTCGTGGTTCCGTGCTGAGCCCCTGGGGCACGGAACCGCGAGCGTCAGCGAGCGGCCTCTCGCAACAGGCCGCACAGCCGCTCGCTA
>PLMF01000195.1 GCA_003142355.1 Bryobacterales bacterium
ACGTCCCACTCCAGGTTGTGAGCCTCGTCCACAATCAGCACCGTGGTGCGGCCGACGCTGGCTCTCTCGAGCAGCATGTTATTGAGGGAAAGCAGGGTTTCAGTCTTGGAGAGGCGGTTGCACCGGAGGTCCAGGTCGTAGGCCAGCAACTCGAAGAACTGCTCCACCGTCAAACGGGAGTTGAACAGCGAGGCAAACGCGATCTGTTGCGCGTTGAGGAAGTCGCGCAGGCATTCCAGCATGGTGGTTTTGCCGGTGCCGACCTCGCCGGTGAGGACGATGAAGCCCTTGCGGCTCTGAACACCGTAGATGAGGTTGGCTAACGCCTCTTCGTGCTGAGCGCTGCGGAACAGGAACGAAGGGTCCGGGCTCATGTTAAACGGGTTTTTGGTCAAGCCGAAGAAGGCCTTGTACATATGCAGCGACTGCTCGGAAAAACTAATCGCATCTTAGCATGCCCGGCCGGTTGCTCGCCGGGGTTGTACGGGCAGGGCACGTTGCGTGCGTACCGCATGCCCGGCCCCTACGGCGGCGCCTGCGGCTGGGGCTTTTCGCTCGAGGAACTCTTGCCGGCGACCTTGACCGGACTGATCAGGATGTGGGCGTTGCGGCCCTCCAGGCGCGGCTGTCCCTCGACGGTGCCGTGGGCGGCAAGGTCGCCGGCAAAGCGTATCAGCAGTTTCTTGCCGAGATCGGCGTGCGCGATTTCGCGCCCACGGAACTGGACCACGGCCTTCACTCGATTGCCTTCCGCCAGGAAGCGGATGGCGTGGTTCATCTTGAAGTCGTAGTCATGATCGTCGGTGTTGGGACGGAACTTTAGTTCCTTCACCTGGACGACGTGTTGCTTCTTTTTGGCGTCGTGCTGCTTCTTTTTCTGGTCGTAGGTGTAGTGACCGAAGTCCACGGCCTTGGCGACGGGTGGAACGGCGGTGGGGGCCACCAGGACGAGATCGAGGCCCAATTCCTGCGCCTTGCGCAGGGCCACGGCGGTGGGCATCACCTCGGTGGTTCCGTCCGGGAAAACCGCGCGCACCTCGCGCACGCGAATGGACTCATTGACGTTCTCTCTGCGATTCTGCCTGCGAGGAGGAAAGTTTCTGCCTGGATACATTTGTGGTTATGCGTCGATTTCAGGATTGGTAAGGTAAACGGAAAGGGGCTGGGCGCCCGGATAGACTCTCTGGCCGAGAATCGGAATGGTGTGGCTGGAAGACAAGCGCAAGTTGTGTCAGTCTCAGTGTACACCAAATCCAAGCGAAAAAGTCAAAGAGGGGTGGTGGCTGCCAGCGGGGCGCTATCGCATCGCCGGGCTGCTGGGGCGGGGCGGCATGGGTGAGGTCTATCGCGCCACGGACCTGACGCTGGGGCAGGTGGTGGCGCTGAAGTTCTTGCCGGAAGCCACGGCCCGCGACGAACGGGCTCTGGCGCGCTTCTACAACGAAGTGCGCATCGCGCGCCAGGTGGCGCATCCCAACGTGTGCCGGTGTACGACATCGGCCAGGTGGACGGCCTGCACTACATTTCCATGGAGTACGTGGACGGGGAGGACCTTGCCTCCCTGCTGCGGCGCATCGGGCGGCTGCCGGTGGATAAGGCGCTGGAGACCGCGCGCAAGTTGCGCGCGAGCTTGGCGGCGGCGCACGAAAAAGGAGTGCTGCACCGCGACCTGAAGCCGGCCAACGTCATGATCGACGGCCGCGGCCAGGTCCTCGTCATGGATTTCGGGCTGGCGGGTTTGAGCGGGCAGTTGCAGGGCGACATTCGCAGCGGAACGCCGGCCTACATGTCGCCCGAGCAGCTTGCGGGGACCGAAGTCACCGTCAGAAGCGACATCTACTCGCTGGGGCTGTTGCTGTACGAGTTGTTCACGGGCAAGCGCGCCTTCCAGGCGGCCTCGCTGATGGAGCTGATCGAAATGCAGGAGCGGGCGTCCCCGGCGAGCATCACCACGCTGGTGAAGGAACTGGACCCGGCCGTGGAGCGCGTGATCCAGCGTTGTCTCCAGCCGGACCCGCGGCAGCGGCCGGCGGTGGCGGCGGCGTTGCCGGGCGGCGATCCGCTGGCGGCGGCGCTGGTGGGGATCGTGGCGCTGGCAGTGTTGGCGCCCGGCCAGGCGATCACTCCCAAGGTTCCCTTGGAGAATCCGCCGGAGGCGCTGGCCCGCGACGCGCGGACGATCCTCAAAAGCTTCGGTGCCGCGCGGTGGAAGAACCCGGCGGCCGGCCAGCCGCCGCTGGTGGCCTTCTGGTATCGCGAGAGCCCGCGGCCCATGACGGCAGTGCTGGGATGGAATGTGGTGGTCGGCTATGGAGATCCGCCATTCGAGATGTCCGGGATGGTGCGGCTGTGGACCGATCCGGACGGGAAGCTCCTGGAATTCGAAGCGGTCCCTCCGCAAGTGGAGGCAGCGGCTCCACCCTCGGGAGCGTTCGATTGGGCCAGGCTCTTTCAATCCGCCGGATTGGACCAGTCGCGGTTCCAGCCCGCTGACCCGCAGTGGACCCCGCTGGCAAACTGGGACACGCGAGCGGCGTGGACCGGCGCCGACGCGCCCGGTACACCACCCGGGGGTTCCGAGACCCGCTCGTAGGGAGGGATCTGTTGTACGGCGCGGGGTGCGGTGTGCTTTGGGGTCTTCTGGTTGTGCTCGAGAGGGCCCTGCGCGGCGGCCAGCCGTCATTCCCGTCTCTGAATGCGCTCTTGGGCGTGCGCTACGAAGTCGCCGAAATGCTGAACGTGGTTCCCGCCGCCCTCTCAAACAGCATGATTTTCTTTTTCATGCTGTTTCTTTTGCGGGTGCTGCTGCGGAAGCAATGGATCGCCGCGATGGTTTTCGTCGTCATCACGTCGATCGTCGCCGCCATTGGGTCGGCCACCCCCTGGATGGATATTCCCGGCTACGCGCTCTACTTCGGGGTGCTGGCGTTTGTGCTGCTGCGGTTCGGACTGCTGGCGGCCATCGTCGCCAATGCGTCCCTGGAGTTGCTCAGCGCGTGCCCGCCGACGCTGGACATTTTCGCGTGGTATATCGGGCTGGTGCCGATCCCGCTGGTGGCCGTGGGGTTGATCGCGATTTACGGATTCCGCACGTCGCTGGCGGGCCGGCCGCTGTTTCAGATTTCGGGTGAATAGACCAACCCCGACGCCGGACCTGCGTGGATTCACCCACCCATAGGTCCGGAAGTGCGGAGTTATACGTCGTGTTTTCTGCCATTTAGGGTGACGGGCGGCTGGCCCCGGAATTGCATCTTTCAAGGCATGGCATACGTAATTACGGACACCTGTACCAAGGATGAATTGTGCGTGGAAGCTTGCCCGGTGGACTGCATCCACCCCAAAAAGGACGAGGCCGCTTTTGAGGCGGCTACCCAGCTTTACGTAAATCCGGTTGACTGCATCGATTGCGGTGCGTGCGTTCCGGTCTGCCCGACGAATTCCATGTTCGCGCTGGACGAGTTGCCGGCCGAGTCGGCGCGCTTCGCCGAGATCAACGCGGCCCACTACAACTGAGCCCAACCAGGAACCGGGCCACCATCACCCGGCGCCAAGTCCGGCAGGCCTGGCGCCGGGTATTTTTTTACAATGGGGTATGCGTAAAATAGCAGCCTCCTTCCTGGGATTGGCTTGCCTGCTGCCCGCCGAAGTGCGCCCCATGACGTTGCGGCAGGCCGTCGAGACGGCGCTGCGGCAGAATCCCGACATCGCTCTGAGCCGCCTTGAAGAGGAGAGCGCCCGGCAAGCGGTCCGGGTGGCCAAGGACCCCTTCACGCCCCGCCTCACGGTGGGCAGCGGCCTGGCGTACAGCAACGGTTTTCCCATGAGCATCGAAGGCTCGGCGCCCAGTATCGTGCAGGCGCGCGCCACCCAGGATCTTTTCAACCGGCCGCAGAGCTACGCCGTGGCGCAGGCGAAAGAGGACGCGCGCGGGGCTGCCTTGAGCGTGGCGGGCAAGCGGGGCGAGGTGGCCTATCGCACCGCGTCCTTGTACCTGGATGCCGAACGCGCCGCGCGCATCGGCGCTCTGGCGCGAAAGGACGCCGAAAGCCTGGAGAAGGTTCTCGAAACCGTGCGGGCCCTGATGCGGGAAGGCCGCGCCCTGCCGCTGGCCGAGAAGCAGGCGGCCCTGGATGTGGCGCGCGCGCGCCAGACCGCCGAGAGCCTGGAGGCCGACCAGGCCACCGCCGAAACGGCGCTGGCCATAGCCATCGGCCTCTCCGCCGACGAGCGCGTGCGGGCCATGGCGGAGGAGCGCGGCGCGCCGGTGTTGCCGCCATCCGAAGAGCAGGCCATCCAGGCCGCGCTGGAATCGAGCCAGGAACTGCGGAAGCTCGAATCGCAGATCGTCTCCAAGGGCCTGGAAATGCGCGGCGCGAACGCCGCGCGGTGGCCGAAGATGGACCTGGTGGCGCAGTACGGCATGCTCGCCAAGTTCAACAACTACGCCGATTTCTTCCAGAAGTTCCAACGCAACAACGTGCAACTGGGCGTCTCATTCCAACTGCCGCTTTTCACCGGCTCGGGAGTGAGCGCGCAGATCGCGCAAGCGCAGATTGAGATTTCCCACTTGAGAATCGAGCTGGGGAATTCGCGAAACCGCCTGGCTTCGGACCTCCAGGAATCGTTCCGGGGTGTGAAGAAGGCGGAGACCGCGGCGGCCGTGGCGGGGTTGGACCTGGATGTCGCGCGCGAGCAGCTTTCCATGAATCTCGCCCAGATGCAGGAGGGCCGCACTACGCTGCGCCAGGTGGAGGAGGCGCGCATCGTCGAGAACCACAAGTGGATCGCCTTCTACGACGCGCGGTACGCCCTCGAAAAGGCCAGGTGGAACGTGCTGCGGCTGACGGGCGAAGTGGTGGCATCGGTGGAAGCGCTGCCGGACGCGTCGCGGTAATCAGAGTTGGTCCGCACGGTTACGGCCGGCTCGCCGGAAGCACTCGGAACCGGCGGCGGCCTTCTATTCGATACGTGTCGAAGTCCGCATGATCCACTGTGAAGATGGTCGACAGAGCTTCACGCTTCGCGAGATACACCAGAGTTGCGTCCGCGAAATCCATGGGGCGATCCGAATAGCGCGACGGTCTCGCCTGGCTTCCACCGACGCCAGCCTACAGCTTCAGTTTGAGGATCGAGATGGGGCGCAGCTTCGCGCGATCGACGATCCCCTTGGCGCCATAGTTGTGGAGCTGGCTGTTGGCGACGAAGTAGAACGTGTCGCCGGCGACGGCTCCCGTGGTCGGGATGTCGAACAACGGGTTGCCGCGCTCCAGCACCTCGGCCTTCTCGACTCTATCGAGCGCCGGATTCAGAAAGAAACGCACGACGCGGTGGGCGATACAACCGTTCTGGACCGCGATCAAACTGTTGCGATGGAAATACAGCCCGTCGATGGCGGCCAGGGTGACGCTTGCGGGATGAGCGAGTCCGCGCACGGATCCCGATTCGAGATCGATAACGGTGACCCCGTCGGGGAACGTCGCGATGAACAGCCGCTTCTGGTCGCTGGAAAGCGCGATTCCGTTGGCGTCGCGGAGCTCGAGGCCCGGCCGCCATTCCTCCAGCTTGCCGGTCTTCGCGGAGATCCAGTAGAGAGCCTGCGCCCGCGTGGCGGTAACGAACACGTCTCCTCTCGAGGTCACCTCCAGGTCGTTGAACAGCAGGTCCGCGGGCCGCACGTACTTCTCGATCAGGCGGCCGGTGGCCAGGTCGTAGTGGAACACGCCCGAGCCTTCGGTGTCGCTGAGGCTGTTCGCCCAGAGCGTGTTCGTGCGCGGGTCCACCTTCATCCCCACCACGCTGCCGATGCCGTCCCGCCCCGCGGTGATGAAATCGCGAACCACGCCGTCAGAGGCGATCTCGACAATCTTGTGCTTGTTGATGCTGCCCAGGTAGAGCTTCTTGGAAGTTACGTCCCAGGCCAGACCCTCGGGGATGAGGTCGCTCTCGGCGACGGTGAATGCAAGCGCGCTGCGGCGCACCGGCGGGCTCGCCTTGCGCGCGCGCTCGACTAGTGGCTGGAACTCGGGTAGCGCGGCCATGGCCTCAAAGTCGCGATCGAACTCCGGGGTATACTCCGGATTGAGCGTAGCGGCCTTCTCGAACCACGCCAGCGCCTGCTTCCGGTCGCCGCCGATCGCGTACCGTCGCGCGATTTCCACCATGACGATGCCGGGTTCGGCTGCGGTCGCGAGCAGCTTCTCGAGTTCAGCGGGGGTTTCCGCGCACAGGGACACGACGCCGAGCGCCAGCAGAGCAACCAGTCTCATGGGAGTATTATCCTGGATAGACATCGTGGAGCGCGTGTAGTGACGAGATTTTCTACGGCCCTGCGGCGAACGAGAATTCTGTCAGCATTTTGTAAACGATCCGGAAGGGTTCTTCGCCGGGTGCTGGGGTAAGCTCTGAAGTGGAGGTAATATGACTCAGCTCTCGAAGCGGGCGTTGTTTTGGACGCCTCGCGCACTGTCGATCTTGTTTATCGCTTTTCTAAGCCTTTTCGCCCTGGATGTTTTCGGCGAACATTCGGGGTTCTGGCAGACGGCGCTGGCGCTGACCATGCATCTGATTCCGTCGTTCGTGCTGATCGCGGCCCTGGTGCTGGCCTGGCGCTGGGAGTGGATCGGGGCGGCGCTCTACGGGGCTGCGGGCTTGCTTTATGTCGGGTGGGTCGTGTCCATGTCGCGCCCAGTGCCCCCGGCTATGCGGCTGATCTGGATTCTTATGATCGCCGGCCCGGCCTTTGCCATCGCGGGGCTATTTCTGGCCAACTGGTTAAAACGAGGCGACTTGCGCGCCCTCGGGCGTTAGGTCGGGCGGTGCCCTAGCTACACCCGCTGGTGCCGCCGCTACCGGACGTGGCGCCCTGAGACTGATATTGAGGTATGAGCATCCCTGCACGTTATGAGAACGGGGTCTTCAGGCCGCTGGAGGAAGTGAAGGGCGCGGCCAGTGGCGAGGTCTACCGCATGTTCTCGGCAGAGGAACTGCACGGCCTGGAAGACGAGCTGGCGTAGTTGAAAGCAGCCGAGCGCAGCTTCGAGTTCTGGGACAACGAGGAGGACGCCGTCTACGACGACGTATAGGCAGGGCGGGGACTTCGGTCATTCTTTCAGTAGTGCGCCGGCTGAGCACCTCTCCCAACCGCGAACTGAGTGCGGATTCAGAGGTTCGCTCACGTGTTCCGGGAGGCGACAGAGGAACACTCGGCGGCAGCGGACTTACGGCGTTCCATCGCCTCGGCCTGGGGTACTCGCTGTCACACGTAATCAGGCATGGAAGACCCCATATCAGAGTTTCATCGGAGATTTGTAAGACTTTGCGAAGGACATTCGCACCGTTCCCAGGGTAAACTCGGCTTGTGAGGAAACGTGAGGCCGCGGCCAGGCGCCTCCGAACAGCGACCGNNTGGATCGATGCACATGATGTCTACTCGACTTCTTCGCGGCGCGGGCGCGGCCGTTCTCTTTGCGGCGCTTTCATGCGCTCAGACGGGTCCCGGCGGTCACTGGGAGGGTGCCTTTGCGGCGGGTAACCGCGAGATCGGGTTGACGCTCGATCTCGCCAGGAACGACAAGGCGGAGTGGATCGCCAGCATGGGCATGCCCGCTCAGAATGCGACGGGGCTCGTCGTCAAAGACCTCGCCGTAAACGGGAACTCGGTGAAGTTCATGGCCGTCGAACTGCAGATGGCGAAGCTCGACCTGACGCTCGCCGATGGCAAACTGGCCGGCACGATCACCGGCCCGAGTGGTTCGCTGCCCATCCAATTCAAGCGCACGGGAGAAGCAAATGTCCAGTTGCCGGCCGCCAGCCCGGCGGTGTCGAAGGACCTCGAAGGGGACTGGGCGGGGATCCTGAAAACGCCCGGCCCCGAGTTGCAAATAGCGGTCCACTTCAAGAACCAGCCGGACAACACCGTCATCGCCACCATCGACATTCCCGCCCAGAATGCCATCGGAATGCCTATCAACGACGTGAAGCAGGCGGGCGACAGGGTCGAGTTCGGCCTCAAGATCGCGCATGCATCGTTCCAGGGAACGCTCAACAAGGACCGCGGCGAGCTGACCGGTCAACTGGGTCACGACGAACAGGCGATGCAAGTGACGCTCAAGAAGAAATAGCTGCCGTGCGGCACGCGACGGGCCGTCGTTCCACGCCATCGCGCGCGCAGTCGCTCGGCAATGACGAGATGCTGCCGATCCAGTCCGGCAGGCCGTTCGGGAATTTCGGCACGCATCCCAGACGACGATGCACTCCCGGGTCGCGAATCGGGAATGATATGTGGGCTTCTCGGAAACTGCCCTCGGCAGAGCGCTTGCGCCAGATTGCTCCTTCCGAAGGCCTGCCCCCGCGGGCGGCGGCACGTCGCAATGAAGCCCTTAGCTACACCCGCTGGTCCCGCCGCAATTCCCGCACTTGTAGCAGCTTCCGTTGCG
>PLMF01000413.1 GCA_003142355.1 Bryobacterales bacterium
AATTGCTCCTGCACCACGGGAGGCGCCTATGGCAACGAGATCTTCATTTCGCTGAGGTCCGGTAATTACGGCCCAGTGGCGGTGTCTAGCTCCGACGGCTCTGGGGGCGCCACGCTGTCGAACTACCAGCACTGGGTGAAGATCGGCAGCATCACGTATTCCTGTTACGAAGGATCGCTGAACAGCGCGCAGATAGCGGCCAACGTCGCGGCGCAGATCAACGCTACCGATCCGAACTGCACGACCACGGTGGGAGGTCAGTACAACAACGAGATCCTCATCACGCTGAAGGCTGGCGTCGCGGGCCCAGTTGCGGTGTCGAGTTCGGATGGCTCCGCGGCTGCATCGCTGACTCAAGGCACCGATGCCGCGACTGTCCTGAACAACATCGCCAACCAGATCAACGGAACGAACTGGGTGCTGAACGGCCCCGCCGTGCTCAGCGCCGCAGTGGTCGCTCCGAATCAGTTGGTGATCGCGGCCACGCCGGGAGCCGACGGCAACATGGTGGCGTTCTATCAGACGGACAACAACAGCAGCAGCCGTTTGTACTTCACCGCGGCCAACTGGAACTTGTCCGGCGGCTCTTCGGACAACGTGTCCTGGCATGTTCATATCGATTTCTCCACCCTCGGCTGGAGCGACGTGGACAAGGTCTGGTGGACCATCGCACCCGCGCTCCCCAACGGCCTGGCATACCAACCGACCGAATGGCAGATGGTGGTGACGAATTGGACGGTGACCGATTCAGGGAGCAAACGCCTGCTCAAGGTGGCCGGACCGGGATCGGTTCGTATCGAGGAAGACAATGCGTGGGTGGTGCGTTCGGGTTACTGGGAAGATCCGTCCGTTGTGGCTCCCGTGGTGTCCGATTTCTGGAGCCTGGGGCGGGCGATTCGGTCGGCATACAGTTCCGGCGAGGCGCGCAGGCTGACCATCGAGACGCACTGCCAGAGCACGCACGACATCTACGTGGGGACGCGGCTGGACACCAATTGCGGCATTGTGAGCGCGTCGCTCGATGGCGGGACTCCGGTGACGCTCGACTGCTACTGTCCGGTGGCCTCAACGGGGCAGTTGCGGCGGCCGCTGTTTACTGGAGTGCCCGCGGGGCAGCACAGCGTGGTAATCGCGCTCACGAGCGCGAAGAACTCCGGGAGTTCGGGTTGGTACTTCTACTTTGACTTTCTGGAATGCGCGGTCAAAAGCGATGTGCCGGATGCTCCGCAAACGCGGACGGATGCCGGGGTAGCGACCGACTTCGACACGGACAACACCTACAAACTGTCGCCGCAGAGGCTGGTGTGGAACATTCAGAAACTCGGCTTGGTGGGCGAGATCGATCACTACTGCGGCGTGTTCTGGTGGAAACAGTCGGTCGCGGCCAGTCCGGCGTACCCGACCTGCACGGTCGCGTTTTCCGGCAACTGGAACGATCAGGATGTCGCTTGGCTGCACGTTGGCGGCTCCGCGATCGGCAAAACGGTATTCGGCGGGCAGGATACGAACAACACCATCGCGCAGCACTTCGCAAACTTCATCAACGCGATCTTCGATGGCGTCTGGGCGACCGCTACCGGCAGCGTCCTCACGATTACATCTCATTCGTTCGGCAGCACGTTCCAGTTCCACGTGTATACGGAACTGCCCGGCTCGAACACCGGATCGGGGGTGGCCACGGTAACAGGCGACCTGCAGGGCGGCACGTATGGCGTGACGTGGGTCATCGATCCGACCCAGACGCCCGTGCTCAATCGGGCGTTCCGCGACTGGCATGCGGATTACCTCGCGCTACTTCATTCCGCCGGCATCGGCGTGACGGTGTCCTTCTCGCAGGAACTCGTGAATCCGCCCGACAATCCGTCTGGCGGCGCCGTCTGGGTGCAGCGGTATCCGGACAACACTCCCGTGCAGACGTCGACCGGCTTCGGCACGCTCTATAGTTCCCAGGCTGCGTTCGGCGCTCCGGTCGAAAGCTACATGGCAAAGGTGTACGCCGGCATGGCCGCGCTGATGGCTGCGGCCTCGCTCACGGTGCGCCTCCAGTTCGGCGAGGTGCTGTGGTGGTATCAAGCGAACACCGCCGGGATGGCGTTCTACGATGCCGACACCACGGCGGCGGCGCAAGCTGCGCTCGGCCGCGCGCTGGCGACTTTCCACACGCCGGACGACGACCCGTCCGTGAATTCCTACGCCGATGCGAATTTCCTCCGCGCGCGGCTGAAGGCATACGTGGACGCGATCCGGAATTTAGTGCTGGCTTCCTATCCCGCCGCTGTCTTCGAACTGCTCTGGCCTATGGATGTGAACGACCCAGACACATGCAGGCTGACCCGCTACATCAATCTGCCTACCGAATGGCAGACGCGGGCCGGTTCGGGGTTCGACACCTTCATGTGCGAAGGCTTCCAGTACGGCGGCATCGATCACAACATCGACAAGGCGCAGCGGTGCGCGGCATATCCCTTTGCGGAACTCTCCTGGGATCGGGCGCACTGCCGCTATCTGGTGGGCTGGTATTACTCCGGCTGGCCCTGGCAGCGAGAATACCTCGCGGCGCGGCGCACGCGGGTGCCGCTGATCAAGTTCTGGGCCTACGACCACCTCTGCCTATTCGGGTGGCCACTGCCGCTTCCGGTAGCGGCTGCCAACCCGTCGTTTATCTGAGTCACGGAGAAGGAAATGCGAATCTGCCCATTGCTCGTTCTTTGTTTGCCGGCATTCGCCCAAACCACCACAGTGACTGGCACGATCAGGGACCCTGCCGGCGATCCGCTCGCGGGGTCGTGCTCCATCCAGGCGGTGGGGCCATTCACCGCGGCGGCGGGCTGGCGCGTGATCGGGGCGCCAACGGTAGTCACTTTCTCGGGCGGATCATTCAGTGTCGGGTTGGCGCCCACCGACAGCGGGACGCCCTCGGGGCAGTACTACAAAGTGACGTGTGCCGTGCCGAAGCAGACCGTCAACGGCCACTCGGTGGGGCCGTTTTCCTGGGGGCCGCGCTACTGGCTGGTCCCGACCAGCGCCAGCAGCCTCGACATCGGAACGGTCGAGTTGACCTCGCCGCCCCCAAGCCCTTCGTGGACGATACTCCCGCAACAGATTGCGGGTGCGCTCGGCTACTCCCAAATGCCCGCTCTCAGCTACACGGCGACGGTCAGCACCGCCGAATACACAGACGGCTCCATCACCGTGACGAACGGTTCCGACGAGGTCACCGGGGTCGGGACCGCCTGGACCTCGTCGATGACGGGTTACTGGCTGGCCACACAGCCCTGTCTCAGCGCTTATAGATTCAGTTACGTGTCGGCGACGTCGGGCACGCTGGACCGGCCCTACACTTGCGCCTCGGGGACGATGCGGGGTGTGCCATCCCCTCCCGGCACGCCGTACGGACACGCCTATGCATTGACGCAGTCCACTTACGTGGCGTCGTCCACGCACGGACTCGGAACCGTGCACATCATCCTGCAGTGCTTCGACGCCGGCGTTACGGCACAGAGAATCCAACCGGCGGCGGTTCTTGTGTGGCCGAACCAGGACGTCGAGATCCTGTGGCGTAGGGCCACAACCGGATCATGCATCCTCAACCGATGACGCGGTGGATTCGATTCGTAGCGCCCGCTCTGTTGGCAGTCTCGCTGGGCGCGCAGGCGCGCGTGGCAGGTGATGTGGCTACTGGCGGGCTGGGGCTGTCCAGCGCGGATGATCGCACGCTGGAGGCTCTGCGGTTTGCGGGAACTTGCCTCAAGACCTGGCAGGACCGCCTCGCGCTCGGCAATTGGCATGTATCGGTCGAGATCGCGCGAGCCAAGGACCTGCGGCCGGGGACCGTCGGCCAGGTTGAGATCGACTACCCGGCGAGGAGGGCAGTCATTCAAGTGCTCGACCCTGTCGACCACAGGCTGCCGGAAGATCAAATGCTCGCTCTGGTCGAGTCGGTCGTAGTTCACGAGCTCGTCCACATTAGCCTCACCCCGGTGGTCGGAGCGCTGCGGGGCGTCGAGTCAACCGACAGCGAAGAAGAGCGCGCGGTGCGTCACATTACCGCCGCGCTGTTGGCGGCGCAAAAGAATGGTCACAACTGAAACCTGCGCCTGCGGACGGTGCCGGCAATGCCGCTTCCGGGAGCGCGAGCGCCTGATGCGCGAGGCGCGCCAGCGAAAGCCGCAGCGACCAGAGCCGCGGCAACGTCCGTCCAGGGGCCCACTCTGCACCTGCGGAACATGCCGCAAATGCATCCACCGGGCCGCCGTTCGGAAAAGCAGACAGCGTGTCCCCGATGCTTTCCTTGCGCTCGACCAGCCCAGGCCGTTTAATCTTTCCGAGTTTGCGCGAGGAATTTACGAGCTCGAGCTGGCCACGATTTGTCGGGCGGTGCGCGCATGGCGTTGTCGTGTCGGACCACTGCGGGCGGATGGCTAGAACTGGAGGTGTTTCATGGATGATCGTCAAACGCGGCTGGCTTTGTCGTGCGCCCTGTTGGCGGCACTCACTGGAGTGGCAGTCCAGGCCGTCCTCCTGCTCCGGGCCGCCACACAGGCCACCCGTGCGTTGCCAGGGGCCTTATGTGCCGAGCCTCGGGTCACCCGAATGGACCTGATTGGCCAAGTGGCCGCCGCGCGTATCCTAGTAAGATCCGCATCGATGACTCCTGTGGCTCTCTAGGACGCGGCCGCGTGCAGCGCCCCCCATCACGGGCATGCTCAGCACTCGCTCGAATCAACGTTCTCCACCTTCTCCAACAATCGATACCGGTAGTCCACGTCGGCAAACTCAAACGGCAACATCTTGGCGAGCTGATCCGTCACTCGCTTCCGCATCTCAACCGCCAGGTGTGCCAAAGGAGCAATCTCGTCAGGGCCGATGGTTTCCGGTGTGCGATGCGGATGAAGCAGCTTCAGCATTCCCGCCACCGTCTTCTTCACTGCATCCTGATTGCGCCCTGTCATGTTCCCCAGGTCAATCCAGCGATTAACGTGGGTCTGGAAATTCAGGCGCCGCAGCTCTGCGAAGATCTCCGCCATGTAATCGGTTAAGAAGCCATATCCAAGGGCATAGTTTTCCGGCCGGATCTTCGGCATCTCCCATCCGGGCAGATACGCGTGAATTCGATCTAGGAACGCCGGATCACGCAACTCCAACGGGAGGACCTCGAAGAGGTGCTCATACCGCGACTCCGGCTGGCGCCGTTCGAGGTCGGTGTCGATGTTTCCACCGAGCACTATTGAACAGGACGCGGAAAACTCTTGATCTCCACGGCTGAACTTACCAGTCTGCATGTAGTCTTTGAGCACGCTGATGCTGGCCTCGGCGTCATCGAAGCGCGTGTTAGCAATTTCGTCAAAGAACACGACATGCTTCAGCCCAATCACGCCAAGCTTACGTGTGGCCTTGTTGTAGAACAGAGTGGCAGGCGTCGCCTTACCGCCGGAGACGACAAATGACCTGTTAGATGTGTTTCGGAAGGTGTAGGTTTTACCTGTTTCGCGCGGCCCCAGCTCGATGAGGTTGTAGTTCGCCTCGACGAACGGCAACAAGCGCAACAACATGAGCATCTTGATGCGCCGCTCGAAACGAGCCGGATTGAACCCGATCGATTGTATTAGGAGATCGATCCACTCGTCGTCCGTAAACGCCGGCCGCTTCTCGATGAAGTCGGCCAAGTTCAGACGTGTGTATTGAAGTGGGGTGAATTCCCTGATGTAGAACGGAAATTTCCTTCCTTTAACCTCGTACGTCGCGTCGTATTCGATCTCAAGCGTTCCCCAGGCACCGCTAGTCAGCAGCACGTCTCCAAATTGAACCAACACCTTCGGTGCAACCCTGACCGTGTTGTCGCCCAGGGCAGGCACGTCCGCCCAGTAGTGGTCCTTAGCCTGGTCCAGTCGGACCGAGAGCTGTCCCAACAGTGTGTACTGACCCTTTTCCTTGATGCGACTCTTGATTAACTCTTTCTTGGAGCTTTCGGCATAGTGCTCGCTCAGAATTTTGTCGATTTTTGCCTGGCCGGCGACCGGGTCCGTGGGTTTCACATATCGACTGACCAAGTACTCCATCACAAACCGCGGAAACTCCTTGTAAGCTTCGTTCCAGCGTGTTAACGGTTTCAGAATTACTCGATCACCAAGAAGCGCCAGAATCTTTTGATCCAATGGCGTCCCGGCTGTAGTCGTCGCCGCAGGAGATGGCGCCGACTGCGCACCCGGCCCGCCATTATGAATTGGATCTGGAGTGTCAGCCATTCAAGTCTCTCTCACTAAATGTCATCAAAGCTCTTAAGTGCATCTGTTTCCAGCTTCGTAGCCTTGGCCTGGACTGTAACGGGAATGGTAACGAGGCCATCCAGTGCATCCCGCCACTTGCTCTTCAGATCCGTGTGTCGCAGGCGGATGGTGATGCCGGTGAGCGTGCCCTCGGGGTCCATTCCGCCATTTGCCCTTTGGCGGTATTTGCCCTCCAACTGGCATGTTGCCTTAAATGCGGCGCCGGGCGCCAGGGCGCCAGGTTGGGAGAGTAACTCATCCCCGAGATTATTGCGTACAGTGAGATGGAAGTCGACTTGGACGTTGCCTGTATTCCGCACGCTAAACACGTAGGCAACAACGTCGTCTTCGGGCACCACGATGCCGAGTGTGCTCAGATCTTCCAGTTCCGCTCGGGCCTCTTTCTCCGTCACTCGTTTCAACAGGTAGCCTGGAACAGCGATTTCCGCAAAAGAAAACCCACCGTGCCAGTACCGAGGCATGGATTTTGAGCCTTCTCTGCGGAACCACTGTCGCCCCACAGCCAGCCAGTGCTCGACACCTGCGGCCATCACGGCGAGAGCATTCGGGGCTGCGGCAGGCCGGAATCCCTTGGCATATCGATAGCGCACATCTTCCTGGAGTATACGTCCGGCGGTCTGCGCCTCTTGATCGCTGACAACCACCGCATCGCACGTAAGCAGTTCCGTAAAGCCGTGGTCAGAAGTCACCAAGACGGTGTCCTCTGGACGGATTCGCCGCAACAGGTCGTCAAGAATACCCCTTACGCCTTGTGATTTGTCGCCGAGGATCTCCGTTCGTATCTTGTTGTTGAACGCAGCGAGGTCCCCTCGGAATTCATGGCATTCATCCGATATCGGATAGATCAAAACGTTCACGTCAGCCGCTTCAGCATCAGTGAAACCCATGATCATGCGCGACTTTGTCGTGTCCGCCTCTGTCACAAATCGGAGCTTCTTCTTTGCTTCCTGGGCGGTCAAACCCAGGTTCTGAGCAACGAGAGTCGCTTCATCTTTGGTGGCCGTGCCCTTGTAGCCAAGCCAGCTGCTCGGCAGGCAGCCGGCAAAGAGGCTGGTCCTGGCAATCTGCGTATAGCTGGGCAGCACGCAGAAGCTGCTCTGGCCTTGAAGGCTAAAATGCTCGGCAAGTAGTGGCTGAACGACCGTCTCCCAGGTGTCGAATCGCATTCCGTCAAAGAGCAATACCCATGCGCGCCCATTGTCGTTTCCGAGAGTAATCTTAGCAACCCGGTCTCCGATTAGCCTCTTCAGAAGTCCGAGGGTGCTGCGAGGTCCTTTGGCGAAACCCTCGGGATCTGCAAGGACGAACGTCGCAAGAGAATGGTCCAGTTGGTCCAGCCGGGTACGGACGCGATCCTTCAGCGAGGCAGTGCCAGGAGCAAGATCATCCTGTCCACCAAAGAGATAGTTCCGTGCCGCCTGTCCCAAATCGCTATCGCCGCTCTCTTCGATATCGTGGAAAGCCCTGGCCAACTCCAACTCCATACGGTGTTGTCCATGCTCCACGTACCAGTCCAATACCGCCTCGGCGTTCGCGAATAAAGGCAGATTCGTAGACAGGCCTTGCTCGATTCTCCGGATTGCTCGGGCAAAACGTATCAGGGCAAGGCACTGGGCCCCTCGGCTCGATAGATTCTCGGTGGCCGTGGTCATCACGGGGTGTTTGCTGAGCAGTTCCACCCACGCGAGCTTCTCAGCACTAGGGGCTTTGCAGAAAATGCCGAGGGCGTGCCGCAATTGGTAATGGAGAATCACTGAAGGGGCATCAGGCAGAGGTACGAAAGGAGATCCATCACCACCTGAAGGCAAGAGCAAACCGACACGTTCCATTCGGCCAGTAGTGAGAAAGACGTCTGCCAGGGCTTCTATTGTCGCCCAAGCCTTTGCGTCAGCAGCAAGCAGCTTTATTGCCTGCAGGCCAAAGGTGTCCATCTTGGCCAGGGGCGTGTCCAGTGAGAAGATGTGCAACCCAGCCAATTGGTTGGACGGATTCTGGAGCTTCAATTGGTCAGCGGCAAGGCGTAGAACCAGGTAGGCCGCCAGTTCTTCACCCTCGATGTCCAGCCAAAACAGTTGGTCTTGGACTTGTGGGCGCGCAGCTTCCCGCACGACTTCCCGCACCGTGCCGGCATCCGCCTGCTGCTGCCCGCGCCGCAAAATCACGCGGCAGGCGTGCGCCAGAAACTCGGCCGGATCTATCTCGTCCGGCCAGAGATCTTCCAGCGTCCATTCCGGCCGCTCCGCCAGGAGTACCAGCGCGGCGACCTGCCCGCGTCCCCAATCGTCGGGCCGCCCCCACCGCTGCACTATCTTCGCGGTAGCCGCTGGCACGTTTTCAAGCCTCTCCAGTAAGGCCCCTTTGTACTGCCGAAGCTGGGCAACCGGAAAGTTGATTTTGGGGCAGA
The DNA here is from genome assembly GCA_003142355.1 of Bryobacterales bacterium. Next base: position 8,692 of record PLMF01000413.1, read on the forward strand.
TGCGACGGAAGAAGGCAGGGACCGAAAGGTCGAGAGCCGGTCCGGATTCATTTCTCGCGAGGATGTCCGTCACGTACGAGACATCTACCTTGTCAACCCCGAGTCCACGGCTCATCACGAGGACAACCCGGTCCGCCTTCGAGGCCTTACGCAACGACAGCCGAAAAGCCAGATCGTCACCCCGAAAGACCACAGCGTTCCACGCTCTGCCCTTCGTATCCTGCACGACCGATTTGGACAGTAGCCCGAAGTCTCCGAGAAGCCGATCCGAGTCGATGGCGACGGCTACGCGGGCGCTCACAGGCCGACTACTCAGCCAATTGAGGAACACCTCGGCAGGGGGTTGCGCTTTCATAGGACCTCGATCTCGTCAAAAAGAGTTGGGCCTTCGGCCTTGCGCTTTCGAACCCGTACGGCCTCTGCCTGCGCCTCAAGTTCATCCGCGATCTTCTGCGACGCGACGCCGGCTTGTTTCTGCGCCCGATGAAACTCTTGCTGCGTGACCTTCTCCCGCAGGACGCTCTGAAACAGTCTGGCAACTAACCGGTATCCTTTCTCCCGCTCAAATCCACGCAACGCAGCAATGGCTTGAGTGTCACTATCTTCGATAGCCCGACAAGCCTGAAAGAGTACGTCTATCCAGTCGCAACGCTCACTATCACTCGTATTTCGTCTAAGGCTTCCCGACACATAGCGTTCGGCGTCGTGCAAAACGCGAATGGAGCGATCATCGTTCATCTTTTCGCGCTCATCATCCGTTGGCTCGCGCCAGCGATTGCTGTCCGTGTCTCGCCAAAAATTCTCCGACAGCAGATCTTCCAATACCAGATTCTGGGAAACCTCGCTTGATAACAGGCCTGTCGCCCTCATCCATAGCGGTTTAAGTTCTCCGAGGAGCACGGAGCTCGTTTGGAGCTTCTGTCGAAGCCACTGAATGGCGGTCAGCTCGTCGACGATTCTGATCTCTTCCTCAATTAAGTAAGGAGAGCCAAATTCGGTACCTGCTGCCTCCCCTCGTAAGTACCAACGTTGCCCAACCTTCCGAAAGTAGCGCGCGCAAACGCGCTCAATAAAAGGGAGGTTCAGCTTTTGAACATTTACGCCTTTCGGAATCAACGCATTCATCAACATGCTGTTGATTGTTGCAGTTGTGCGATGATCGTGCCCGTACTTTCCGGAATCTGCCTGTATCTTTGCGGGAAGCTCTGTCAGAAATGATCTAACAGCATCCGCGACTGCGTGCTCCAAATCGCTATCCTCGACTCCAAATGTGGTTCCCAAAGCCGTCGGCTTAAGGGCATTGAAGAGAACGTCCTTATCCACGACGTCCGAAACGCCGGTTGTACTTCGGATCTGTGCGTAGGTCCGTTCCACCTTGTCAAACACCAACATGTTTTGAATCTGAAAGCCGCACTTAACCAACCCAGCTTTGATGACTTCGAACACCTTTCCATCCGAGTTATTAAACTCGACTGTGGCCCATCGCCCCGGCTTGAGAATTCTGTAAATCTCGCTGAATGCCTGATCCATCAAAGTTGCGTAATCGTCCAGACGTTTATAGCCACCATCGACGGGACGGTGCATAATGGCTTCTTGGGCTTCGTCTGTAAAGCGGCCAAACCATGCTTCCCACATGAACGTCACTTCGGAGTAATAGATATTTGAGCCGAAAGGAGGATCCGTGAAGACGTAGTCCACAGACTCCTTCGGGATGCTGTGCAGGTTCGTAGCCGAACCAAGGTGAACGAAGCTGCCCTCCGGTAACGCCGGTCGCGCAGTGGCAACTGCACTTAGATAGTTTTCAACAGCTTTCCCGAATACCTTGAGGACATTGGTTTCAACGGTCTCTGAAGCGATGTGGAGAGTACCGCTGAGTTGCTCCCCCGGTTTGGTTCCTTTCATGCGGCGAAGGCGACTACATCGCATGACCTGAGACGTGAAGCAGAACTGAAGTGCAGGACGCGGCGATGGATTCACTCGGCCGATCGCGCCCCACAGAAGTGCCATCGCCCAGAGGTTGCGGTGTGTAAAAAAGTCGCTGTACGTGTTGATATTCTTGCCAGCAAGAGAATCGCGTCGGTATCGAGGGCCTTGTTTGTTGACTGTGACCGAGGGAAACCAGCATGGGATAGATTGTCGCCGCAGATTCTCGATAAATTCACGCTGCCGCTGTGACACGGGTCTTGTGCCCCTGAGTCTTTTCGCCGCAATTCCTCCATTAGCGTTCACGATGCCTTCGTACTCGTAGACTTCCTCCACCGGGACGATGTTGATGCGAGGAACGCGGCCTTTCATCCAGCGCTCGTTGCAGTGCGGGCAACGCAAAAACGCATTGTTGCCGTCGTCTTCGGCTTTGTCGTCTGTGCCCCTTGCTACGATCTCCTGGCGACAACCCCGAGCGACCCTGCGCTTGATCATGACTCGCTTGCCAGTTCTGGGATTAGTGCGATCCGTGGGTTCCTCGACCGTCTTGAATCCTTCACATCGGTAGACGTCTGACCAGACGACGTAGCTGAGGCTCGCTGGTATGCGTATCCAATCGCATTCGGGCGGGGATGCGGTGGGGGCGCCAGCCTGTCGATCATTGGGAGGCCGGCAACCCAAGTACTGTTCCACAACCTCCGTACCAACCAGTTGCCACTCCCCTGGCTCAGAACTACTACGAGACATTAACATCTGCGAAGTGTCTCCTAGCCTAGCTGCAACCTCGGGGCGAGATGGTGTGTAGAGATCACGAGCGGGCTCGAAGTGATCCGTTGAATACAGCCCTTCAAGCTCGTCCTTGACTTCAGCGAGGATCGTGGCGAACGCCTGCTTCACGAGATCGGGAGCGACGGGATGAGTGTAGTTGTAGCTGAGATGGCATGCGGCTGGCGACAAGTCGCTCAAGAGACCTACCCTAGCGCCCGGTTGGGACGAAGGATTCTCAGAAAGGATCGCCGGGTCGGGGTCGCTGCACATCTGACAGGCAACGCCCGTCATTCCCGAGCCGCAAAAAGGGTCGACGACAAGATCTCCTGGGTTCGTGTAGTGCAGCAGCAGGCCAACTATTGATTCCGGAGGAACCTTGGTGAGATAGTAATGCAAGTTGTAGAAAGCGCTCCGGCCCGGGGATTTTACGTCAGATGAAAAGGGTGGCAGGTCATACGTGTCAGTCGCGGCGTCGTATCCACGCGCGTGCTGACCCACAAAGTCAGCAGTAGCCGCTTCCTGCTCTTCCGGTGTCATCAGGACGGGATTACTTGACAACACTAGCCAGCACCTCCGTCGTTGCCATGGAAGCGCAGGAATACTCGCACACGCTTGCTTGCGGCGTGCCTGTTCTTAGCGTCCCTTACAGCCGTCTTTAGCAGCTTTGTGAACTCAGCGATGGCTTCATCGACACGGTCTTCCTCAATAGCCCCGACCTCCTGAATAATGGGCTCCAAAGCAACTTCCTCGTGAACGAGATTCTCGTCATACAGGAGCTTGCGCAAAAAGGCGACCAAATCGTCGGTCAGCACATTCGCGAGTTTATCGGCATCCGCTAGTTGCACAATCTGCAAGAGTTCTTTGAGACTGGTGTTCTTCTCGTCGGCGGCTTTCTTAAGGATCGCGGCAATCGTAGCGTCCTTGAACCGCTGAAACCGGTCAGTCAACCCGGCTTCGACCTTGGCCTGCAGGTGTTTGAGTTCCTGGTGTGGTAAGGACTCCTTCGGGGTCCATCTGCATCTCGGACAGAGAGGAGACGACTGGTCCACTGCTGCTTCCATGGCGTCAGGACAACTGTACAGAGTGGTTTCCAGTTTGAGCAAGTCGGCTCCGGCGTGCATTGCCGTCCCAAGAGGTGGCCCCAACTCGATGATGGTATTCATTTTGTCTAGCGCACGCGCTCGCGGACGCAACGCATCGAACGACTTCCTCAATTCCGCCAATGCCTCGTGGTGTGCACGGTGCGCCTTGCGATACGCGTGAATGTAGTTGGTCTTCCATTTCTGAAAACCGTCCATGTGGACCGCAATCAGAGATGGCTGTTTCAGGTATGAATCTAGACTCAACATTGTGAGCAGCGAGGTCCGATTCAGCTCAACCCTGCTGTCGACCTCACAGGCACCGGAGAGATAGTCGAAGGCCTGGCTGATTTGGAACGCCTGGTCGCGCAATGTTCGGGCGTTCTCATATTCAGCAAAGGCGACCGCGAAGGCGTCCTTGTTGGCGTAGCTCTCGCGAACTGCGGCATCGAACTCCTGATAGCTGCCGACTGTGACCAACCCGTTCAGTCGGGCGAGAGTTTCAATCAGCTCCTTCGGGATTGCAGAGCTCAGCTTCGACGAAAGGCTTGTAAGGCTCTTCTCCACTTCGGGCAACTCGGCTTTGAGCTTCGCTAGCACGGCCAGGAGTTTATCGTTGCGAGTCAGTTCCTCGTCAGGAGAGCTTGCCGGCTTGAAGTCGGGATCCAGCACGCGTGCGTACTCCAGGACTTCGTTCCAGCCTTTTTGAATTGATCTAACCATTCGCGCGCCAAGCATTGCTTTGTCGAGCTTGGCATTCCACTCGCAAAGGGCCAGAGTGTGGGGAGTAAGGCGGTTTCCAGGCAGCGCCTTACCATTGGTCATGGTGATGGGCGAGCCCGGATTCAAAACCACCTCGAAGCCGCCAATTTTGACTTGGGCTAGCGCGTATAGCGAGACCATCGCTTCGGTGAGGCCGTACGGGGCGCGGCAGAACGCCGCCTTCAAGTCGGCGAGCGGTACGTCAGCCTGGCCTTGGAGGTGCTCGCGCATCTTTCCTAACGCCTGGGAGCTGTCCGGCTTGAAGTCGGTGGGATGAGACTTGGCTACCAACTCCAACCCAACGGCGAAATTCTGAACGGCATCCTTTTCGGCCTTAGCCGGCTCCTTCTGAAATAGGCCGGCATAGAGTTTTCGCGCATCCGCATCGGTAAACTCTTTCTTCAGACCTTTAGGATCGAACAGTGGCGTATCGTAGGATTTGTCCAGCAGTCGTCCAGCGAGATCCTCCTCGCGATCCTTAACGAGCTTGAAGATCTCCACGGCAACAATACCGTAGCCTTTCTGAGTAATCACTTTGCCGCGACGGTATTCGTCCTGCTGACACTTCAGAATGGCTTTCACGGCATCGCGGCGCTTGCCGTCGGCATACTCACGCAGGGTGCTCTGGTTGGGCGCCGCGCAGTTCCGCTTCATTTGCTCGGCGGCCAAAAGATCGGCCAAAGCCTCACGACTGTCGTCCGAAAGTGTGTCGGGCTGGCAGACTGCGATTCGTGCATCGGCCAAGGCCGCCGTTATCTTGCCATCAGCTATATCTGGTTTTCCCGTAAGGTAGACCAGCCGAAAGTGTTCATCGGCATTCTTGATCTCCTCGCCGAACTCGTCGCGCCAGCGATCAGAGACTACGACCTCGCCGCCGTATCGAACCTTGTGTACTCGTCCGGTCGAGGCCGCAGCATGGTGAGGTAAAAGATATGCGGGCGGTTTGCTCTGTGCCTTATCCTGCGCACTGCGTTGGTCATTCGGCCGGTAGTCGCTGAAGATTCCGCCATTCACGCCCAATTCAGCCTGTGCTTCAGGCGTGATGTCCGGCAGTTGCCAAAACAGGGAGTCGAGCCACTTGGCGTCCTGCCCTTTCAAATCTTCTTTTGCCTTCTTCTTCAGGGGTGCGAAGTATTTCGCGGGAGTCTCTTGTGCGGCCGTGCCCTCATAGGAAAAGACGGTGACCTCTTTGCCATCGCGAGTCTTCTTGTCCTGCCGCAATGGGAAACCATTTTGGACGAGTTTGCCGAGGATCATTTCCGTTTGGGCAGTGGAGCCTACGGCGTCATCAGATAGCCATGCTGCTTCGGCAACTTCCTGCGCAACCAGACCATCGCGCAAGTTGTCAGGTAGGCTGATTCCCCAGAGGAACAGTGTCTCCATGACGCGCTCAGCCTGGGCGCGCTCCTCCGGCGCCAGGTCCACTTGCGGGAGTTGTTCCAGTGAGCCGAGGAGATTCTGATATGCCTCCTTGTAATGCTCGTGGGTGAGCCCTTTTCTCAATTCATCGCTTCGGATGATATCCGACAGCGTAAGCAGCCGCTTTCCCTTAAGCAACGTTGCGTCCGAAAGGGTCTGCCATGCCATTCGGATGGCAGAGCGAGCGGTGGGAAGGCTGTGTTGTTCGGCATTCTGCGTGATCCGGCGCATCACCTCGAAGCAGCGGGGCTGGAACGGGAAGATTGCCGTGAAATAGTCCAGGGAGATGTTCGACTGCTTGATGAAGCGGTACTCTTTTCGGCAGTAGTCGTAGTAGTCCTTGACGTCGGCCGAGGCGCCCTTCAGCAGTTCCCGACAGCGAAAAGAGACGATCTCCCCGAAATCCCCTTTATTCTTGTCGGCCAGCAAGTACAGGGGCATGAACCGATCACCCTCCGCACCGCCGGAAAGCTTCTGAGGCATATCGCCTTGACTGGCCACGAGCGTTAGGACGTTGTAGTGCTCTGTCGGCAACACGAATGCTAGTGTCTCCAGGATCTCCTCGTCCTCCGCATAGGCTGCCGTCCCAGGAACATGCCGGTCCTGCCAAGACCGGAATTCATCCACCACAAAGGCAATGCCGGTGTAGCCGCCCAACTTGGTGATCTGCTCGTAGATGTGGGCGAAGCGGTCTTTGTACCTGCCCTTAAGCCGGCCTTCTGGAAGCTTTGATCGAACCAGCTCTTGCCCAAATTTCTTCGGACCATTCGCCGAGCGGAACTCTTCGGGCGAGGACTTGTGCTCTCGAGAATAGAATGAGCGTACTGCAGCTCTTTCATCCTCGCTTGCTTCGTTCTCATACCACTCATCTGCTAGCTCGACTGATGTGAGCTTAACCTGTGCATCCAGCTCAGGCGCGAACGCCTTGATACTTGCGCGGATCTGTTCCTCGAAGACCCGCATAAGGCTGTCGTGCCCACTAGATTCGCCCATTCCACGCAGGGAGAACGCGACCGGAAACAGCTTCACCTTTTCGAGCGCGTCATGGTAGTCGTGCTTGAGTTCTTCGTCCGTGAGGGAGGTCCAGACGGCCTCATCCTTCCATACCAGGAGATCGATTAAAGTGCCGAGAAAGTGCGTTTTGCCTGCGCCGTACTCGGCCTGAACCCAGAAGCCCTGGCCCTTCGCATTGACGACGCAATCGAAGATACGCTTGAAATGCGCTCGCAACGATGGAGTGAAATAGTACTGGAGAACCGTCTGAGCGGCGTTGCCTTTCTGAATAAGCTTCGCCAGGCTCGGCGTGGTATCCGGCTCCGGCTTCACAGCGATGATCTTGTTTAGCTCTCGGAATCCCTTGGCCATATTTACGCTTTCTCTCCGAATACCTGCTTTACCATTGGTTCTTGGAAGTAGCCGAGCAACCGGTCGCTGTCGCACGCCACTTCTTCCGGCCACTGGGTTTCCTCCAATGTCCGTTCCAGCAGCAGAATCACCATGGAAAAATCGCCGCAGAACCAGTCATAAAACTCCCTCAGACCCACCGCATACCTCGCCAGGAGACCGATTGACGTGACAACGAGAACCACCCGCATTCCAGAGCCAGTAGGAATGGCCTGGAGTCGCGTCGACAACGCGCTAACCAGGAACTGCCGTGTTTCTTCGTCATCCATTGGCAGTTTGTCTTCGTCAAAAAGGTCGAGAAGGTCGAGGGTTGCATGATGAACTGGCCCTAAGAGTTTTGCCAAGGCGGTTTCTGTGCCGACCCACAACACGACCTCCTTTTCCCAGGTTCGCTGCTCGACCAGCGACTTCAACTCAGCAGGTGGTTTCATAGCCGGGCCTTCCGGATCAAGAGCTCATTCAGGGAATAGCATGTCGTCACCTGTTCAAGCTGGTCGGCGACGATGTATTTTCCAATGAGCTTGGCGGCATCTGCTTCACGCATGACCGCCCTAACCGAATCCTCAGATTTATATCCGAGGTATTTCCAGAATGGATGGGACAAAATACGACTGATCTCGACAGTGCGCGGCCCCTCCGCGGCGAAAAGGTAATGAACCAAGATGAGGGTCGAGGTCTTGTTTGGGACAAGGCTATTCAATCTGTCAGGCTTTCCCCGCTCGCGGGCGAGAAACCCAAGGCGCATGAGGTTCGATTTTAGGCGTTCTTGCGTCTTTGGCGGAGGATCTTGACCCAGAGTACTTCGGAGTACCCGATCAAAGTACGTGGCCGGGATCAGCATCCCGTTCTCTAAGGGAAACAGAGCGGATTCCACACACATCCCGACAATTGGCTCGGCTGTCAAATAGAGGTACCGGAGGATGTCGGACTCAATCTGTTCGTCTTCGTAGGCGATCCAAACCCGGCGGGTCAGGCAATCGATGTCGCCGGGAAAGAACCACCGTATGACAGATTGTGCGTACCGGGTCCGCGTCTCCAGGCTGTTCTGCCCAAACTGCGCCACCAGAAGCCGCTGAAGGTCATCCAGTGACGTGGCATTTGCCGAGAGCTTGGCAGCTTCGAGGCCTTCTTTAAACAGGAGGTCCTGCAAAGACTTGCGCTCGGATGCATTCCCCTTCGCGCCATGCCGGTGCGCACGATCAAAAGCCGTCGCCAGAAGTGCGGACTGATCCGCACCTGGGATTTCGCCGGGAGTATCTGGCCACAAAGATGACTGGCCGGCGTTTCGCGGTCCGTCTTCCGGCGGTGTTTTCGAGTGATCGCTCATATTCAGGCGCCCAAACCGGCGCTGCGAGCCGGGTGGTCTTGGGCGGAGTTCTTGCGCGCGCACATAGCTATAATCCCAACGCTTTCAACGGGTTGTGAGTTCGATCTGCCAGACACGCTGTCCAGAACTTTAAGTATGGCAGACTGAAGCGCCGATGGGGTATGCGAATGGACACTTCGTGACTTCGCCTGATAGCGGCCTAATGGGGGTCGCGACAGTTGGGGGGGCGGCAGAAAATGCGTGGGGACGTTTCAATCGTGTTGGACTGCTGGGGGGAGTCGCCGGCGATCTCATTCGCACGGCGCGCCGCCGGAGGCGAACACATAACTGCACGTCGACAAAAGATAGCCGAAGCACTTTTCTGGGCGCCTCTAGTCTACTTTCCGGGCAGGGAATGGCCGCGCCTTTCGCACACACACTTGGCCCTTGTTGCGCCCCGGCGCGGCGGGACGGCTTGTCATACCCAGGCGGGGGGTTCCGGCGCGACGGCCCGCGCCGGTTTGGGACCAGTTCCTCGCTGGCCATTTGCCCGCACTGGGGGGAAACTGGGGGAACTCAGGCGTCCACGTTTGGGTAAATTCGGGTAAGGATGGGTAAAGATTTGAAACAGCCCTGGCTTGGGCGCAGTGCGGCAACTGGCGTGTTCAGTAGGGGATACGTTGAAACTAAAGGACTTAATCTGGCTCCTCAGGTAGGACTCGAACCTACAACCCTTCGGTTAACAGCCGAATGCTCTACCATTGAGCTACTGAGGAGCAGTGGTGTACTCTCATTAAAACAGACGCCCGGACGAAGTGTCAAATCTCTCGCGCCGCGCGCGCCCTGGTCAAATCATCTCGTTGAGCAGCTCGGGACGCGGGCGCGGGATCACTACCTTGTTCACCAGCAGGCCCTTCTGGCCCACCACCTGCGCGGCGGCGTCTACCGCGCTCTCCACCGCCGCTACGTCCCCTGTCAACGTCACGAACGCCTTCCCCCCGAGCGCCATTGCCAGGCGGATTTCGATCAGTTGCACGTTGGCCGTCTTCACCGCGGCGTCCGCGCCTTCAATCAGCGAGGCCACCGAGAATGATTCCACGATGCCGAGCGCTTCCAGCGCCTCAATCTTCGTCGCGCCGCTGATGGCCGGGAATACCGATTCGTGCAGGTTCGGAATCACGAACGAGTCGATCACCGAAAACTTGCCCGCGCTCACACCCGCCGAAACCGCCGCCTGCACCGCGCCCACCTCGCCCCGCACCATCACCATGTATTTGCCGGAGCAAATCGAACGCGCCAGCACCATTTCCACGGCCGCCGCCTTCAGCATCGCGTCGCTCGCCTGGAACCCGGCGGCGATGCTCGACAGCTCGATCAAACCGATTGAATTGTTCGCCATCGCTTATGCCACAATCTCGACGCACTCCGGCGTCACCTTCCGCACTTTGCCGTCGATGCTCGCGTGCACGTGCGCGCCCAGCTTGGAATCTTCCACGCGCCCCACCACCTGTCCCCGCTTCACCTTGGCGCCTTCCTCGACCACCGGCACGGCGGGCTGTCCGGTATGCTGGAGCATCTTGATGCGCACCGCCACCGGGCGGCATTCCACTTCCTGGAACGGCGTGGCCTGCTCGTATTCTTCAATCTGCAACCGGCGCCGCAATTGCGAAAGCGGCACCCGCCGGTACTCCTTCATCGGGTGCACCTCCACCGGCCGGGTCTGCCCAAACTTCAGCCCGGCCGCGCGCCGGTCCTGCTTGCCCTGNNTCGGTGCAGTAGCTGCACTGGTCGCAGGCCGATTTGCCGATGCGGTTCATCTCGACACGCGGCCGCGTGCGGCGGCTGATGAGGTAATGGTCGCGCGGAAGAACGATCAGGCCGCCGGTGGTCTTGGTCAGCGCGTCGTCCAGATCGAACGTCAGCGCCCCCATCATGACGCCGCTCACGAAAACCCCGAACTCCTCCACAGTGGCGCCGCCGGCCAGCGCCAGCAGGTCGCGAAACGGCGTCCCCACCGGCGCCCAAAACGATTTCGGCTCCTTCACCGCGCCGCACACCGAGAGAAACTTCCGCGTGACCGGCGCGCCTTGCTCCGCCAGGTGCACGTTGTAGAGCGTCTCCACGTTGTTCACCACCGAGCCCACCTGCAGCGGAATCCCGGCCGGCGGAATCAGGCGGCCGGTAGCGGCGTAGACCAGCTCGTACTCGTCGCCCGAGGGGTAGAAATCGCCCAGCGTCACGAACTCGATCCGGTCCGATTTCAGGTTGTGCTTTAGCGCCTCCAGCGCCTCCGCGTTCTTCGTCTTGACTCCGAACTTGCCGGTCTTCGCGCCGGTCGCCTCCATCATGGATGTCATGCCCGCCAGAATGCCCGCCGGAAAATGCTTCATCAGCTCGGCGTCCTTGTGGATCAGCGGCTCGCATTCGGCCCCGTTGGCGATCACATACTCCACTTGAGACTGCGCCTTGACATACGTGGGGAAGCCGGCCCCGCCGGCGCCCACCACGCCGCACTCGCGCAATTTCTCGCTAAGCATCAATCAAAGGATAGCGTATCCCGCCGCCGGCATCCTGCCCACGCACGCTTTCCTCGAGTTTTGCGGAATGGATCTGAAGCCCGCCATTGACAGGTTGGCTGGCGCCCTCATCACTACGGCCGCTTCCGTCCATCCGCCAACGTCGGCGTGGCCGTTTTCGGGCCGTCCAGGAGGCAAGGGTTTCCCTACGATTTTTGAATCGGCCCTGTCGTCGCGCCGATGAATGCGCACACTTACAGTGAAGACTGCCTTACCTACACGCTCAGGGCCCGTATTGCCAGTGTGCCGGTTCTGCCCTACGCGCGCGCCTTCCTCAACAGGCTTAGGCCGAGCAACCCTGCGCCCAACAAAAGAATTGTGGCCGGCTCGGGTATACCAGTGTGCACCATGTCGAGGTTCGAAAGGTCGAATGTCTCCGCACTTCCAGCCTGATGGTCGGCCGAGATACTAAGCGTCGTGAACGGACTTGTAACCACGCCGAAGAAGGTCCCGTCCGGAACTAACAGACCTCCTGGGCACCCGTTAGCGATATCCCCGCAGATGTCGATCGAATACCCGTTGTCGAGAGTGAGAGTCAGACCCTGGCCATAACCGCCGGGCGAAAAGTCCCAGAAGCCGCCAAAGGCATAAAACGGGATTTGGGGATCTCTGTCGCCATCGAAGAACGATGTCACTTCGTGCCCGTCAACCGTCACACGATCGTTCCACACGTTCGTCCCCGCCGGAAAGACTCCGCGTGGAGCGCCGAATGCCCCGGTCGCGGTGTTCACCGCCAGCGCGCCCAGGTTCTCCGGAGGTCCAAAGGCGTCATGATCACCAGGGGTCGCGGCCAGCCACGCATTGTAGTCGGTGTAGACGACGGTGCCTGCGAAAGCCGTCGAAATCCAGAGCGCCAACACCAACGCCACGAAAAGTCCCTTCATATACATCCTCCGGCACAAATTTTACAACTCAATACTTTCAAATACAAGTATTAAAAAAACTTTTAAAAAAATTTTAATACTTAGATAGTAATGAGCGTACTGGAGCCAAAAAGTCCCCAGCAGACCCCCCGCCCCGCCTTGCTAGAATGAATCCAGCCATGGCTTCCGGCCCGTCCATATCTCCGCTGCGCCAGGTTCTGGAGGGCCGCCTCTCGCAGTTGTCGCTCGAAGTGGACGCCCTTTTCGCCGAGGCCCGCGACCGCGCCCGGCGCGAATGTGCCGACCAGTTGAACCAGGCCGTGCGCCGCATCCACCAGGCGGCGGACTGGGACGAGCTCGGCGCCACCCTGCTGGACGCCGCCGGCGCGTTCGCCAACGGCGCCGCGTGGTTCCGCATTGCCGGCGAAATCGCTAAGGGCGAACGGATCCGCGGCGTGCCGGAGCAGGCGGCCGNNCACCCGTCCGATGGCCGCGTTTCCATCTTTCCCGTGGTCGTGCGGGATCGCGTCCCCGCACTTCTATATGCGTGGGGAAGCGTGCAGGGTCCCGCCCTCGAGCTGCTGACCCAGGTGGCTGCCGCCGCCTGGACTGCCATGCCGCAGCCGCCAGCGCCCGAGCTGGTGACCATTCAGCCGGCGCCTCCCCACCCCGCGTCCGCCTGGGACCGCCTGCCCCCCGAGGAGCAGCGCATCCATCTCCGCGCACAACGCTTCGCGCGCGTCGAGGCGGCCGGGATGCGATTGTTCCAAGGGGACGCGGTGCGGGCGGGCCGCGCCGGGCGCAATCTCTACCATACGCTCCGCAATTCCATCGACGCCGCGCGCGAAGCCTTTCGCCTGTCCTTCTTCGCGCCCTGCTCGAGTATGGTCGATTACCTTCACCTGGAGCTGGTGCACACCCTGGCCAATGACGATCCGGACCTGCTTGGCAACAACTATCCCGGCCCCATGGTATAGGGTTTTAGGCGGCACGGGCCTGCTGGCCTGTGTGGGCTTGTGGGGTGCCGTCGCTGTGCCTCCCGCGGATCTCGCCTCTCGGGTTCGCGCCTGGCGTGAGGCCCCCACGCCCGCCCGGCGCGCGGCCGTCGAATCCTACGCCGCCGCGCATTCCAAGGATATCAGCGGCGCGCTCGCGCAACTGGCGCTGGGCGTAGTGGCCTACGAGCACAAAGACTATCCCGCCGCCATCGCCGCGCTCCGAAAGGTTCAGAAGCTCTCGCAGATTGCCGATTACACCGCCTGGTATCTGGCGGCGTCGCGTGTCGAATCGAACGATGTCGCCGGCATTGCCAACGACCTCGCTCCCACGCATACCACACCAGGGCTCTCGCCGCTCTCCGCCAAGGCCTGGCTGCTCGAAGCCCGCGCTCTCGAAACCACCCAACCCGCCGAAGGCGCGCGCATCGTGCGCGAGCTTTACGCCGAGCTGCCGCAGCCCGAGGGCGACCTGACGCTGGCCGCTTGCTACCAGGCCGCCAACGACCTGGTTCATGCCGCGGAAGCCTACCAGCGCGTCTACTACCAATACCCCGCCGGCGCCGCCGCCACCCGCGCCGGAGCCGCTTTGCTGGCGCTCAAAGATACCATGGGCGACGCCTATCCGCCGCCGCTTCCCCGCCTGATGTTGCGCCGCCCCGATCGCCTGCTGGAGCTTCGCGAATACGCCCTGGCGCGCTCCGAGTACCGGTCGCTGGTCGATCGGGTGGCTGGCTTGGAGCGCGACCAGGCCCGCGTGCGCGTTGGAGAAGCCGATTTTCTCAAGGGCAGCGTCAAGGTGGCCTGCTCCGATCTCCGCGGCCTCGACCTCGCCCCATCGGAGGCCGATGCCGAGCGCCTCTATGACGTAGGCGAGTGCGCCCGCCGCCAGGCCGACGATGGCGAGATGATGTCTACCATCGAGCGCCTGGGCCGGCAGTATCCGAAATCGCCCTGGCGCTTGAGGGCGCTCGTTTCCGCGGCCAATCGCTATTTGTTGGTGAACCGGCCGGACGATTACCTCCCGCTTTATCGGACGGCGTACCAGGATTTTCCCGCCGACCCGGCCGCCGCCTTCTGCCATTGGAAGGTTACCTTCCACTCCTATTTGCACGGCGACGCCGATGCCGGCCGCCTGCTCCGCGAGCACCTGCGCAGCTATCCCGCTCACTTCACCGCCGGGGCCGCGCTCTATTTCCTGGGGCGGCGCGCCGAACGGGAAAACGATCTCTCCGCCGCCCGCACCTGCTACCAGCGCCTGCCCCAGGCTTTCGAGAACCACTACTACGCCATGCTGGCGCGTGAGCGCCTCCGCAGCCCCGAGATTGCCGGCGCCGCGCCCTCCGCCGGGACCGCCCGGTTTTTGGCGGCCGTCACGTTCCCCGAACCGAAGCCGGTCCCCGCCCAAAGCGCCGGCGCCACCACCGCGCGCATCGAGCGGTCGCGCCTGCTGCGAACCGCCGGCCTGGCCGACTTGGCCGATTCCGAGCTGCGCTTCGGCGCCCGCACCGATGGCCAGCCGCCGCTGCTCGCCATGGAGATGGCCGGCGCCGCCGCCGCTCCCCACCAGGCCATGCGCATCATGAANNGTGGTCCGCGCCGCGCGCGAAAAGAATCTCGACCCCTACTTGCTGGCCGGCCTGATCCGCCAGGAATCGGAGTTCGACCCCCAGGCGCGCTCCCACGCCAACGCCTTCGGCCTCACCCAGGTGCGCCCCGCCACTGGCCGCCTCTTCGCCCGCCAGGCCGGCATCGCGCGCTTCAGCAGCCGGCTGTTGTTCCAGCCCGCGGCCAACCTGAAGATCGGCGTTTCGATCTTCGCTTCCATGCTCGAGAAGAACGGCGGAAACCTCGAGCAGACGCTGGCCGCCTACAACGCCGGTCCCACCCGGGTGGCCGATTGGCTCGGGTGGAACACCTACCGCGAGCCCGCCGAGTTCGTGGAATCCATCCCCTTCACCGAAACTCGCGATTACGTGCAGGCCGTCCTGCGCAACGCCGACCTCTATCGCCGGTTGTACGGCCCTGCGCTACAGTAGATAGGTGCAACGTCGAACATTCCTGACTCTTCCCATAGGAGCCACTCCCATGCAGGCGCAGTCGTCCCCCGCCAACCAGCGCGTAATCATCGAGCTTCGCTATTTCCGCATGCGCAACGGGCGCCAGGTGGAGCGCACCACCGAGTATCTGCGGCGCGGCCTGTTGCCCGCGTCCGAACGGGCCGGTATCCGGCCGGTCGGATGCTTCAACGCCGTCATCGCACCCGACAGTCCCTTCATCCTCACGCTGGCCAGCTACCCATCCCTGGCCACCCTCGAAACCGCTCGCGAGAAGCTCGCCGCCGACAAGGAGTTTCTGGCGGCGGCCGATGAGTATAATTCCATGACCGAGCTCAGCTACATCCGCATGGAGAGCTCGCTGCTGTGGGCCTTCCCCTCGATGCCCACCGTGGCGGTGCCTCCGGCCGGCGAGAATCGCGCCGCGCGCATCTTCGAGTTGCGCACCTACGAGGCCCCCAACGATCAGGCCCTGGCGCGCAAGATCAAGATGTTTGGCGATGGCGAGATCGATATTTTCCGCCGCTCCGGCATGTTGACCGTATTCTTCGGCCAGACCATCGTTGGGAGCCGCATGCCCAACCTCACCTACATGCTGGCCTACGACGATCTGACGGCACGGGACAAAACCTGGCGCGCATTCTCCGCCGATCCCGACTGGCAGAAGCTGCGCGCCACGCCCGGCCTGTCGGACGCCGAAACTGTAAGCAATATCAGCAACGCGATTCTGCGCCCCCTGCCCTTTTCGCCGATCCGCTAGCCACAAAAGCAACCAAAAGTGGGGCGGACGCCCTCGTCCGCGCCGGACCCCTTGGTCCGGCTCTTCCTGCGTTCGAGTCGGTCGACCAGGGGGTCGACCGCGGGCCAGGGGGCCCGCCCCACTAATACGCGCTAGAATCAGACTCTCATGCAGACCACCACATCCGAATCTCTGTATCGTCGGTTGCAGCAGCACCTGGACCGCATGCCGGTTGGCTTTCCGGCCACTCAATCCGGGGTCGAGATCCGGATACTGCAGCGGCTGTTTACTCCCGAACAGGCCGAGATCGCGCTGGAATTGAGCGCCATCCCCGAGCCCGCCGCCGCCATCTACAAGCGCCTCAAATCGCGCATGACTCTCCCCGAGCTGAAGCAGAAGCTGGGTGAGATGGGGAAGAAGGGGAACATCCTGGCTTGGCCCATCGGGGGAGAAGTCCACTACGCCAAGATGATCTTTGTCATCGGCATGTACGAGCGCCAGTTGAAGACGCTGACGCCCGAATTCGAGCGCGACACCCGGCAGTACATGGAAGAAGCCTTCGGACAGGCATTCCACAGCAAGAAGACCACGCAATTGCGCGTCGTGCCGGTGAACAAGCGGATTCCCGTCGAGCGCAGCGTCACCACCTACGATCAGATCCGCGCCCACGTGGAAGCGTCGCCCGGGCCTTTTGCCACCATCACGTGCATCTGCCGCCACGGCAGGGACCTGGTGGGCGAAAGCTGCAAGCAGACCAAGCACCGCGACAACTGCCTGATGATCGGTAGGGCGGCGCGGTGGGCCGCGGATTCCGGCACGGGGCGGGCGGTCAGCCGCGAAGAGATGCTCGACCTGCTCGACCGGGCCGACAAGGAGGGTCTCGTCCTCGAGCCCGAAAACACCAAGTCCCCGATGTTTGTCTGCTGCTGCTGCGGGTGCTGCTGCAACGTGCTGCAGTCGGCGAAGCGCCTCCCCAATCCGGCCGAATACTTCAGCTCCAATTTCCATGCCGTCGTGGACGCGGACACTTGCGAATCCTGCGGGACCTGCGAGGTGCGGTGCCAGATGGAGGCGATCTCGAGCCCCGAAGGCAAGGCCGTGGTGGACCGTTTGCGCTGCATTGGCTGCGCGCTGTGCGTGACCACCTGCCCCTCCGGTGCGCTGCGGCTCGAGCCCAACGAAAAGCCCGGAATCCCGCCCGACGACACCAAGGCGCTTTATATTCAGATGTTGCACGACCGCTACGGCCCATGGGGAATGGCGAAAATTGGGATGAGGAAAATGCTGGGCCTGAAAATCTGATGTGGGGCAGATTGTCAATCTGCGGCGGGTTGGCAACCCGCCAGCGTCTCCTCCTGACCACTCTCGTCCTGTGTGCGCCACAGGTTTTCGCCGACACCTATCCCCGGCAGGCGGGCATCGACGCGCAGCATTACGTCTTTCGCGTCACGCTCAACGACGACAACGATGAGATTGTGGGCGAGACCACCGTCGATCTGCGCTTCGTCCAGGACGGCGTAACCGAGTTCGCGCTCGATCTGGCGTCGGCGGCCGACGGCAAGGGCATGACCGTCTCGGAGGTGACATCGGGCGGCGCGCCCGTGCCATATGTGCATCGGACCGATCGCTTGGTGATGACGCTCTCGTCGGCGCCCAAGGCCGGGGAGCGCAGGCAGTTCACCGTGCAGTATCGCGGCATTCCCGCCGACGGGCCGCACATGCCCAGCAACAAGTACGGCGAGCGCACGTTCTTCAGCGCCAACTGGCCCGACAAGGCGCGCCAGTGGCTGCCCATGATCGACCATCCCTACGACAAGGCGACCAGCGAATTCCTGGTCACGGCGCCCGCCCGGTACCAGGTGGTGGCCAATGGCCTGCTTCAGGAACAAATCGACCTGGGAGACGGCCGGCGCCTCACGCACTGGAAACAGTCCGTGCCCATCGCCTCGTGGCTGAATAATATCGGCGTCGCGCAGTTCGCCTCCCGGCACTTCGGCGTAGCCGCGGGCGTTCCGCTCGAAACCTGGGTCTTCCATCAGGATCGAGATGCCGGCATTGCCACCTTCGAATCCCCCACGCGGCAGGCGATTGAGTTCTACAGCCATCGCATCGGACCCTACCCGTACGAGAAACTCGCGGACGTCGAGGCCGCCGGTATTGGCGGCGGCATGGAGCATGCCAGCGACGATTTCCGCCAGGTGATGGAAGAAATTTCGGGCGCCGATCTCGGATGGTTCTTCCGCCAATGGCTGTACCGCGCCGGTTCGCCCGTGGTCGAGGGCGGATGGCGATACAACGCCGCCGCCAAGAAAATCGAGATCGAACTGGCCCAGACCCAGCCCGGCGATGCCTTCCGGTTGCCGCTCGAAGTGGGCGTTGCCAAGATCGAAATGACCCGCAAACAGCAGCGCTTCGAGATCCCGGCGGACCAGGAGCCGGCGGAGCTGTCGCTCGATCCCAACACCTGGATACTCATGGACGCACATTTCGGCAAGAAGTGAGCCGCGGGGAACCGCCGCGCCTCCGATGGCGTCGAATCACACATGCGATTACTCGTTGCTGTTCTCTCCTGTACTTTCATCTCTTCGTGTTTCGCCGCGGACCCATCGCTGACCATCTACAACCAGCAATTCGCCGTGGTTCGTGAGACCGTTCCCCTCAACCTGAAGCAGGGAACCAATCAAATCGAATTCAACGGCGCAACCGCTCTGCTGGAGCCGGACTCCGTCATGTTGCGCGACCCCAGCGGCCGGCGCGTGCTGCGAATCCTGGAACAGAACTATCGGGCCGACCCGGTTTCGCTCGATGCGCTCATGAAGCGCTACGAGGGCCAGACCATCGAGTTCCAGGTCCGCAACGGAGACAAGGTCGAAACCGTGACCGGCAAGATCGTTCGGGCCGGAGGCGCGATGCAGCCCATGTCGAATCGCATGGCCTACCCGAATGCCTACGCGATGTCCCAGCCTTCCATGATGCAAGCGCTCATCGAGGTGGCCGGCAAGCTGCGCTTCGATCTGCCGGGCGTGCCGCTATTCCCCGGCCTGGGCGCCGGAATGATCCTGAAACCGACGCTCGATTGGACCATCGAGACGGACCGCGCCGGAGCGGTGGATGCCGAGCTGGCCTACGTTTCGGGCGGGTTCGATTGGAACGCGGATTACAACCTGGTGCAGGGCGATTCCAGTGCGCTCGACATCATCGGCTGGGTGACCATGGAGAACCGCAGCGGCAGGGAGTTCGAAAACGCGCGCGTGAAGCTCATGGCCGGCGATGTCAACAAGATTCAAACGCAACCGAATGCGTTCAGGTCCGGAGGCGCTATAGGAGGCATCGTCGGCGGAATGCCCGGCGCCCCACCGGTGACCGAGAAGACCTTCGACGAGTACCACCTCTACACCCTGCAACGCCCGGTAACCATTCACGACCGGGAGACCAAGCAGGTGGAGTTCGTCCGCGCGGCCGGCGTGAAATCCGACGTCATCTACATCTACGACGGCGCCAAAATCGACACCAACCGCTACCAGGGCTGGAATCCGGACATGATCCGCAACGATTCCGGCTACGGCGCGCAGTCCAACCCCAAGGTCTGGGTGATGCGCGAGTTTGTCAACTCCGATGCCAATCGCCTCGGCATGCCGCTCCCCAAGGGAAAAGTGCGCTTCTACCGCCGCGACACCGACGGGCGGCTGGAGTTCACCGGCGAGGACACCATCGATCACACGCCCAAGGACGAAAAGATCCGCGTCTTCACCGGCGCCGCCTTCGACCTGACGGGCGAGCGGAAGCGGACCATCTTTCAAAATGACATGGGCCGGCGCATCATCGACGAAGCCTTCGAAATCAAGGTGCGCAACCACAAGAAGGAGCCGGTGGAAGTGAGGGTGGTCGAGCACCTCTATCGCGGGACCAGTTGGGACATTTCGACCAGCTCCATGCCCTTCACCAAGACCGACTCGCAGACCATCGAATTCCGCGCCCCGCTGCCGCCCGGCGAGGAGAAGACCATCACCTACGCGGCGCACTATACGTGGTAGTGCGGCTGCTCAGCCGCCACAGCACCAGGGCCATGAGCAGCGCCACAACGGAATCCGTGATTTCGGGAGACCGGCCGGGCAGGTATCGTTGGATCGCTTCCAGGACCGCCAACGAGCCTGCAACCGCTACCGCGGCCCGCGCATAAGAAATGCCCTGGGTGTGAAATAGCCAAACCAAAGCGCCGTACTCGAAGGCCTTTCGAAGCAAAATGATGGCGGCGGACTGGCGCTCGGAGTCGAACGTGGCGGCGAAGGGAATCCAGGAAAAGGGGTGCGGCGTGTCCGCCAAACGGAAGGGGCTCAACTCGCGCAGCACCGTGGCGGAAGCCAGCAGAAATACGCCCGCGCGCAGCCGTCTTCTCTCCGGCAGCAGGCTCCACAACAGCAGCGCCAGGGCGGCGCCCAGCGCTTCGCTGAGGGTGACCGAGCGTTCCACAATGAAAAGCCGCAGCGGCAGGCAGGCCATCGCCGCCAGCAGCCACCGCGGGCGCATACGGCCAAGAAACGCTTCCAGAACCAGCGCCGCTGCCAGCCATTCGGCGGCGTTGGCCCAGACTTCCCCCGCGGAAAAGGAAGCGGTTCCGGCCAGCAGCTTGAGCGAGGCGCGTAGTTTCGTCTGGCTGAGCACCGGGAAGAACGGATAGAGCTGGTAGCTCGCCCAGCAAGCCGCCAGCAGCAGGCCGGCGGGGCCGTGCCGTCCCATCTTGCGGCGCGCCAGACTCTCGAGCTCGGGATGGAAAACCAGCGCCGCCATCGCGCCGGCGGCGGCGCCGGTCACGTCACAGAGTACGTCAAAGAGGTCGCACGTCCGGCCAGGGTCGTAGATCTGAAGCATTTCCATGCTGGCGGAAAGCCCCAGCGCAATGAGCAGCGCCGCATCGAACGCCACTAATCGTCCATGACGCCGGGCCGCTGCCAGAAACGCGGCCATCCCCAGTGGAAAGTAGAGCAGCAGATTGATGGCGGCGTCGCGCAGCAGGAATCGATCGATGCCCTGGGGCCAAGCGTGCAGCAGCACCCACAGCGGGTTTGCGCCGGAGCGGTCGAAATCGAAATGCCAGGGGTAGAGGGAACCGTAGACGATCAGCGCGATGACCAGCAGCAGCAGACGGTACACTAGCGTCTCGCGAAGCGCCGCAGGCGGAATATCTCGACGAACGAGATATACAGGTTCACTACCCCCAAGCCGCTGATGGCGCCGCGCACGTACATGTTGTCCCAGTACCGGTGCCACTCCGGCACGAAGGCGGCGAAGTAGTTGCCCTCCCAATACTCGGTCCAGGGAAAGATCAGCAGGAAAAGTCCGATCTCCAGGCAGAAGGCGATAAACACCGCCGCCGACGTCTTGTGGTACCAGCGGTAAACAGGTGCAGGCGTCGGCCCCGCCAGATCCTCGCCCGGCTCGGTGGACATCATGCGGCGCCCGCCGTGTCGAACAGGCCCATTTGCGGATCGTAATCGACGGGGTAGAGAGAGCGCTCCCGCACCGGCGCGAAACTCAGGCGGTGCAGCGGAGTGATGCCGAACTCCTGGATGGCCTGACAGTGCTCCGGCGTCGAATAGCCTTTGTGCGCGGCCAGCCCGTATTGCGGAAACACTTCGTCCCACACGCGCATGCAGGCATCCCGGTAGACCTTCGCCAGAATAGAGGCTGCCGCAATGGCGTGGCAGCGCGCATCTCCCTTGATCAGGGGCTGCTGCGGCAGCGGAAGCTCGATGGGCATGGCGTCCGTCAGCAGGAAATCGGGGGCCGGGCTCAGCCGGCTGATCGCCAATCGCATCGCCAGCCGCGAGGCCTGGTAGATGTTGATCGAGTCGATGGTGGCCGCGTCCACGGCCGCGATGGCCCATGCTTCGGCGCGCTCGCGGATGCGCACGGCCAGCACTTCCCTGCGCTCCGGCTCGAGCAGCTTGCTGTCGTTCAGGCCGCGTACGGGACGGTCGGGCGAAAGCACCACCGCCGCCGCCACCACGGGGCCGAACAGCGCCCCGCGGCCCGCTTCATCCACGCCCGCTATGGCGCGGAATCCGCGCGCGCGCAACTCCCGCTCGAACGTCCCTTCGCATCGGAATTTGCCACCCGCCGCCTCCGGCCGCATGCGCGAACCGTGACTATTCGCGCTCTTTGAGACGGGCAGCCTTGCCTTTCAAACCGCGCAGGTAGTAAAGCTTGGAGCGCCGCGTCCGGCCCGTGCGCACTACGTCGATGTGGTCGATCACCTTGGCGTGCACCGGAAAGATGCGCTCCACCCCCTGGCCGAAGCTGACCTTCCGCACCGTGATGCTTTCCCCCAAACCGGTATTGTTGCGGGCGATGACGGTCCCCTCGAACGCCTGCAGCCGTTCCTTGTCGCCTTCCTTGATCTTCACGTGAACCCGAATCGTGTCGCCGGGCCTGAATTCGGGGATTTCGGCCCCCTTGTTCTTCTGAATGAACTTCGTCAACAACGCGTTCTGCATGAGAATTTCCTTAACCTTCTATCTTGACATGCCCAGCCCCTGCCAGCAAATCCGGCCGCAGCCGGGCCGTCTTTTCCAGCGCCGAGTCTTTCCGGAACCTGCGGATCTCCTCGTGGTTCCCGCTCAACAGCACGTCCGGCGCCTTCCATCCACGGAAGTCGGCCGGCCGCGTCCAGTGCGGACAATCCAGCAGGCCCTCTCCATAGCCCGTTTCCTGAAACGACTCGAAGGCCGCGGAACTCTCGTTCCCCAGCACTCCGGGCAACAATCTCGCCACCGCGTCGATGACCACCGCCGCCGCCAGTTCGCCGCCGCTCAACACGTAATTCCCGATCGAAATCTCGTCGTCCGCCAGGTGCGCCGCCACGCGCTCATCCACGCCCTCGTAGCGGCCGCAGATCAGCAACAGCCCCGACTCCCGGCTCAGCCGGTTCGCTACGCCCTGATCGAACAGCCGGCCCTGCGCCGAAAGCAGCACCACCTTCTGGTCCCGCCGGCGTTCTCCCCAGATCGATTCCGCCGCTGCGAAGACCGGTTCCGCCTTGAGCACCATGCCCTCGCCGCCGCCGAACGGCCGGTCATCCACGCTCTTGTGCCGGTCCGAAGTCCAGTCGCGCAGGTTATGGATGTGGATTCCCACCAGGCCCGCATCCCTGGCACGCTTGACCACGCCATGCGCAAACGGCCCCTCGAAAAACTCGGGGAAGATCGTCAGCACATGAAAAATCACGGTCGGTTCAATTCCTTCAGGCCTTCGGGCAATTCTACCGCGATCCGTTTCGCTTCCGGATCGATCTCTACGCAGATCGCCCGCGCGAACGGAATCAACAAACTTCCTTCCACCACCAGCAGCCCCGGACCGCCCGAATCCTCCCAGCCCGATACGCGCCCCAAACATTCACCCGTGCGCCGGTCCACCACTTCGCAGCCCACCAGGTCCGACTGGAAGAATTCGCCCGGTTCCAGTGGCGCGCGCTCGCTCATGGGCACGCGCACCTCCGCTCCCGCCAGCGGTTCGGCATCCGAAATCGTATCCACGCCCCGGAACTTGAAAATCAACGTTCCATTGTGGAACCACGTGGATTCCACCTCGTAGCGCTCCGGCCGTCCGGACTCGCCCGGCCCGAACAGATACACTTCCCGCAGAGCCTCGTAGCGCTCCGGTTTGTCGCTCAGCGCCAGCGCCGTGACTTCGCCCCGGTTGCCCCTGGACTTTCCCAGCACGGCCACCGTGACCCATCCGCCTGGCGGCAGGCTCACTCCAGAATTTCCAGCGTGAAACGCCGGTTGAGTTTCATCCCCGCCGCCCCCAGAATGGTGCGGATGGAACGCGCCGTCCGGCCCTGTTTTCCGATCACCTTCCCCAGATCGCTCGGCGCCACCTTCAGCTCCAGAACGGTGACCTGCTCCCCCTCCACCACTTTGACGGAAACCTCCTCCGGGATGTCCACCAGAGCTTTCGCAATGTCTTCGACCAACTGTTTCATGGGCATCATCCCTCCCTAGAATTCATGTTAACGCGAACGGTCCTACTCGACCGCCGGCTGGACCACCGCGGCGGGGTTCTTCTCCACCAACCGCTTCACGGTATCGGACATCATGGCCCCGTTCTTGGTCCAGTGCTCCACGCGATCGTGTTTCAACAGCACCTGCGGCGGACTGGTGAGCGGGTTGTAATGCCCCACGACTTCCAGGTGGCGGCCGTTGCGGGCACGCTCCTTCTCGATTACCACTATGCGATAAAACGGCTTCTTTTTGGCGCCAAACCGCGCCAGGCGAATCATTAGCATCTGAGCTCCAATAATCTTTAACGTCCCGGCAAGTCCCCGAAGGGAAACCCGGCGGGCAACTTCATCTTCCCCAGCTTCCTTCCCAGGAAGCCGCCCGAGAAGGACTTCATCATCTTCTTGGCCTGCGCGTACTGCTTCAACAACTGGTTCACTTCCTGCACCGACGTGCCACTGCCTTTGGCGATCCGCCGGCGCCGGCTTCCGTTGACGATCATGTGGTTGTCCCGTTCCCGGGGCGTCATGGAATCGATGATCGCCACCACCCGGTTGATCTCTTTTTCGTCTACCTTGACGTCCTTCAGCTCTTTGAGGATCCCCACCTTGGGCATCATGCCCAGCAGCGATTCGAGCGGCCCCAGCTTGCGGATCTGCCGCATCTGGTCGCGGAAATCGTCGAGCGTGAAATCGTTCTCGATCAGCTTCCGCTGCATCTCGACGGCCTGCTTCTTGTCGATCGCCTCCTCCGCCTTCTCGATGAAGGAGAGGATGTCGCCCATGCCCAGGATGCGGTTCGCCGCGCGGTCCGGATGGAATGGCTCCAGCGCATCGAACTTCTCGCCCACCCCGATGAACTTCAGCGGCTGCCCGGTCACGTGGCGGATCGAGAGCGCCGCGCCGCCGCGCGCATCCCCGTCCATTTTGGTCAGAATCACGCCCGTGATCCCCAGCCGCTTGTGAAACTCCGCCGCCGACTTGACCGCGTCCTGGCCGGTCATGGCGTCCGCCACGAAAAGAATCTCCACCGGGTTGAGCTGCTCTTTGAGCTGCTGCAACTCGGTCATGAGCTGGTCGTCGATGTGCAGGCGGCCCGCGGTGTCCACCAGCAGCACGTCGCGCCCCGTGTTCGCGCTCTCCCGCCGCGCCGACCGGGCCAGATCCAAAGGCTGCGTCTCTTCGGCCCCGCCCTCGTAGAGCGTCTGCCCAACCTCCCGCGCGATCACCTTGAGCTGTTCGCGCGCCGCCGGACGGTACACGTCCACCGAAACCAGCATGGGACGGTGGCCGTTCTTCGAAAGCCAGCGCGCCAGCTTCCCGGCCGAGGTAGTCTTGCCCGAACCTTGCAGCCCCACGATCAGGAACACGCTGGGCGGCTCGTTGGCGAAGCGCAGTTTGGATTCGTGGCTGCCCAGGATCTTGATCAGCTCTTCATGCACGATCTTGATCACTTGCTGGGAAGGCGAGAGAGCGGTCAGGACCTCCTCCCCCATGGCCTTTTGCCGGATGTTCTCGATCAGTAGTTTGACGACCTTGAAATTGACGTCGGCTTCCAGCAGCGCCATGCGGATTTCGCGCAAGGCGCCCTCCATGTTTTCGGCCGAAAGTTTTCCTTCGCCGCGCAGGCTCTTGAAAACCCGCTGCAGTTTTTCCGATAGGTTGTCGAACATGAGAGCGGAACTCCGCCGCGAGCGAACACCGCGGGGACAGTCCCCTTATTATAGCCGGTTATGCGGCGGGTACGATGCGGACGCTGCTCGCCGCCATTTTCCCGGTGCGGTCCATGCCCAGTTCGTAGAGCACGCGCGTGCCCGGACGGAGGTCTGTGGCCAAGCCTTCCGACAGGCGGGAGACGTGGAAGAAGATGTCTCTTCCGCCGTCGTCCGGCCGCAGAAATCCGAA
>PLMF01000201.1 GCA_003142355.1 Bryobacterales bacterium
GCCGGATCGGTGTACTTTTCCGCCAGGCGCTCCTGGAATTCCCCATCCGTTTCCGGCAGCTTCCGCTTGGCGGTTGTCTTGCCCGTCTTCGACTTTGCCAGCAGTTCCGCGCGGCGTGCCTCGTACTCTTCCTCCGTCTCGCCCTTACTCTGCTGGAGCTTCGCTTTGACGAGGATGTTGTAGAGAATGCCGGTGATGGTGATGCCCATCGCCTGCTCCACGTAGTAGGCGTAGATGGTGATCTGGAAGTCCGTCCACAGCCGCTCCAGATAATCGGCGTCGAGTTGCGCGGCGGTCTTGTGCTCCAGGAGGAAGTAGTCGTCCCCGACGCGCACGATGCCGTCGACCTTGCCGGCGAGGATAAAACTGCGGGATGCCGCGCCAGTGGCCGGATTGACGATCGGACCCTGGAACGTCTTCTCCAGCGCCACCACTTCGAATTCTTCCGCCGCATACCGCGCAGCGTAAGCCTTCATCATGGCCGTGGCGCTGTGCCAGTCCCGGCGCTGGCTTTCGTCATACAGCCGGTTGGGGCAGAGAGCGCCGATGAGATCCAGCGCGCGCCCAAGGTCGCGGCACTGGTGCCACAGCTCAAGGCACTGGTGTACGAGAGAGCCGAAATGGAGGTTCCCATCACGTTCCAGACCAACCAGTTGCTGGATGTAGCGCCAGTCCACCGCCTTGCGGCAGTTTCGGAACAGCGACCACATCGAATAGGTAGAGACCATGGGAGCGCTGGTCATACAGCTTGCCCGTGGGTTTCGCTGCGGGTCCCGCCCGGATAGGTGTCGGATGTGACCAGCCGCCGCGTCCGCCTGCCGGAATTGATGTGATCCACAATGAGCCTGCTCAGAAGGCCATTACTCGATCCGCTGCATGCCATCGCCCGGACGTTGGGATCGCTCAGCCCGAACTGGCCGATCTTCTTCTGCATGTCGCGGTCGATTCGGAGGTTCTTCCCGGACCAGAACGCCGGATGTTCTGAGATCACGTCCGCGAGAGCGAACAGGAAGCCCGACTTCAGGTGGGTGGCTCGATCCTTGTAGAGAATTCCACGGACACCCCAGGCGCCGTCGAGCAGTTGAAAGAAGGTCTTGATGTTCTCGATCATCGCGGCGTACCCGACGTTGGCCATCATGGACGGAAGGGCCTGCCAAAGCGCGGACACGGAGACATACCGGCCCGCGCCGAATTTCGAATGGATGCGCATCGCCGTCTTCAGCAACGTCAAGGCCGTCAGCAATTCCTCGCGCCGCATATGTTGCGACCAGGAGATCCGCTGACAGAGCACGAACGACTCGTCGGTGCAGAGGTCGCAGAGACGATGCAGGGAGGGGCATTCAGCGGCCTGATTGCGCAGCAGCACGTTCGGCGAGAGCCGCGACCGCCGCATGTTGAGAATGCGGAATCGGTCTCTTTCCCATCGTTCGGTGGTACCGAAGTGGATCGTGGCCCCGACCAGCGGCCGGCCACCGTCGTAGACGAACTGCCGGGCGGCGCTGATCCTTTGAAGGCCGTCGATGATGTACACGTC
This sequence comes from Bryobacterales bacterium, assembly GCA_003142355.1. The sequence continues at coordinate 1,535 of PLMF01000201.1, forward strand.
GCCGGTGATCGTGTATGTCCCGCCGGAATCCGTGCATCCGTAGCGCTCGCCACGGACCGCCAGTTCCACGTCGGGCACGCGGCCGGAGCCGGTGCGGAATGCCTCCATCAATCCTTCAATGGTGGATTTCGGCAGCGTTTCGCGCTGGTAGTCGGGCCGCAACAGACCACCCAGCGAGGCAGGGTCGATTACCCCGCGTAGCACGATCTGATCTTCATTCAATGCGTCCAGTGCGCCAGAAAGTATTCTCAATGCCGTCATAGTCATTTCTCCTGAATTCCCAGCCGGGATGCGTTCAGCGGATCGGCGACGACCGCCTTCCGCTCGATTTCTGCAATGATCGCGTCAGCCGAATCGCCGACCTTCGACAGCAGCAGTTCAGCCTCGTCGAATTCGCCGGCGGTTTCGCCCAACCAGCAGACCAAGTGGGCGAGATGCTTCGTGGCTTCAATGAAGGACAGGGTCAATCGCGCCAGCCGGTCAATCCTTTGCGCCCGGGTGGCCCGCACAGGGGCGGGCGAAGCGGGATGCGGAGCGTCCAGATCGTCGGTTGTCGCCGACGGTAATGCTGCGCCGGTTTGATGGGCCGGCTCCGGCTCCAGCGCCGCCCCGGCCCTGCCGATGTTGGTGACGTTGATGGTGCGACCATCGCGCCCTATGCGCTCGGGTGACTGCGCAATTTGCGCAGTCAGCTTTTCCCGCCAGTTCCGGACCGTAGCCTCAGCGACGCCGACATGGGCAGCGATTTGACGATTACTCAGTTGCGCGCCATTCGGATGTTCGAGGGCTGCCCTTAGCGCTCGCTGCTTGTCATCGTTGCTGCGCCGAAGTCCATTGGTCCGATTGGCGCTGAAGCTATACCACTGGGCATCTTCTAGGGTGCCTTGGCGAATCTCGCACTCAATCGTGTCATGCTCGGTCGCGTAAACGGCTTTCACCCGGTGGAAGCCATCGGCCAACCAGTAGTTCATGCCGTCGTAGAAGACCGTCACTGGCGGAAATTTCGCGCCAGCGGCCATCGCCTCGGAGTAATCCTCGATGGCCTCGAAATTGAGTGCGGTCCTGGGCTGAGTGCCCCCGTCCAGTCGAATTCTGGAGATCGGTATGGGCTGCCTGGTTGTCACCGCGCACCTCCACGGCTCCACGGCGCCAGACCGGCGTCAACAAACGCCGCGCGGATTTCCGCGATCCATTGGTGGACCCGAGAGCGCGACATCCCAGTTTGCCGCCGAACATCCGCCAGGCCCATTTCGCTCAACTGCCGCGCCAGGATTCGCAGATGGATAGGGAGTCGAGAGACGACGGCGCGCACATCGAGGCCCAGATCCATGTCCGCTCCGTCGACAGAAGCAAGCCCGCTCCAGTCGGCCTCAGGCCCCGGCTGCTCAAACGACGCGGTCCTTGATCGCCGCGCGATGAGCTTGGCCGCACGGTTCTGAAGGACTCCGAAGGCAAACCCACGGTGATCGCCGCGTTCCACGTCGAACCGTGGACGTCGCCTCAGGTACTCCAGCAGCAGTTCCTGCCGGAGGTCGCCCCAGTCGTCCCGTGTGAATCCATAGTCGCCGACCATGCGGCTCGCGCGAATCTCGGCCAGCCGGACCACAAATGGGTCGACCTCGTGAAGGGAAGCGACGGGAACGCAGTTCACGGCCTGCCTCCGGTATCCTCAGTGGCTGCCAACTGAACTTGCATGTCGGCCAGCAGTCCGTTCCGGGCTCCGAGCGTCCGGATCTCGCCGGCCTCGCCGTGCCGCTTTCCTTCACGGGATGGTGCAGACTTGACAGTTTCTCGAAAAAGTTGTGAGTTCTTGCGATTCAGCACGCACCAAATCTAACCCGCCAGATATGGGAGAAATCAATTGGTAGAACCTGGTAGAGAGGGTAGATTTCTTCAGCCCTGTGGCGGCGTGCTCGGCGGTCGGCGCCGTTCCATTAGGAATGCCTCGATACTCAGGCACGGCTGGCATGTGGGAGAAAGTTTGCCATTCTTCCACTGGATGAACTGAGGCTTGTGGCACGAGTGGGTCCCTGGTTTCCCGGCGCAACTGTAAATTGCTCTGTCGGACGTCACTCCCGTCTCCGTCCTGTAAGCCGCCAACATTTCAGCACGCTCTCCCTTCTGTCGTTGGACCTCGCCGGCATCTGCCTTCCGCTTGCGATCGGCCGCTACGACAGCGCCAGTTCGCCGCGAGCTCCGCGGGCGCGTGGCCGCAACCGGGGGATCGGATGATCCTGGCTGGTTTCCATCTTGAACGTGCACCCCGTTCTGGAGGCCTTCCTCCGCCTGGCTGGTCCACTTCTCGTAGTCGGGATCGTGATCGAACGTGCCGGACGGTGATGGAGTCGCTAGACTGGTTCGGCTGGAGAGCGCGCTCAAGTAGCTCGCACGGGCCATGTCAACCAGGTAGATCCGCACATCCTCTGCGATCTGGTCGACGATAGCGCTATTCACTTGTTCCTTCGCGTCTTGGAGAGCCCCGTCCGTGAGGGCGTCAATGTCGACATCTGGGGGTAACGGATAGGACTCCAAGAGCGCTTCCACGTGAGCGAACACAATGCGACTCAGGTAGTGAATGATGCGCGGTTTCAGTTTCGAACGTGGAGACAGTACTGGGGAACCTTTGCCGCGGCGGGCATCGAGGTGCGGTCGGAGTTCACGCAATGCATCGGCCTTGTGGAACTCGATGCGAATCTTGCGCGAATCGTAATTCACCGACTACCCCCTTCCGGCAGCCCCCGGAACTGAACGGACCGGAAATGCTGGGCAGGGGACCCGCATGGTTATTCGTGACCTGATCGTCAGGGCTGCGGGGCCCAGAGGAAGCGCCAAGCCGAGCGGCGTCCGCCAGCGCGGCCTCTATGATGCCACTATTCTGCTATTATATAGTCACGATACGAGCAGTTCAACAGCAAATTGTAAGCCAATCGAAACTTGACAAAAGTCCACTTTTATGCCAGAATTGTGCCATTCGGGCCACTTGGCGCCACGGGACGAAGGCCCCGGTTCGAAAGGAGACCGCGTGACCGCCATGTATAAAATCGACGGTGTGCCCCACATTGACACTTCGGTTGAGTATGTTGGTACGACCCGGCTCAGGAAGCTAAACGCCGCTAACCTGAGGGCTGTCAATAAGACGCTGGTCGTCCAGGAGAACGATACGCCCCTCGCCGTGCTGCTGAAATACGAGAAGTTTCTGACCATGCAGAACAAGCTCGAGGTAGCGCTCCGCACTGTCGAATTGCTGAGCCAAAAGGCGGATTCCCAGACTGTGGTCGAGGCAGTTCGCGATGCCACAGGCGGCGGTAATTCCATCCCGCTCAGCTAGATTTCGCCCGAAGTCGTTAAATAGCCAAGACATTCTGGCCAGACCGCAAGGGCCGCGAGGGACGGTCCGGCCGCTGCAGACATCACGCCTCTGTTCCTGGGGATCGACCACGGCCAGGCCGGCCGCGAGCGCAGCCGAGTGAGCGCCTGCAGACAGTCTGATGGCCGCCCAATTAGGCTAGCTGCGCTCGGAGAATCCGGCCAGAATTCGATACAACTCGATGTCGTCCATGACTCGGACCGCGTGACGTTGGCAGTGCTCTACTACCTCGGGACTGAGCAGATGTGAGTCCCGGGTGCAAAGCGCATCGGCCTTCCCGTCGATCGCCGTCTGCACGATGAAATCGTCATCCGGATCATCCGGCACCACCCGATCAGCGCTGGTCGACGCCACAATCTCTGAAGCCGCGGAGAGACGATTCACATGTTGTTGAATTCGCTCCTCGGTCAGCCCCCAGCGGGACTGGATGCGTGGGTAGGCAAGAACGCGCGCCACCTCTCCGAGAATGAATGGTGAAACGATCAAGCGATGCGGTCCCTCGAGGACACGTCGAAGCAGCCGGCTCGCGAGTCCGTCGGCCTTCCAGGCGGCACGCACCAGAATGTTGCTGTCAAAAACGATGCGCATCACACCCGTTGATGACGGACGTGCCGGACTGCCTCATCCACCAAGGAGTCCATCTCCTCTTCCGGAATATGGCTGGCACTGGCAGCCATGCTGTCCAGATCCTCGATCAAATCTCGAACGGCTGCCTTGCGATCTGCCTCGCCTTCGGCGGGCTGGACAGGATATGCCATCACCGTCACGTGCTCCTCGTCCGCCACCTTCCGACCGAGCAAGCTCTCAACCGCGATTCTCGCAGCATTGCCCAACTCGTCAGCCCGACGTACGGAAATGGTCTGCATACCGACTCCCCGTATTAGTTTACCAGTTCGGCCCAGAGTCAGGCTCCCGAGTCGACGAGTCGACGAACGCGAGCTCTCCCATCGCTCCCCATTACCATCAGGCTCCGGCTCCACGAGAATATCGATGTCGCTAGCCGGATCGCTCTCGCCCCGCACGACAGAGCCAAAGCCGCGAATGTTTCGTGGCCCTCGCCCTTCCGCAACGCGAGGGACGGTCCGGCCGCACCAGACATCACGCCTGTTCCTGGGGATCAACCACGGCCAAACCGGCCTTGAGCGCCGCTGACTTCAACTCCTGATCGGACGTGACCAAGGCGAACTCGCCGGCCTCAAGCGCGAGCTGCTCCTTGAAGAAGATAGCCGAGGCGAGCTGTGCGCAATCCGCACCACGCAATGCATGCGTCCTCGCCACGTCCAAGGATCGCTCGACTATGTCCGGCGTCAGGTCCACTTGGAACAGGCCCTTCCAGTCTTCAAGAAGGTCAATCTCAATCTGCTGAAAGCGACCCGCATCAATTGCACCCGCAGTTCGCTTTCTTGCGCATGTCGCCGTTACCTCAATCAGGCCCAGCGTCGAGGCTCCCATCAGAATTCCTTGTTCGAACTGCTGATTGATCTACCCACTCCCAGCTTCCTGGAAGTACCGCTTCACCCACGCGCTGGCGTCGACGTAGAAGAGTGTCATCGGCGATCACGGATCAGAAGCTCAGATGCAGGGATTCCCGGACATGTGATGGGCTTGACCTTCCGGAACGGCGGTGCATTCGGATCGGGAGGGTGGATGCCCGGGCGTCCTGCCGCCCGTCTGATCAACTCCTCACGTGTGAGCTCTGGCCGCTCCTTGACGCCAGTCGTTTTCGTCGACCTGAGCAACTCCAGGACCCGCCCGGCGTCCTCTTCGGAGAGCCGCTCAACCTCCTGAACCAAGATTTCCTTTACCGAGGCCATGGTGTGTCCTTCCCTTCTGGCGGCCAACGAACATTCGACCGCACCATCTCCAGTCTGCCACAGCCTCGCCGGAGCGCGGCTCCCGGCGCCGGCCTCCAGTTCCGATGCCTTGCGTATCGACCTGCTACCCGCGGCCGCCCGCCGGCCCCGAAACATGGATAGAGCAGACTGCCGAACGACGTTCCACCTCCTGGACAGTCGAGGCCACTTTGCTGCGCATGAGTGCATGGATTCCGTCGCTGGCGCCACCCGTCGACAACCCGTCAACTAGCCATGCCGCACCTGAGTTAGTCAGGTACTCCGCCTTTTGCCAGTAGTTACTCCTCTATTCCGCCTTTCGCCAGTAGTTACTAGCTCCGGCAAACGGAATTGGGGGAACTGGTAGTCGCTGCGAAGAGAATGGCGCAATCTGGACCGGTCCCAAAATGAAGAAAGCCCTAATTACTGGTATCACAGGCCAGGACGGAAGCTACCTCGCCGAGTACCTGCTGAGTCTCGGATACCAGGTGCACGGTCTGGTCCGCCGTGTCGCGCTTGAGGAGCCCGAACGCAGGCTGGGGCGCATCAGCCATATCCTCGAGAGAATCACGCTCCACCCGGCGAGCATCGAAAGCTACCCCAGCCTGTTTAGTATTCTCGCCCGGCACGAGTTCAACGAGTGCTATCATCTGGCGGCTCAGAGCTTTGTCGCGGAAAGCTTCGCTGATGGCTTCTCCACTATGACCACAAACATCGACGGTACTCACTACATGCTTGCTGCGCTACGCGAGCTCCAGCCGCGATGCAGATTCTATTTTGCGGGATCGAGTGAGATGTTTGGTAAAGTTCGCGAAGTGCCGCAACGAGAGACCACCCCGTTCCACCCCCGTAGCCCGTATGGGATCAGCAAGGTAGCCGGTTTTTATCTCACGATGAATTACCGCGAGGCCTACGGCATGTTCTGCTGTAATGGCATGCTATTCAATCACGAGGGTCCGCGCCGAGGATTTGAGTTTGTCACGCGCAAGATCACTAGCGGAGTCGCTAGAATCAAGCTTGGCCTCTCGAAAGGCCTCCAGATCGGAAATATGGAGGCCAAGCGCGACTGGGGCCACGCCGCCGATTATGTCCGCGCCATGCATTTGATGCTGCAGCAGCCGAACCCCGATGATTATGTCGTGGCAACGGGTGAAACCCACTCGGTCCGTGAGTTCTGCGAACTCGCTTTCACAAGAGTTGGATTGGATTACCGTGAGTTCGTCACGTCCGACGAGCAGTTCTTTCGTCCAGCGGAGGTCGACCTGTTGATCGGGGATGCTACGAAGGCACGGGCCGTCCTGGGTTGGACGCCTCAGTATACGTTTCGGCAACTGGTCGAAGAAATGGTGGATGCTGATCTTCAGTGCCTTACGGCCTCAGGGCCAGTTAGATCTGCGGAAGCAGTGCTCTCGAAAGCTCATGAACTTTCCACAGGTTAAGCGGGTCAACATTCAAGCCACCGGGGGCGATCCCGACCGCTAACACGCTCACGCGGCGGCGGGCCGACTTGGGGCTAATGTTCAATGTCGACAGGCTACAGATCCTACATTCCAACACAAGGATCCCCTGCTGCAGCCGACGTTGCGCACACGTCTCCCGGAAGGGCATCTGGCCGTACTTCGTAGGTTCTGCGGCCGACCAATACGGAACTGGGGGACCCTAAATTCGGTTCCTGTCCCAGAAGTGTAATTGACGATAAGCACTTTCGCAGCAATGAGTTGNNAAACCCAAAGCAGCCGGGGTGCTGGCGGTTCGGGACTTCAGGGAATTGGTGCGGATCCGGGTCCTGCGCCGGGGACTTCCCCGCGCGGTTGAGTGTCCAAAACCCTCCTCAGAAAGACAGCACGACAACGACGACGACGTTTCGGCTACCCCAGAGCGCAGACGCCGCATCTGGCGGTCCCCCGCGGAACCCAAGGAGGCCTGCAACCTCAAGGATCTAAAGGTCCTCAAGTGCCGTTACACTTTTGGGATACGAGCCCTAAATTCGTTGCGAAAGAGGTTTTGAACCCTAATGCGACCCGATATTTGCCATAATCACTGTTTCTCCGTCTGTCAGATGTACCACGAAGAATTACGAAAAGCGTAGTTGGTCGGAATCCCCGCCGACCAGATCCCCGCCCCAGCGCAGATCACCAGACCTCCCGTCCTAAACCGAGCCTGTCGTATTCAACTTCAACCGCGCGCCCGACCCTACCGCGAGGGTCGGTTCCGAACACAACTCTTGCGCACGACGGAGAATGAACCTGACATACTTCTTCGGTCCGCCGCACGCAAGGATACGTCCTCCAACTGCCCTAAACCAGACGATAGAGAGGGACGCTACACGTCTAAAAACAGGCTCGTTCGACCGAGTGCACTTTCCCGCTTGGTGCGAGGAGGGTTGGCACAAACTGTTCCCGCTCATGGAGCCGCCCCATTGACAGCTGGCGAAAGATCAGCCGTAGCAACATCAACGATTCCCGGCCCGGGGGGTCGATCCGCTGGCTCCGGCCGGATCGGGATCCAGGAAAGGCACCGTACAGAGAGAGAGAGACGAGCTCTACTTGCCTCTGTTGGCGGCGCACTTGCCAAAGCAGTTCAGACGGGCGTCGCTCTGGTTAGCGTCCGACTGACGCTGGGCTACCTCGGCTTCGAGCGCTACGGCCTTTTGATGACCGTAACGTCCGTCACCGCCTTTCTGAGCTTCGCCGACTTTGGTATGGGCAACGGCCTCCTCACGGCGATCTCGACAGCGCACGGTCGAGACGACCGTGAGGCGGCCAAAAGGAATGTTTCGAGCATCTTCTACATGCTCCTCACCATTGCGCTGGTGTGCCTCGTTTCGCTTGCTCTGGCCTACCGCTTCATCCCGTGGATGCAGATCTATAATGTGAGGTCTCCTCTCGCGGTCGCTGAGGCTGGCCCCGCAACAGTGGTTTTTGTCCTCTGCACCCTGCTCTGCTTGCCGCTCGGCGTAGTCCAACGAGTCCAGTCCGGCTACCAGGAAGGATTTCGAGCAGCTATGTGGCAGGCCGGCGCGAGCCTAATCAGCCTCATCGCCTTACTGGTAACGATCGCCTGTAAGGCAGGACTGGTCCCCATCGTACTGGCTGTCTCTGGTGCCCAAGTCTTAGTCGGTCTGTTGAACAGTCTCCACGAGTTCGGTTGGTCTCGCCCGTGGCTCGCGCCGACGTCCGCGGCCTTCTGTTGGAGGACTTCGAAAAAGCTCGCCCACACTGGTTTTCAGTTCTTTCTCTTGCAGTTGGTGAGCATAGTCGGGTTCAGCTCGGACTATATTGTCCTGGCCCACTGTGTCGGCGCCGGCAGTGTGGCCCAATACGCCACCGTGCAGAAGCTTTTCCTGCTGATCTCCACCCTTCAAGGCGTAGTCCTCACGCCCTTGTGGCCCGCATACGCTGAGGCCGCCGTTCGAGGAGATTACGCCTGGATCAAAAGAACGCTCTTCCGGTCAACCGCTGTCGCAATGGCGCTCGCGGGAACGCTCTCACTCCCATTGATCCTCTATTCAGGTCCTCTCCTATGGATCTGGACCAAGCAAGCGGTTGCCGTGCCACCCCAAACGCTCTGGGGACTGGCAACTTGGAGCGTTCTGTATGGGTACGGGGCCTCACTCTGGATGTTTTTATCGGCACTCAACCGCCTAAGGGTCCTGCTGATCACTGGCACCCTCTTCGCAGTCGTCTCAGTCGGGGCGAAACTCCTCCTGGCGCACCGCTGGGAGAGCGCTGGTGTCATTTGGGCGACAGTCATAACGTATGCCGCAATCGTAGTTGTGCCTGTAGGAATGCATGAAAGGCATGTACTCTCCTCTCTTCGCCACAATACTTAACGCACTCGCTCAATTCGCGGAGGTGCCACAGTTTCCTTACCGAGGCCAAGCTCCGATGGAGTGTTGTGAATGATTCACAAACTAATCACGGCCCCGGTCCGGTTTTACAGAATGGCTTTGCTTGCAATGCGCGAGGCCGAGGTCGTTGCCTCTTTGTTGGCCCGCAATCGCCTCGATAAGTTGCTGGCGCAGGAACTGGGTCGCACCCCCAAACGTCTTGCCGCATACGGCTTCAAGGCTTTCTCACAGAGTGACGAGGATGGAATCATCCAGGAGATCTTTTGCCGCATTGGCACCACAAGCAAGTGCTTCATTGAAATCGGCTGCGGAGATGGATTAGAGAACAATACCCATCTCCTCCTCTTGTCCGGTTGGACCGGGCTCTGGGTGGACGGAAGTCCCCAGAGCGTCGCTGCAGCCAGACGCTATCACGCTGGTGCCATTTTGCGGGGCTCCCTAACAGCCCACTGTTGCACAATAACAACCGAGAACGTTGACCAGACGCTGTCCAGCCTGTGTCGCGTCGAAGAAGTAGACCTCCTGAGTATCGACATCGATGGGAATGACTACTGGATCTGGAGCGCTCTGAGCTGTGTCAGGCCACGCGTTGTCGTCATCGAATACAACGCGGCCCTCCGCCCTCCCCTGAGTCTTGTGCAATCATACCGTAGCAACGCCCAGTGGGACCATACTAACTTCTTCGGAGCCGGATTAGCGGCGCTAGAAAAGCTGGCTGCCTCCAAAGGCTACTCACTGGTCGGCTGCAATTTAGCGGGCGTCAATGCCTTCTTTGTGCGTAACGACTGCCTTCATGAGACCTTTAGTGGACCTTTCACCGCACATAGCCAATATATGCCGCCAAATTACGATCTGTTCGCCCACACCCTGCGACATGCCCACCCCCCAGGGGCAGGGGACTACGTGAACGTTTGATTCTTCACTCGCGCAAGTGCGTATCCAGCCATCATCCCCCAGACGCCGCACCTCAGCCCTACTTCTCACGAATGACTCCCTAGCTAACAAACGTCAATGTGGACCATTGTGGCAAACTCTCTGCGGGTACTCAAAACAGCGCTGCGCTACGCGCTGAGATCAACGCTTCCTGGCCCTAGAGCCAGACGGGTCGAGGCGCGCAGGTATCTCGTGCTCGGGATCTTACATCTGTTGTTTGATGAAATCACGTTCCGCCGGAGCGGCTTCCTCTGGACTGGCTCACCAGCCTGTTATGTCACCAGGATGCTCTTCGTGAGGGGGCACCATCAGGACGATGATCTCGCTTCGGTTATCCCTTGGCTTCAGGAGAACACGGACTTTTCACGGCCGTTCATAGTAAATGTCGGGGCTAACATCGGTGACTCGGCCCTATTTTTGAGTAAAACCGGCAAACACGTAATTGCTATAGAACCCAATCCCGCCACATTTCGCAGGCTTGAACGAAACGTCAGGCAAAACGGCCTACAGGGGGCAATCACGTGTTGCCAACTCGCAGTCTCCGATGTTCCAGGAGACGTTGACTTGCTCATGGTGCAGAACTCGGCAAACAGTGAAATAGTTGGTGAAGGCGGTAAGGTAGGGCTTCGGGAGGGGCAGAGGATCATGGGCAGGACAAGGGTGAAGGCGGTCCCACTTGATTATTTACTCGATTCACTCGGTGTCGAAGCTGACAAAGTAGCGCTGGTCGTGTCCGACACCCAGGGATTTGAGTCGCATGTTGTCAGGTCCGGGAAAAGGCTCTGGGCGGCGCACACACCGCTATGGGTCGAGGTCTGGCCCAAGGGACTTGACTGCCATGGAGGCACCGCCGACTTCTTTGACATCTGTAAACAGAGTTTCACGACGGTTCTAAGATGTAACCCCTTTGATGGGGAGGCCCAACGAATTGAGACTCTCGAACACATTGCCCAGGGTCTCGCACCGCCTCCCAACGACTTTGCGGATATGTTGTTGCTCTAGTAAAAGTATCGCGCGATTCTGGGGCGTTAGCTGGAACTAAACGTACCGTCTGATTCATTAAGGGCGTGCAAGATGAGCGTGTTCTGTCGCCGGAATATCACGACAGCGAACCTGGGTGGCGGGCGCGTCGAGATCCTCTACGTAACCCAATCGCAGCCGAAAAGCACCGGGAACGGCGGCCACCACCGCGCGTATCAGATTCTGCACGATTGCATGGCGGCCGTCGGCAACGAAAACATAACGGTGTTTTCTCTTGCGAAACGCTCCATGAGCGAAGGCAGCTACGGACAGAGTCCGAAGCATCAGGGGAGAGTTCTGAACGGTCCCCAGAATCGCGAATGGGTAACCAAGCTGCGGATAGGCGCGCGGATGCTGTGGCGGAATCCGCTGAAGCCTGCCGGATCGTGGTACTTCTCACCGGTGCGATTTGGCAATCCTGACGTCCTACGAGCGTATAGGAACCACGTTGAGAGTTCAAACACTCCCAAGATCTGTCTCGTAGAACACGCAGGCATGGACGACTTTGTCGAGTTTAACCGTACTCGCGGGGTGCCAACGGTGGCATTGCCGCAGAACCTCGAATCGTTGCACGAGGGACGTTACCGATTCCAGCGTCCGCTGTCGGTCGCATGCCGATTAGTCGACTTCGGTCAGGAACTTGCGGTCCTAAAGCGATGCGAAGCGCGCATGTGCATATCGCAGATCGAGACTGCGATCCTAGACGTCCTGGTCGGGGATTCGACATTCTACCCGTACCGCCCAGTCGGCGAGATCAAGAGCAAATTCCAAGGGATATGGAACCGGCGTCGCAAGCTTCGGGGCCACTTAGATCGAGACCGACCGTTTCTGCTCATGCTGGGATCGGCTGCTCACGCTCCAACAGGAGAAGGCATGCGATGGGTATTGAAACACATACAGGACGGTGGCGCCAGATTTCCGGCTGACTTGGTCGTGGTTGGAAGTGGGACGGATCTCCTGTCACAGGAGTACCGCCTCCCCTCGACGGTCTCCGTGAGAGGCTGGGTGTCCGAAGAGGACCTGGAGGATCTTCTTGTCCGAACGCGCGCAGTCCTCCTGCCGAGCTTTACCGGGCTTGGCGCGCTAACGCGAGTGGCGGAGTTGAGGACCGCCGGCATCCCGGCAATAGCGAGCCGGCATTCGACATACGCCGTAGACCGGCTCGGGAAAGTCTGGCGCGTCTCTCGACGCTGGGAAGAGTGGTTGGATGCCGCTTTGGCAGCTGTCTGTGAGCCCCAAACGGCCCCGGAGGAAACTCCTGCCGATGACGAACCCGGAGGTGACCAGATCTTGGCCTCCGAACTACGGCGGTTGCACCCATCTTCCTGGTAGGCGGCGCTGTTTGCTCAACCCTTCACTTTTCCGTTTTGCTAGCAATCACGAGCAATAGGAGCTCAAAGTGCATTTTCGTATCCCTGCCAAGATGCAACCGGCGCTCACAAAGATCTTCCGCGATCTCACAGATCCTCCGACACCCAATCTCAGAGGTGATCGTGATATCGAGTACGCATGGGTGCTGAGCCACTTACCATTGGGAAGCGGCAGAGCACTGGACTTCGGCTGTGGCAACGGGTATCTGGGCCTGGGTGCCGCACTCCGCGGGTTCCAAACATTCGCTCTAGATGTGAGGTCCCCTCAATGGTTTTATCGGCACGAAAAGCTTCAGCACCTTCAAACGGACTTCCGCCAATCCTCCTTCGCCCCGGAGTCGTTTGACCTCATAATCAACTGCTCTGCAATCGAGCACGTCGGGTTGGGTCGCTATGGAGACGGCGCAGAGCCGGACGGGGATCTGTCAGTAATGTCGATGCTCCGAGAAGTGCTCCGACCCCACACTGGTGTCATGCTCCTGACAATTCCGGTTGGACAAGACGCCATAATCGCCCCGTGGCACAGGGTGTACGGCCCGACACGGCTCCCCCGGCTGCTGGAAGGCTATCAGGAGGTGAGTTGCGGCTACTGGGCTAAGGACCGGCAGAATATCTGGAACCAAGTTGCCCGACCTGAGGCTCTAGCTACTCGTCCCAATGCTACGTACTACGGCCTAGGCTGTTTCGAGTTGCGAGCTGCCAGCGGCACGGTGTCGGCCCGATGATGTGCATCTTCGGCTGCCCCAAGCCCTTCGTCGGGCACATCGGTGTAATTCAACGAAACGCGATTGGAAGCTGGTCGCGCCTGACGCCGAGGTGCCAGATCGTCCTGCTTGGCGGCGAACAGGGGACCGATCGTGTTGCAGAGGAGTTCGGAGCTGCGCACATCCCATGTGTTGGAAAGAACGCAAGCGGTACTCCGACAATCGGCTCGCTGTTCGCCGAAGCTCAGTCCGTCAGTAAGTTTCCGTGGATGTGTTACTGCAACTGCGACATAATTCTCCTAAATGATCTGCTGCAAGCGCTGCAGAAAGTCTGGACTGTGATGACTAGCACTATGGTCGTTGGCCGAAGGTGGGACCTGGACGTCAGGGAAGCAATCCCCACGTGTCCCGGGTGGGATCGGAACCTCAGGGAGCGTGTTTGGCGGCACGGTAGTCGCCACGCTCACACGGGCATTGACTTCATGGTCTTTCCGCGCGGGTCCCTTGGCGAGCTCCCCGCAATGACAGTTGGTCGCGGCGGTTGGGACAACTGGATGCTGCACCACGCCAAGTCAGTTGGCCTAACCCTTGTCGATGTTAGTGAAGTTGTATTGGCAGTTCACCAGAACCACGACTATTCACACCATCCCGGGGGTCGCCGCGGGGTGTCCGACGGCGCGGAGGCCCAGACCAATGTCAAAATGGCTGGGGGCACCACTCGCCTGCTTACCCTCCTTGACGCGGATCTAGTCCTTACTCCGGCCGGCAGAATGGAAACCCGGCGAAGCGCTTATGCCATCTACCGCGCTCTCGTGAACAGTTCTGAATCCAACTGGTGCGCGCGCGTTCTCCTCGGAGCGATCCGTGGAGTGCGGAGACTGCGCAGATGAGAGGCGGAATTCCAGAAGCCCAAACGCGCACACCAAAGCTGCCTAGGCTTACCACGATCGATACCGCTGCCGCACTGAGCGTAGTGGTCTTCTGGGGAGGGCTTTTCGCGGCGCCGAGACTACTGGGTCTGCTTCAGGCGCAAGGCGACACGGACAGCGCGGCAGGCAAACTTCAGATCCAGGATATCCTCTTTCCATTCTTCTTGGCTTACATATATGTGAATCGGCGGACAGTTCGTACGATTTTGGGACCCACGTTGATCCGTATCAGCATCATTTGGGGTGTCTTTTGCCTCGTCCAGGCCGGTCTGAGCAGCCCTCTACGGCACTACCCCCCTTTGGCCGCAGCGGCGTTCGCCGGAAAGGAACTTCAGTACCTTGTATCCATGGCATTCTTTGCGGCCTTCGCGGCGAGGCGCCTCCGGTTCACCGTCGTCAGCTGCGCGGTTGTGTTGCTACCCGTCTTCGGTTTTGCCACATACCAGGTCATAATCGGGAACCTAACAGGATATTACGGTGTCGGCTTGCCTTTCGAGGCGGGTGTTGCAGCCCCCTCGGAAGTCGGCGCCGTCGCATCGATTATGTTCGTCTGCGGACTGAGCTGTGTCCTAAACATCGGTATCCTGTTCGGAAGGGCCAAGAGGATAAGACTCATCGGCGCACTTGCCTCACTGGCCCTGTGCGCATTGGCTGCGGTCGTGCTGCTCGGATCCATATCCCGGAGCAACATTATAGGTGCGGTCGTGGCCTCGTTTGTCGTAATTCTCGTTAGGGTGTGTCGTGGTGAGTTGTCATTTAGTTACTTCCTGCCTGTCGCAATCGCGATCAGCCTTGCGGGGATCATGGACCAGAACCCCGTTTTAAGCAGACTGACGGGGCGATTTGCCGTCATCACCTCCAATTCCCTGCCGACTCGCGCTGAGAACTGGCGAGCGTTGATGGAGTATCAGCTTAGGGACCATGCGGACGATTTCGTTGGCACGCTCTTTGGGTTTGGTCTCGGCAGTCCTAACTTTCTTTTAGGAAACCAATCCAAGGGTTTCACCTTAGGCGTAGACAGCCAATATGTCAGGCGCCTGTTCGAGGTAGGCTTAGTCGGAAGCCTCCTCTGGTTTCTTCTCCTCGCGGCTGCAGCGTATCGCGTGTTGCGCCAAGGGGACCGTTCTCCCTACGGCAAGCTGACGCGTGACGTGTGCATCGGTCTGTTTGTGCTCCTTTCGGTGGTGTGCATCGGACTAGAGGCCCTCCAGGTGGTTCGTATTGCCACTCTGTCTTACGCCATCATTGGGTCGCTGCTCGGGGCGCGGGCAGTTGGGCAGGCTCGTGGCTGGCGACGGGTAATTGTTTCAGAATCGTTGCCGCGCACGGAACAGACGCTCCGAGTAGAGCCCCTGTTCCGAGGGCACAACCAACGTAGGGTACCACGCTAACGACCGAGAAGATCAGGATAAAGCGCTTCGGCGGTAGTCGAATCAACTAAGGGCTCTCTAATAGGTCGCGTGTTTTTCGATCCTTCGTACATGGCACTGCGCTACTCCGGGCAGTTCAGGGATGAGCCGCTCCTGTTGGGGCGACCGATGATACGGCCGCTTGGGTTGTTGTGGCCCGAGTGGTACGTTCATGTCGTGTCTCCGAGCTCTGTAGGTGATCTCTGGATCGACTTCGGCTGGTTGGGCGTTCTCTGTGGGGTTGCGGCAGTTGGCTTTGCGTTGCAGTTTTTGCAGCTCTGTTTCTTTAAACAGAAGACGCCGTCGACAGCAGCCTGCTATTGCCTGCTGGTGCTGAACGGGGCGTGGGGTATCTATGGTCGACTATTCGGGACAATGGTGCTCAGTGTGTTTATCGGAACGACGCTCTATCTGGTTCTCAGTGGCGCACACCGGCACGCTGAGAGGACTGCGTCCTTGAAGGGTCGGCGACGGGCGGGCGGAATGCGGGCCGGGGTCTTTCCGTCGAGCGGTGGGGCAAAAGGCGGAGTGGAGAAAGTCGAGGCTGGATTACCGTGAACGTGTGGTTAGTCACTGTTGGGGAGCACTTCCCCATTCACCCAGGCGACAGCAGGTTAATGCGCACGGGTACGGTCGCTCGGTTCTTATGCCGGCAGAGACATCGCGCTGTTTGGCGGACGTTGACGTTTAACGACGTCCATGAACACCACCGGTTCACTTGCGACAAGAGGATCCAGGTCGATAGCAACTTGATGATCGGGTCGCTTCACGGTGTTGGGTACAAACGGCATGTCTCGGTCAATCCAGTCGATCCATTTCGGAACTCCTTCCCAAGGCGACTACAATATCCTACTTGACTCCGGCAGCTACGACAATTGGGTAGGCGAGAACTTGGCAACGGTTTCAAAGGGAGACGGGTGTCGAAGTGTGAATTTCAGTGCCACCTACGCAGATACATCGCCAGCACGAGCGCAACCTCGGAGGTGCTTATTGCAGTTCATATCGGGACGCTTCGGAATGAAGGTATTGTGATGAAGGTATTGTAAAGTCGCGTGGGTTGCGTAGCGTGGCCGGGCGCGATCTTGAGATTACAAGAGGCATATCAGATTCCGAACGAGGAGGCACGGCACCAAGCATGAGATGTTGGCTAGTGACAGTGGGCGAACCGCTGCCGACGGATGATCGAAGCGTCAGATTGCATCGCACGGGGACCCTCGCGGGGCGCTTGGTCGATCAGGGCCACACGGTCGTTTGGTGGACATCCACCTTCGATCACTTTCGGAGGCGTCAGCGTTTCGACTGCGATACCAGGTTGAAGCTCGACGATCGATTCAGCATCCACCTCCTCCATGCCGGAGGGTACAGAGCAAATGTCTCCCTTGCGCGGCTGTACGATCATGCGGTGGTAGGCGTGAAGTTCTGTATCCAGGCGCAGCGCGAGCCGCCACCTGATGTGGTTCTCGCATCGCTACCCACCCTGGAACTTTCGTATGGCGCCTGCCGATTCGGGCGCCATGCCAAGGTGCCGGTCGCCTTGGACATCCGGGATCTGTGGCCGGATGTGTTTCTGGACGCATTTCCGTCCAGATTGAAACGAGTAGGCCGTCTTTTATTGGCGCCTTATGTTTCTCTCGCACAGCGCGCTTGCCGGGCTGCGACTGCCATACTAGGCTCCACGGAGGAGTACGTGAATTGGGGCGTCACGCTGGCGGGACGTCAGAAGTCACCGCTGGACCGCGATTTCCCGTTTGGATACTGCGCAACCCCGCCGACACCCACGGAGATCAATGCCGCGGAGGAGTTTTGGCGAACATGGGGCATCTCCGAAGATCGCAATCAGTTTATCGTGTGCTTTTTTGGAACGCTTGGGCGGCAGTTCGATCTTGACACCGTGATTGAGGCAGCTAAAACGCTGGCTGTTCGCAGCCCGAGGATCAAGCTCGTTATTTGTGGGACAGGGGGTCGCCAGGAGTACTACAGGGTTCAAGCGGGGTCATGCTCGAACGTCATCTTCCCGGGCTGGGTGAATAGACCCGAAATTTGGGCACTGATGCGGATGTCAGCCCTCGGCGTGGCGCCCTATAAGGCTACCGAAAACTTCTTGCGAAATGTTCCCAATAAGCCAATCGAGTATCTCTCGGCGGGGTTGCCGGTTTTATACTGTCTAGGTGGCGCATTGGACGGGCTGCTGAGTGGAGGTGGCTGCGGCGTCAGGTATGCGTATGGCGATGCCGGCGATCTCGCGGATCAGGTGAGCATGATTGAGCAGAACCCCGGGCTACTTTGCCAGTTAGCTAACAAAGCCACGGCACTGTACCGAGCCCGGTTCCAGGCCGAGACAGTCTATTCGGGTATGGTCGAACATCTCGAGTTGATTGCGAGGTCAGCGAGTCGGGCTGGGTAGCGGCGCGTCGAGATGGATAGGCAAATGAAGGTTAATTCCCCCATTGCATTCTTTGTATATCCCGAAGTCTATCGGCGACACGACGAGGAATATCTGGACATTTTCAAAGACGTCGGGTCCCGCGGCGCCTTCATCCTCCAGAACGACCTCGCCCGGTTCGAAGCTAATCTGGCCGCCTTCCTCGGCGCCAAGCACGCACTCGGCGTTGGCAATGCGACCGACGGCCTCATGCTCGCCCTCCGCGCTGCCGGAATCTCGCCCGGCGATGAGGTCATCCTGTCCTCGCACACCATGGTCGCCACCGCCGCCGCCGTGCATTTCGCGGGAGGCGTTTCTGTGCCCGTGGAATGCGGCCCCGATCACCTGATCTCTCCCGATGCCGCCGCCGCCGCCGTCACGCCCCGCACGCGATTTCTGATGCCCACCCAGCTCAACGGCCGCACCTGCGACATGGACCGGCTCCAGGCCATCGCCGATCGGCACGGGTCGCTAATTGTCGAGGATGCCGCTCAGGCGCTCGGCTCGAAGTTCAAGGGCCGCGCCGCCGGGACGTTCGGCGTTGCCGCGGCTATCAGCTTCTATCCCGCCAAGGTGCTCGGCTGCTTCGGAGACGGCGGCGCCGTGATTACCAATGACGGTGACATACGCGAGAAGCTGTCCCAACTCCGCGACCATGGGCGCGATAGCAGCGGAAACGTCGTCTCCTGGGGCGTGAATTCCCGCCTCGACAACCTGCATGCCGCCATACTGGACTTCCAGTTGACTCGCTATGGCGAAGTGATGGAGCGCCGTAGGAGAATCGCCGCGATGTATACCGAACGCCTGGCGGAGGTCCCGGAGGCGACCCTGCCCCCGGCGCCCGATAGCGACCCCGATCACTTCGATATCTACCAGAATTACGAGATCGAAGCCGACCGGCGCGACCGGCTGAAAGCATACCTGAAGGAAAACGGCATCGGAACGCTGATCCAGTGGGGCGGGCAAGCGATCCACCACCTAAAGAGCCTCGGCTTCACCCAGTCCCTGCCCTTCACGGACCGGCTCTTCGAACGGCTCCTCATGCTGCCCATGAATATGTCCATCACCGACGATGACGTCGATTACATCTGCGACCACGTTCGGAGGTTCTATGGGAGATAGCGTCTGTTCGGCAAATCCGCCGGCGGTCGCGTGGGCCAACGGGGTCCATTTCCGGCGCGGCCGCGTGGCGCAATGCGCAATTCTGAAGGCCTTTGGAATTGGCCGCGGCGACGAAGTCATCATACAGGCGTTTACCTGCGTCGCCGTGCCGTGTCCGGTCCTGGCCGCGGGCGCCAAGCCGGTCTATGCCGATATCGACCCTACCACCTTCAACCTGGATCCGGCGAGCGTGGAGGCGCGCATCACACCTCGCACCAGGGCGATTGTGGTGCAGCATACGTTCGGAATCCCGGCGGATATGGACAGCATTCTGCGCATCGCACGCGCGCGCGGCATCTATGTGATCGAGGATTGCTGCCACACGCTGGCGAGCTCCTACCGCGGGGCGCGCGTCGGCTCCCTGGCGGACGCCGCGTTTGCGGCCTACCGGTGGGGGAAGCCGCTGGTGCTGGGGATCGGCGGGACGGCCATCATTCATGCGGAAGAGCCGCGCAAGCGATTGGAGGACATCGGCCGGGCGAGCCAGGCTAGCGGCCTCCTGGACACCGCGCGCGTACGCCTGGAGTACCTGGCGCATGAGGTGCTGCTACGGCCCCGGCTGTTCTGGCCGCTGCGCGACGGGTACCGGGGGCTCATCAGGATGGGCGTGGCCATCCCGACCTTTCCGAAGCTGGACCTGCAAGGCGAGTTAGCCGATATGGATCAGGCCATGCCGCGGTTCCACCAGAAGCAGCTCGCGAAACGGATCGGGCCGGCTTTGGATGAGGACGTGGCGTTCCGGCGGCGAAGGGCGGGGCAATACGTGGCCGCGCTCGACGGGATTGGGGCGCGCACGGTGAAGCTGGATGAGAGATACGATCCGGTGTACCTGCGGTATCCTCTTCTGGTGACGGAGAAGGCGCGAATTCTGGAGCAGGCGCGGAAGCACAGGGTCGAGTTCGGGGACTGGTTCGTTTCGGCGGTTCATCCGCACGGGGATTCAGAATCCGAGGAACTCGGCTACCGCGAGGGGATGTGCCCCGCCGCGGAGCGCATCGCGAGACAGATCCTGACGCTCCCGATTTATGACAAAGTGCACGAGCAAGGCGTCCAGCGCTCAATCGATCTCTTGAACCGTCTACACAAGCAAGGGCTGCTCTGATGCCGGAGTGACTATGCCAACAACGGAACGCCCGGCGCAATCACTCGCAAGATTCTATGACAAGAGCGGTGAGCGGCTCCTGCGCTCCCATGACAACGCGTATCCTTCGCGCCATGATCGCCTGGCAACCTCGGCGCCTTACAAGTATGTGGAAGGCCTGTTGCCGGCGCCGCAGTCAGGTGAATCGTTGCGTTTTCTGGATCTCTGCTGCGGAACTGGAATTTGGTCCATTGCACCCGCGAAGCTCGGGTACGAGACCTGGGGAGTGGATTTCTCTTCGAAGTCGATTGAGGCCGCACGCTGGCTTGCGGCAGCCAATCAAGTCGCCGACCGGTGTCATTTCGTGCTGAGCGACGTCCTCGAATACCTCCGCTCGACAGAACTCACCTTCGACGTAGTGTTCGTCTCCGGGAGCCTGTACTACGTCGATCTCGAACAGTTTCTGCCCTGTTTGACCCGACGCCTCAAGCCCGGGGGGCGATTTTTCTGCATCGAGACCAACGGCAGTAATTTCACGATGAACGGGATCCGCCGTTTCCTAAACGTGCTGAAGCATCATCGGGATCCTCGTACTCTGGATTGTCTTCTTCGCCTCGGAACGTATCGCAAGATCGCGGCTTATTTCGAGGAATCGGAGATAGGATTCTTCGATTGCGTGACGCTCTTCTCAGGCGTGTTTCACTGGAACAAGGCGCTAGGCCGTTCCTATTATGCGTTCGCTCGAAGGGTCGACCATATGTTGCTGAACACGCTCGGGCTCCACTTTCTGTCCTTCAAGGTCGTCTTTCACGGGCAAACCAAGCGGTGAATTTGAATTCTCCGGTTCTTATCCGTGTTCATCCGTGTTCATCCGTGGCCATATGTTTTTTGATGCCCTAGCCCGCCGCATCCGCACCCACGCCCTGCGCATGACCAGCATCGGCGGCGGAGCCCACATCGGGGCGGTGTTTTCCTGCGCGGACATCCTCGCCGTCCTCTACGGCGCAATCCTCAACGTCGATCCCACTACTCCACAATCGCCCGCCCGCGACCGTTTCGTGCTGAGCAAAGGCCACGCCGGAGCCGGCCTCTATGCCGCCCTCGCCGAGCGGGGCTTCTTCCCGGTCGAGCAGCTCCTGACGCACTACCAGGATGGCTCCCTTCTGAGCGGTCACGTCTCCCACAAACTGCCTGGCGTCGATGTCTCCACCGGTTCCCTGGGTCATGGTCTTTCCATCGCCGCCGGCATGGCCTATGCCGGCAAGCTCAAGTCGGCGCCCCACCGCGTGTTCTGCCTGCTGAGCGATGGCGAATGCGATGAAGGCTCTACCTGGGAGGCCGCCCTGTTTGCCGCCCACCACGGGCTTTCGAACCTGGTTGCCATCGTGGATTACAACCGGATCCAGGGCATTGCGCCTGTCTCAGAAGTGATCGAACTCGAACCATTTGCGGATAAGTGGACGGCGTTCGGTTGGGCCGTCCGTGAAGTGGATGGGCATGACCACGAAGCGTTGCGCACGGCCCTCGGCGCCGTGCCGTTTGCGCCCGGGAAGCCTTCCTGCCTGATTGCCCACACCATGAAGGGCAAAGGCGTCAGTTTTATGGAAAACACGGTGCTCTGGCATTACCGAATACCCCGCGGCGCGGAGTTCGATGCCGCGCTCGCGGAATTGGAGGGGCGCCCGTGAGAGACGCTTTCATTCACGCCTTGACCGAACTCGCGCCAGAGCACCCGGAACTCCTGCTCTTGACCGGTGACCTGGGTTTTGCCGTCTTCAACGAGTACATCGCCCGATTTCCCCGCCAGTTTCTCAATGTTGGCGTGGCCGAGCAGAATATGTCGGGCCTGGCGGCCGGACTGGCGCTGGAGGGTCACACGGTTTTCACGTATTCCATCGGCAACTTCCCTACGCTGCGCTGTCTGGAGCAGATCCGCAACGACATCTGCTACCACGGGGCGAACGTGAAGATCGTGTGCATCGGCGGAGGCATGAGCTACGGACCGGTTGGTTTCTCGCATCACGCCACCGAGGATCTCGCTATCCTCCGCTCGTTGCCCAACATGTTGGTTCTCTCGCCAGGCGATCTGTGGGAAGCCACCGAAG
This sequence comes from Bryobacterales bacterium, assembly GCA_003142355.1. The sequence continues at coordinate 23,718 of PLMF01000201.1, forward strand.
CGGCCCGCTATCTGGTCTCGCATCGCGGTCCGGCCTATCTGCGCCTGGACAAATCTTACGCGCCGGCCACGGCGCAACGCGACGAAGCTTTCCGGCCGGGCAGCATCCGAACGGTTCGCGAGGGATCGGACGTGACACTTGCCGCCACTGGAGGAATCCTGGGTGAGGCCCTCCAAGCCGCCGATATCCTCGCCAGCCAGGGTATCTTCTGCCGCGTCCTGAGCGTCCATACGATCAAACCCCTCGACACCGATACCCTTGCAGCCGCCGCTTCCGAGACTGGCGGCATCGTCAGCATCGAGGAACACGCGGTGGACGGAGGACTGGGCGGCGCGATCGCCGAGGCTCTCATGGAAGCTGGCGCATTCCCGCCCTTCTTCGTGCGCATGGGGCTTCGCAACACCTTCTCGTCGGTTGTGGGGAGCCAACAGTACCTGCGCAAGGTTTATTCACTGGATGCGGCGGCAATAGCCCGTGTCGTCTGTACCAGGCTGGCCCGTGGCGCAGACCGCTTCCTGACGGTCGCGGCTGGGTAACGCAATGGCGCGGGGCGCTTGTTTGAGAGCTGTGAAGAAATGCGCCCGCAAGCGGGCGTTGGCAGGCTGAAGCCTGCCCCACCATATGATTCTCAAACGAGCCTTCGACATCCTGGTTTCCGCGCTGGGCCTGCTCCTGTGCTCGCCCCTCCTGCTGGCGGTCATGCTGGCGATCTGGCTGCAGGACTTCCGCTCGCCGTTCTACATTGCGCCCCGCATGGCGCGCGGCGGCGGCACGTTCCGGATGGTGAAGTTCCGCTCGATGGTGGTAAATGCCGATAAGATCGGCGGGATCTCCACCGCCGCCACCGATCGGCGTATCACGCGCGTCGGCCATTTCGTGCGCGCCTACAAACTCGATGAGATCGTCCAACTGTGGAACGTCCTCAAAGGCGACATGAGCCTGGTCGGGCCGCGGCCCCAGGTCTGGGCTGACGCCGCGCTTTATACTGAGGCCGAAAAGCGAATGCTCACGGTGCGCCCCGGCATTACGGACCCCGCATCCATCGTTTTCTCCGACGAAGGGGACATTCTCCAAGGCAGCGCCAACCCGGACGTTCTTTACAACCAGATCATTCGCCCCTGGAAGAGCCGCCTGGCTTTGGCCGATATCGACAACCGTACGTTTTCGATTGACCTCTGGCTGATCTTCCTGACCGCCGTGGCGATCATGTCCCGGCCGGCGGCGTTGCGCGCAGTCGGAAACATGCTTCGCCGCTGGCAAATCGATCCGCTCGTCATCCGAATGGCCGCCCGGCAGGAACCCCTCTTGCCGTACCCTCCGCCGGGCGCCGCTGAGGTTGTTGCACAGTGCCCGTAAACGAGCGCTTCAGCGCTATCTGAGTCCTGTCGCTATGTCACGACTTAACCTTCACAACGCCGCCCGTCATCTTATTCACCACACGCGCTTGGTGACACGCACCGTCCAAATCGCCATATTCGCAGCCGCCGGTGTCCTCGCTTTCCTGCTGCGATTTGACTTCAGTGTGCCTGCGGAATATCGGCCCTACTTGCTGGCGGCGTTCTACGCCCTTGTGCCGGCCAAAGTCTTCGCCTTCTATTTCTTCAAAATGGATCGCGGGTGGTGGCGATATGCTTCCATTCGCGATGTCGCCCGCCTCGCGGCTGCGAACCTGGCTGGGTCCGTTCTCGGCTGCCTCGCTCTCCTGTGGTTCGCCCCTGAAGGCTTCCCGCGCTCGATTTATGTCCTGGATTTCATTCTCTGTTTCGGGATGACGGCGGGGGTCCGCCTGGCAGTGAGGCTGGCCTTCGAATTCTCCCGCTTGCCGAACCTGACCGTTAGGAAACGCACCCTCATCTACAGGGCCGGCGACGCCGGAGTCACCCTGCTCCGCGAGATACACCAGAATCCCGCGCTGGCTTACGAGATCGTCGGCTTCATCGACGACTCGCCGGGGAAGGCCGGTAACTTCATTCACCGGGTGAGGGTCCTCGGCAACGGCGCCGTTCTGTCCTACATCGCCGCGGCCCAGAACATCGAAATGGTCCTCATCGCCATGCCTTCCGCCACCGGCGCGCAGATGACGGAGATCCTCAAGCATTGCAACGAAGCCGGCGTTTCCTACAAAACCGTCCCCGGTCTCGCGGAAATCATGGAAGCCAACGGCCTCGCCAACCAGATCCGCGACGTCGCCGTCGAAGACCTGCTCGGCCGCAATCCCGTACACCTGGAAGAAGACCAGATCCGCGGCGCGCTCGAGGGTAGAATCGTCCTCGTCACCGGCGCCGCAGGGTCTATTGGGGCCGAACTCTGCCGGCAGATCGCACGCTTCCACCCCGCGCGTATCGTGGGATTCGATATCGCCGAGTCCCCCCTGTTCGAAATCGACCGCGAAATGCACCAGGCGTTCCCGCAGGTCCCCTTCTATGCCGAGATCGGCAGCGTGCAGAATCGCACCCGGCTGGACGAAGTGTTGGGCCAATACTCACCATCGGTCATCTATCACGCNNGAGGCCATTGAGAACAACGTCCTCGGGACATACAACCTGGCCGTAGCCGCGGCCGAGCACGGGGTCGCGGACTTCGTCATGATTTCTTCCGATAAGGCCGTCCGGCCGACCAACGTCATGGGCGCCACCAAGCGCATCGCCGAGCTGCTGCTTCTCGGCCTGCAAAACGGCCGCACCAAGTACGTCGCCGTGCGCTTCGGCAACGTGCTGGGCTCCAACGGCAGCGTCATCCCCATCTTCAAGAAGCAGATCGCCGCCGGCGGCCCGGTCACCGTGACGCACCCGGATATGCGGCGCTTCTTCATGACCATCCCCGAAGCCTGCCAGCTCGTGCTGCAAGCCGCCGTCATCGCAGAGGGCGGCCAGATCTGCGTCCTGGACATGGGCGAGCCGGTAAAGATCGTCGATCTGGCCAGAAACCTGATCCTGCTGTCGGGCCGGAGGCCGGATGAAGACATCAAGATCAAATTCACCGGCATGCGGCCCGGCGAGAAGCTCTACGAAGAGCTGAGCACACTGCTTGAGAACACGGCCCCCACCGCCCACGAGAAGATCCGTATTTACGCAGGCAACGGCATGCCGGGTGGCGATATCGAGATGTGGCTGCTTTGCCTGCGGGAGGCCTGCGAGACCAGAGATGCCGGCCGCCTGGTGGTCACCCTAAAGGAGATCGTCCAGGACTACAGCCCCGGCGCGCACCTGTTAAAACGCGTAATCCCCCCCCGCACCATCCCCGCCTAGTTCATCCGTGCTGATCCGCGTTCATCCGTGGCCACTCATTTGCCACCAGCATACATCGCCTGGATCTCCGCCGCCGACAATGCCCTGTTGTAAACCCGGACGTCGTCGATGAGGCCCGAAAAACCGCTAGCTCCAGAAACGCTTATGTGGCTCACGGAGCCGACCAAACGGGAACCTGGTTGTTGGTGCAAATTGTATGGGACATTATCTACATATAGTTGTGCCGAAGAGTCATCGCTTTTATTCGGATAAACAAAGACGATGTGGTGCCATTGGTTGATTGTCGGCACAACGCTGAAATAGTCGTTGGTTTGGGATATGTAGAAATAGTTGTTCGCAGGATGTTGATACAGGTTATCAAGAAGAGAGTTGCCATTACCCTTCACAGTTGCCAGCTCGGAAAAATAAAACCACCCTCCCTGTGCGTTTGCGTTGGTTATACTCTGAAAAGTCACCCAATCGTTGTTCCCACTAAAATTCCCGGCATAGGAGCCCACCTTACTTAAGACGGTGTAGTACGGCGCACTTCCATTCCAGCTCGCCGTAGCATTGCTCCCCGAATAGTCATAGACCACCGTCCCCGTCCCCTCGTCGAACGTCCAATAGCCCACCAGTGAGGCATCCCCGTAATCGAGGGGTTCAAGTCCGAGCTTGGTGCCCTTCTCGTAGACGGTGGCGAGGGTGCCGCCGTCCTGGGCTATCACATCGTTCGTCCCTCCGAGCTTGTATTCCGGGGACTCCATCACGGCGGTCGTCTCGTACTGGCTGCCGTTCGTCGTGTAGGTGTAGTAGAGGCGGGACGAAGAAGTATTGACGGGATCTATCGGGAGCGTCCCCAGCGGAGAACCGGACGTCACGCTTGAGAAATTGATCGGGATCCAGCCGGTGCCGTCCGTCTTTTGGTAGTAGTTCGGTCCCGAACAGTGGTAGGCATATCCGGCGGGAAGCACCGGCAGACTGAGGGATGCGCAATTGGAGCCTGATGCCGTGGTCGCCTGTGGGTCGGGGATAGATACATAGACGGTCTTCGCGGAGCCCATGGCGGCCGGCTTCGAGCCCGACTGCGTGAGCGCGATGGCCGATTGCAGTGTGTTCATGTCGGAGAGGCGGGTGCTGTCGTTCGAGGGGGTCAAATTCGCCGCGATGCGCCACGCCATGGGGGATGGCAGCCTGCTCGCCGGAATGATCCCGCCGGGAAAAGGAGCATTATTGGCCAGCGGGTCAAGCAGGAGTCCAGCAAATGGGCTGAAATCCCCGGCTCGTTCCGCGGCGGTCGGCACATAGGCGACGGCGGTATATCCGGGCGCGAGTGTGACACTCCCGCAAAACTGCTGATTCTTGTAAGCTGGCAGCGGCAGGGCTTGCAGTTCCGCGAAGCTACTGGCAAAAAGCGAGTTTCCTCCCGACGTAAGGGACATATTCCCGACCAGCAATCGGTCGCCGGCACTGTTCGGCGCCGACACGTAGCCGACGGACGGGAACGGAAAGAAACCCGCCGGGTACGCGGCACAGGCCGAAGCCGATGCGCTGTTCGCCTTCACGCTGACATTCGCCGTGTTGGCGGCTTGGCCATTGACCGTGAGGGAGAGCGGGTAGGTGCCCGTTGCCAGGCCGGGGGGAATCGACACGTTCATCTGCGTCAGCCCGACGCTCCCCGGGGTCATCCCGGCAAACGCCACGGTCGCTGCGTTCGGCCATAACATGGCGTTATAGGATGATGTCAGGTTAGACAGCGGGTTCAGCGGCGATGGAACGCCGGTGGAAACTGGAGGGCTGACTGGCCCGGCGCCGGTCAGATACGCGATTATGGGTGTGCCGGCCAAGGCCGGGTTGTTGGGACTATTCAGCGTATAGTCGGAATTCTGAATGGCCGCCTGGTTCTGGCGGTCCAAGGGGCTGCCGGAAACAAAGAACAAGCCCGGGGCGGCTGCCAACACGGGAACCGTAACAGCGTTGCTGTTCACTCCATTGGCTGTCACCGTGACGGTAGCGTTTCCTACGGCCGTCTCCCAAGGAACTTGGAAATTAATCTGGCCCGGCCCGACGTAGATCAGGGGAGCGGCTTTGCCGTTTACGGAAACCGTGGCGCCGCCAAGGGTTGTAGGTAGAGGCGCTGTTGCGGCGGCAGGTGAGCTGGCCAGGTTGTTCCCGAAGATGCTGGCCAGGGATCCGGGAGAAAGGGCTCCGTAGTTGGCGGCGTTGACAACGCCCCCGCTGCCGATGGTAGGCCCCGCTGTTTGAGCGATGAGCATCGAAACAGACAACACGGCGAACACAGCGAGCTTTTTGGCCATCCCTAAAGTCTAACGCCGATCCGCCCTTTGCGCCTATTCCTGTCCGAAATTCTTCAATTCCGATCCGTGTTCATACGTGGCCATCCCCTCCGACCACACCAAAGAAGCGTAGCACTGTGCAGAAACTGGAATCCATCGTTTGCCCAGCCTGCAAGCCTGGCGACTTGCGCCGTTCGCATAGGCGGGGACCGCTGGAGCGCGCGCTCGGGCTGTTCCGGCTCTATCCCTATCGATGTGAAGCGTGCAAGGACCGGTCCTGGCACTTTGATCGCCGGCCGGAAACTCCGTATCTGGGGCTGGACCTGCGGTTGGATAAGAAGGCCATCGTGTCGGCCTGGCGCCGCAGCCGCGGCGAGCTATTGCTCTACTTGTTGGGACTCTGCGCTTTCGTGGTATTCCTGTACTACATCACGCGCGACCGGCCAGAATGACCGCAATGACCCGCGCGGCACACCCGGGCGGCAGCTTCGCAGGCCGCAAGTAGTTGTGTTGTCAATCGGTTAAATGGAACTTTGTCTGGTACAGGGCGAACTTTTCCCAACCGAAAAAGGAAGTGAGCGGGATTTCCGCAGGATCTCATCAATCGACCGCTTCGCAGACTGAGTCGTTTATCATATCTACCAGATGCGATTGCGCGAGCAGTTAGCCGCGGGGAGGTTTCCCGTGTTCTTGTTTCTTCCCGTTGTGACCGTTGAGGCCGGAGGTCTGCCGGCATGCTGACCCTGCACTTGGCGGCAGAGGGCGGTTTTCACGGGGCGTTGCGGCCCTGGGTGGAAGCCGCTGCTGAAGAGCGCGAGCGTGTCCGGAGCCAGCGTCGCAAGCCGCTGAAGCCGGCGGTGGATGCGCCGGAGTGCCCCCTCAACGGTGGTCCGAAGTTGTTGCAGGCGGCACTGCCGCCAACTTGGGAGTGCGGCCCGGAGCAATGGGCTGTGGTCTGGCTGCCGAGCGATGATAAGGGTCCAATACCATCCAGCGAACGAATCGGCGCTCGCACGGGCAGGAAGGCGCGGCGCTTGGCGCCGTGGGCGATCAGCACCCTGTCTCTGGCGCCGCGCGATTTGGCAACGCTGATAGATTGCTACGCGCGGTTGAAGCCGGCGTGGCCGGAGGGATGGCTGGGCGAAGATTTCGCGTTCTGGCGCAGTGTATGGGAAGTGGCGGGGGCCATGGTGGTGCGGCAGCAGTACCTGCCAGCCGTAATGGAGACGTGGGAAGATCCGAGCCGCTGGTTGCCTTTTTGGCAGCCGGTGTACGAAGCGGAGGACTTGCGACGTCACGAACAACTGGCGGATTCGATGCCGGTAGTGGCGCGGGCGGTGGGGTCGGAGGCGGGGGCGAAGCCGCCGGATGAACCCCGTCTACTGGTGAGAGATATTGTGGCGCGTCTGGTGGAGGCCCTCGTGTGGATGGGCTACATGGCGGGTGACGTGTCGCGAAGTCGCTCGCCGCGCCGGCACAGGTGGAGATGGAGATCGGTCCCCATTCACGAGCGCTGGGTGGAGACGCTGCAGACACCCGATCTGGAGCTGAAGGGCAAGGATGCGGAGGTGATCGCGTTGCAAGAGCAGACGGAGGCTTGGCGCGATGCTGTGTTCACGCGTCCGTCGATCGAAGAGGCGTACCCCGCGTCGGCCATCGCCTTGCCGCGCGAGGGCAAGGATTTCTGGGCCGGGCGCAAGTTGCCGCAGGGTTTCGCAGGTCCGATTGAAGTTCCCGCCACTCCAGGGCTGATATTCGAGAAGGTGGGCGAACTACCCGACTGGCGCGGAGAGCGGCCGTTGCGCGATATACTGGCGCCCGTCTACGACGCCGCCAGTCGCTACGCGCTGGAGCGCGTGTTCGGCCGGAAGGCGTAGCCGACAGATGCCCGTCTACGAATACCGATGTGAGGAATGCCGCCGCAAGGTGAGCGTTTTGGTGCGGCGGATGGGCCAGGAAGCCGAGAGTTGCCAGCGGTGCGGGAGTAGGCGGCTCACGCGTCTGATTTCGCGCTTCGCCTTGGCGCGTGGGGAGGAGGCCCGGATCGAGGGGATGGCGGACGACGCCGCGCTGGCCGGCGTGGATGAGCGGGATCCCAAGACCATGGCACGGTGGATGCGGCGGGTGGGTCAGGAGTTGGGTGAAGAAGGGGGAGCCGAATTCGACCAGGCCGTGGAGGAGATGGAACGCGGCGGGTTGGAGGGGGACGACGTTGACTCGCACGCCGCCGGTTCGGCGCCGGAGATCTCATGAGGCATTACTGGTGATCCTGCACACGGAGCTGGAAGCCGGACCCGGACAACGTCAATCTCGGCTATAATTCGTTGCATGTCGAGTAGCCTCACGATAGACAGCAGCATCCTCGAAGCTGCATTGATCGGGTATCAGCACCAACGGGACGAGATTGATGTCAAGATGGCGGAGATCCGCCGTCAGATTGGCGGACAGACTCCACAGGCATCAGGGTCGGCAGGAACAGTTGAAGCGCCGAGGAAGCGTGTCCTGAGCGCCGCAGCCAGGAAACGGATGGGCGCCGCGCAGCGGAAACGGTGGGCGGAGTTCAAGAAGGCCAAGGAAGCTCGTATGGTCAAGAAATCCGTCTTGATACAAGTATTTCCATATCAACCACTTGGGATGTCTTCGCAGCTCGGATCTGGCCCGATATTTTGACCTTCGCACGGCTATTTGTCTGAAATCGTGGGGCAGGGAAAACGCGCTGCTCGATCAGAATGGCCCTCGCTGGCCAGAAACCGGGAATCAGCGGTGACGAAATCGGAGCGCGGGCACACCGTGGCGTCGGCCCGGCGGGAGAGGTTCAAAACCAAGATTCTGACGCCACGATGCGGCGTCAGGCGGCCTTGCGGTAGTAGTACTTCAGCAGCCCGCCGAGCCGCTCCTTACAGCGGATAGTGCCCTCCAGGCTGCCGATCCGTTGCCCTGCGGCGGGGAACAGGAGCACGTTGCCCTTGCCCTGGTGGTTGCGCTCCTCGTGGTAGTGGATGACAAACTCGGACAACACCCGGCGTAACGACGACTCGCCCAGGAGGATCACCTTAGACAGGGCTTCCGATTTTACGGTCCGCACCCAGCGCTCCGCGATGCAGTTCAAATTGGGCGACCGTGGCGGCAGGGCGACGGCCTCGATGCCATTCTTCTTGAGCAGTTCGAGGAACGCGGGGCAGAACTTCGTGTCGCGGTCGTGCGGCAGCGCTTTGTATCCATTGAGGAATCCGACGCCTTCCATGGTGACATTGCGGGCGATCTGTTCCATCCACGACTGATCCGGATGGCGGGTAAGGCCGGCGACGTCGACGCGACGCGTCTCCAGATGGATGAAGAACAGCACGTAGTAGGTGACCAGACCGCGCAGCGTGAGCACCTCTACAGTGAAAAAGTCGCAGGCGGCGGTGACAGCCATCTCTATTTTGAGGAACTCTGGCCAGGCGATTTTCTTGGCACGCTCCGGCGCAGGCGGGCGCTGGTGGCGCTTGAGAGCGTTGAGCACGGTTTGGTGCGAGATCTTGTAGCCGAGATTGGCGAGTGCCCCCACGATCTTACGGCTACCCCAGGCGGCCTCGGCGAACTTTAAGATCAGCTTTTCCACTTCCTGATCGATTTTGGGTCGGCCTGGCGAGCGGCGATTCTTTGAGCCATCGAACTTCGCTGCGACGAGCTTGCGAAACCAACCCAGGATGGTGTCCGGCTGGGCTATGGGGGAGTCGATTTCTTCCAACCGCTTCTTGCCCAGCCGATGGCCAATCTCACCGAGCGCGCGGCGTTCGTCGTCTGTGAGGCGCAAGCGGCCTGGGATGTGCGCCTTCTGGATTTCAACCACTTTCTCCAGGTATTCGCAGCGTAGCTCCAGGTCCTGGTTGATTTGGCCGCACACATGGGCAAGAATGCGGAGGCCCAGCCATTTCGTATTCGGTTGCTTCATGCAGGGAAGCAGGCATTGTAATACAGGTGAGGACGTGTTTGGCGGTTCGGCAAAATGCTGACCCTTCACTTGGCGGCGGAAGGTGGCTATTACGGCGTGCTGCGGCCGTGGGTGGAAGCCGATGCCGATGAGCGCGAGCGTGCCCGGAGCGAGCGCAAGAAGCCGCTGAAGCCGACAGTGGATGCGCCGGAGTGCCTGTTCAACGGTGGTCCGGAGTTACTGCACGCGGCACTGCCGCCCGGCTTTAAGGGCGGCCCGGACCAATGGGCGGTAGTGTGGCTGCCCAGCGATGATCAGGGTCCAATCCCATCGAGCGAACGGATCGGCGCCCGCTCCGGCAGGAAGGCGCTTCGCTTGGCGCCGTGGGCGATCAGCACATTGTCGTTGGAGCCGCGCGAACTGTCCACGCTGATAGCTGGCTACGCACGGTTGAAGCCGGTCTGGCCGGAAGGGTGGCTCGGCGAAGACTTCGCATTCTGGCGAGCCGTGTGGGAAGTTGCGGGGGCGATGGTGGTACGGCAGCAATATCTGCCTGGGCTGCGGAGGATGGGGGAGGATTCCAGTCATTGGTCGCCCACGTGGGAGCCGATGTACGATGCCGAAGACCTGCGGAGACATGAGGAACTGGCCGCAGCGATGCCGGTGGTGGCGCGGGCGGTGAGGTGGAAGGCGGAGCAGATGCCACCCAATCAGCCAAAGCTGCTGGTGAGCGACATGGTGTCGCGCCTCGTGGAATGCCTGGTATGGTTGGCGCACCTGACCCATAATGTGTCGCGACGCCACGCGCCACGCCGGAGCAGGTGGACGTGGAGATCGAAATCCGTGGACGAGCGGTGGGTCGAGACGCTGTTAACTCCTGACCTGGAGCTGAAGGGCAACCCAGGCGACTTGATGGCACTCGAGGTCGAGGTTGACAAGTGGCACGACATCGGCTTCACCATGCCACCGAGCGAAATCGAAGAGGAGTACCCGCCCCCAGCCATCACCTTGCCGCAAAAGGACGCGGACTTCTGGGCGGGGCACAAGTTGCCGCGAGGGTTCTCGGGGCCGCTGGAGGCTCCGGGCATTCCGGGGATGGTCTTCGAGAGGGTGGGCCAGGTGCCGCGCTGGCGGGGTGAGCGTCCCTTGCGCGAGTCGCTGCTGCCGGTGTATGAAGCTGCCAGCCGCTATGCGTTGGAGCACGTCTTCGGCCGGAAGCCGTAAGGCACTGCGGATCACGCCATGCCGATCTACGAGTATCGCTGCCAAGACTGTCGGCGCGCAGTCAGCGTCTGGGTGCGGCGAATGCCGCCGAAGACAGCGTGTTCGCCAGAGCCCGTCTGCCACGCCGAGTAGCCCGGCCCCGCTGAAAAGCTCGCACCTCAATGCCGCCGGGCGCTATGCGGACTCCGCTCCACCGATCCGTACACTGATCGCCATCCCCTGAGCCGCGCGTAATTCGCTCCTGCGCGGCCTCGCCTCACCGACAATCTGAAACCCATGTTGTGACCTACCGGGCCGGAGGTGTTCGTGAGTTCGTGAATAGCCGAGACGGATCCCCACCTCGTGTGGCAGAAATACTCGTCTAGATAGAAGTGATTGAACCATCAATCATTTGCGGGCTTACCGCTGAGCGTGTGCCGCGCGCCTGGCGGTTTGTGGGAAACTAAAGGCGATGGGAAACACCACTCCAGTTGAGATTCGCAAGCGACAAGGCGTTTGGCAACCGCAGCTACGAATTCCGAGAAGCTGGAAAGCAGCCGCCGGCATTCTGACCAGAAAGCGTGTGGATCCGCTGGAGTACCAGAAGCAGGTTCGCAAGCAGTGGGAGCGATCCAGCGGCATCACCTCCTCCTGACGAATGGTTCTGGACACCAACATCCTGGTCGCGTATCTGAAGGGTGAGCCCGAAGTTGTGGCGGCGCTTGAGCAATGGCGGCAAGAAGGGCGCGGACTCGTGGTGTCGAGCATCTCGTTCGCCGAAGTCCTCGCCCTGCCGGAACTCACAGCAAGCGAGATACAGGTGGTGACCCGGTTTCTGCGTAGCTTCCTCTGCATCTCGTTTGACGAGCGGCTGGCGGAAAAGGCTGCCCGGTTAGCGCGGCTCTACCGGCTCAAGATCCCGGACGCGGCTATCGCCGCGACAGCGGTGGATTGTTCCATGCCGCTGGTGAGTCGTGATCGGGGGTTCCGCAAGGTCAAAGAGGTCACCCTGGTCGAGGTGTAGATACACCCGTGCGGTCAAAATATTGAAGCGCCTCAGTGACCCGATGAAAACTCTTATGCAGCACGCCGACGCGGCCGTGGCCGGAGGGAATGCCTCTGGACGGACGTGGCGCATTCTGATCCTGTCCTTCTGGGGTGTGCTCATCTGCTGCGTCGTCATCGGCTCCCTGTTGCCCGCCGCGTCGCCCGTGATGGTCGCCATTGGCCGCCTCCAGATCTGGGACAAAATGCAGCACTTCGGTGCTTACCTGGCCCTGTCGTTTCTCCCTGTAATCGGGTTCCGGGACCGGCACAGAGGAATGGCAGCGGCCCTCTCGATGTTCGCCCTCGGGGCCCTCCTCGAAGCGGGCCAGCACTTTTCGCCTGGCCGCGCAGTGGAACTCGGGGACGTCGTCGCAAATGGCGCCGGCGTCAGTTGCGGCACTCTGTTGGGCCTGCCGATCCGCACACTGATCGCCATTCTCTGAGCCGCGCGTAATTCCCTCCTGCGCGGCCTCGCCTCACCCACAATCTGAACCCATGTTGTGACCCACTGGGCCGAAGGTGTTTCTGCTCACCCCACCTTCACCGGGATGAACAGCGCCGGGTTCTTCTTGGCCATGTCCACCACGTGCGCGTACTTGGACGTCATGCGCGGGTCGGCGTGGCCCAGGAATTCCTGTACCGCGCGCAAGTCGCCCGTGTGCAGATAGCCGAGGGTGGCGGCGGTGTGCCTCAAAGCATGGTTCGAAACGCCCGGCCGCTTCAGGCCAGTCAGCCGAAGGTGCTTGTCAGTGTGCACGCGGATGCAGCGGCGGCTCAGCCGGGCGTCCCCGGAATGAAAACCGATCGTGGTGAACAATGGCGTGCCGGACTTGTCGGGCGACGCCTGCCCGCAGAGCGCCACGTACTCCTTCATCCTCTTGGCGGTGTCCGGCCGCAGGTACGCGATCCGGTCGCGGGTCTTGCCGCGGACCAGCAAGGTTAGGTTCTCGCCCTTCTGCAGCAGATCCTCGAGGTTGGCTCGGTGGACTTCGACCGTCCGCAAGCCCTGCAACGCCATCATACTCAGCATGAGCAGATTGCGCAGACGCCGGATCTTCTCAGGGCCTGTGACCTGATCTGGATCGGGAATCGCCGCAAACAACTTGGCCAGTTCCTCGTCGCACAGGTAATTGAAGTCCTCGGTGGCCTGGCGCACGCGCGGGGATTTCACGCCGGCGGCGGGATTGTCGGGGCGCAGGCCGGCATTGCGCGCGGCCTCGTAAAAGCGCCTCACGATGGACAACTTCCAGCGGATGGTGATGGGGTTGTACTTGGCCTCGATCAGCGCCGAACGATAGCGCTTGATATGCATTACCGTGGCGGTCGCCGCGTCGAGACCCTGTTCGATACACCAGGCCACCCAAATCGCGACCTCGTTGCGGTAGTTGCGGATGGTGTCCTCGGAGGCATCGCCACTGGCCACGTCGACGCGCAGGAAGTCGGCGAAAGCGGCATCCAGATCGGAGGCTGGCAGCGGAGGCCGGTAAGTCACGAGAGAAGTCATTGTGGGAACCTCATTGGGGGAACTTGTGTCATGTCGAACCCATGAACCCTCTTCGGGGCGGCACTATCAAGGGCGCCGCGCGGCCTCCGCGATACTTCATCCAGACGATTCCTACGATTTGTCTCCATGCTTTCCTCCCTTTGAAGTAAAAAGGGCGGCCAGTTGCGCCGCCCTCGATTTCGGTTGCGACCGATTCACGCGGTCTTCGCGACAGGGGCCGGTCTCAGCAGGCCGGCGCCGACTTGGCGCAGTAAATCCGATATCATCGTCAGACCTCCCGCGCTGCGCCCTATTTGAAGTCCGCCCCAATCGCGAATCCAAACGTGGGGGACACGCCGTATCCATTGATCTGCTGGATATCCACCGTGCCGCTCACGTAGGAATTGGGGATCGTGCTGAACAGCTTCAGGAACGGAAACTTGGTGGCTGCTCCCGCGAGGAGCACCTTAATGCCCCCGCCGCCGGCAAACACGGCCGTAGCGGATCCGTCGCCGGTGGCCACCCCGGTTTTGGCGGTGGCAAACAGGGCAACCGTACCGTGGGGGCTACTGTAGAAGAACCGCTTCACGCCGGTCGTAACGGTAGCGAGTTTGCTGGTCATGTTCAGCGTGGTTTCGTTGTAGGTGTTCTCGGCGATCTTGGTGTCGAAGAACGCGCCGCCCTTGATCTGCGGGTTGTCGTAGTGATTGAACCCCAAGAAAGCGCCGGAAGAGTACTGCGGGCCGGGGGCCGGGTTGGTCGAAGACGTGTCTGCCTGCGCAAATGCGGAAGCCGCCAGGAGCGTAAGCAGGGCGATAGTTACAGCGATTCGAGTGTGCGTCATTTTTTGTCCTTTCTGAGTTGGCGCCCGGGTATCCGGGCGCGATGGGATTACAAAAATCTCGCGCCGACTTTGCCGGCCGTCTCCAGCCACGCCTTCATGCGCTGCCAGAACGTTTTGGGCTTTACAAAGTCCGACGTAGCGGTGTGGACGTCGGCGGCAATGGCATCGGTGCTCTTGCCGATGCCAACTGCTGATTCAGCAAGCTTGGGTGCGGCTTTTCCGACGGCTTCGGAAGTCTCAGCCACACCGCGCGCGGCGACCGTGGCGGAACCGACGAGAGCCTTCACGTCCCAGTACATGTCGTCCCAGGAATCCTTCGCGTCCGATTCAAGTGCCACAGCGCCATCGACCGCGGGCTTTACGTCGTTTCGCAACGCCTCGACCGTGCGGAGCGCGATGTCCGCGCGCGCCAGTGTATCCCCCAGGCGCCGGTCTGCCATGCTGCGGGATTCCGTGATCAGCTTTCCCCAGGATTGCGCGCGGCCTGGATCTGGCTTGGCACTGCGGCAACAACTCCCGTGATAGTGCAAACCAGCGGCACGACCGAAGCACCGACGGCAATGCGCCCCCACACCCGCGACGCCCGAGCCGGTGGTCCGTGAAGTGATCAAACGCGCCCAGGCTGGCGAACCGATGACGCGGACCAAAGTGGTCGAGGTCCTGGAGGATTACTGGGATCGTGCGCCGTCTTATTTCGTGTCGGCATGTTCGCATTGTACGCGCCGTCCACCAGTGGGGTGCAGGGTGGGTCAGCGGCCCGGCTTAACGGTGGCGTGATTAAGGTGCCAGGGATTGAACTGGTGTCCCCCTGCGCCAGCCTGTGCCACCAGGTGGGGTCCATGGCAGAGGCATACCGTTAGCCGGCGCGGGGCCGTTCCTGGCGCGCCCGTGGTGCGGCGCCGGCCATTCGTTACGCCACTGCAGGCGGTGTGGTGCGAATCTCCGCGCCACGCAGCCAGGGGAATTGCCGATCCAAGGTGGCGATGGCCTCGGCTGCGGTCTTCTCTGCGGGAGCGGGCCGTTCGGAGGCGGGTGCCGCCTGCGATCTCAACAGGCGCAGGTTCCAGAAGTGGGCACGGCCACCGCGCGCGCCAGCGCGATGGCAGGCGGAGATGGTCATATTGAAGTATGGCGATTGATCGAACTGCATGGCACCTGAGATTCATTGATCGGGCCGGCGAAAGAGTCAAGCGGCCTTTAGGCGGCATCATTGGCTGAAGCAGTCTGTCGGGTGTCAGATCGGATTGCACGCCATTTCATTTCGGTCCATGCTACTTTCAAACTGGAAGAGTCTTCCAATTTGGAGATCGACGTCTCGACGCTCCATCTGATCGCCGCACCCAAGGAGCGATACCACGTCCGGTTTTGCGACTGGCAATGCCCATCGGCCAAGGTGCCCGCCGCGGCGGTTTTTCTCCCGCGCGCGCCCAGAAAAGTTCAAATCGAAAAATCGGCTATTCCTCCTACCGCACTGATTCAACCGTAGTTATCAATTTTCGAAAAACTTTAGCCGGACAGCAGTGAGACCAGATAGGGTGGATAGAAATACGCAACTCATACTGTTTAAAAGGTTTAGTCGTAAACTCGTGAAAACGCTAAGTCTTTGAAAACACGTCATCCCCACATTTGTAATCAGATGGTCGGGGGTTCAAATCCCTCCGCAAGCTCCAATAACTTTTTATAATTCAATCACTTATGGCGGATGTCCGGGCAATGGTAGAACGCGCATCTTGCTCGGTATGCCGAGAAGTATACCTACCCTTCTATTCCTGCTCCTTCGCCATTGCCGCACGGACGTCATCATCGTTCAGATGAACGTACCGCATGGTCGTGCTGATATCCGTGTGCCCGGCGAGTCGCTGCACGACGGGGAGGGGCAGCACTTTTGCCCACAGGGTGATCCTGGTGTGTCGGAAATCGTAAATCACAAACGGTGATACCTCTGCCGCCTCGATCGCGGCTTCGTGCTGCTTCTTCAGAGTCGTTGCCTCAACATGCCCGCTGGCAGTGGCCCGAGGGAAAACCCATTCCGATTTGGTTTCGGCACGGCGCATCTCCAGAACGCCCATCACACGCGGTGTGCAGGGCACGCGCCGCCTGGAACCCCTGCCCTTGCCCTCGTGAATGATGATGGCTGCATCGTGAATATGGTCCCACTTCAGACGATAGCATTCGTCCGGCCTAAGCCCGCATTCGAGCAGGACCGTCGCAATGTGCAGGAGCAAGTAGGCATCCGGCTTGAGAGGCTGTTCGCCGCGCACAGTGGCTGTTGGGCCACCCGCTTGTTGGTCTGCTTCGTGCTCTCCCGTATTGGCTCACCATTCCAGGTGAACTTGTACCACCAGTATGTGCTCTTCGGCTGGTTGTAAACCGCCATCACCTACCACCTTTCTCCGCCTGCCTCTTGCCGCTGCCCTTCGGACGCTCACCCATCGTGCCCCACTCGCTCAACTGTTCCTTATACGGCAAGCTCCGCTATGCCATGCACCTGCGCCCACACAATCCGTGCAGCGCTCAGTGGATCACCAGCGCGCATTGGTCCGAACTGCGAGCAGTCCCCAACGAGAGCGACTTCGGTCTCAAGAAAAGCCTGGGCTGCCGGTTTGGCGGAACAAGGGAGTTCTCCATCAAAATCGACGGAGAACATGACGGGTCTGGCTGATCCAACGCGAACTCGACATACGCGAGGGCAGCGTTTCGCAACCGCCGGACTGGATACCAGTCCTTGGCAACGGCGGCCCGGAGGAGTGGCAAGCCGAAGAAATCCCTCTCCTGCGATGGCGCCCAACAAGTCGTTCTTGTCGCGGAAGTGTCGGTAAGGCGCCGTGTGGGACACTCCTGCGCGGCGGGCAACCTCACGGAGGGTAAACCCGTGAGATCCCCCTTTCTGGCGAATCAAATCCAATGCGGCAGCGAGCAGCGCGCCACGGAGATTCTCGTGATGATATGGCTTGCCGACTTTCATCTAACCAAGACTGACAGAACGATGTTGACGTCGTCAACATTGCCCCACCAGCCCTGTTCACCGCATGGAAGGAATGGGTAGGAGGCGATCTTTTTTGGGGGAGGGATCAACGTCAGATTCCCGGAATGGTTCGAGTGGTGAGGAACGACGTAGCCGCTAAGGTCGTCGTGTCCCTGGGTGAGGCGCCCGGGCGCTCGCACTTCCGGCCCGGCTCGTCGGCGCGCTCGGACTCGTGCGCCCGCGCGCGGGATAACGCGCGCGGCGCGCCGGTTCCGTGCCAGCACCACTTTCGAAGCCGCAGCGGCGCGCGCAGGCACCACGCGGCGCCGAGCCGACGTGACGCGCATGGGCGGCGCCGGAGAGCACGAGCAGCGCCGACGAAGCCCCCTTGCCCGTGCACGGGAGTCTGGTGGGCACGGGGTACCCCTTGGCCGCCCGCGCGCCTGGCCCCTACGGCGCGTTCGGTGCGTAGCCGCGCGGCGCTGAGCGGGAGAAGCCGGTGCGCGAGGCTCGAGCCGAAAACGGGATAACCCGTTGCCGCGCCCATTCCGTGCCAGCGCCACTTTCGAAGCCGCGGCGGCACGCGCAGCCACCGCACTGCGCCGGGGCGGCGAGACGCGGGCGCGGACGGCGAAGAGCGCGAGCAGCACCGGCGAAGCCCCATGCACGTGCACGGGAGTCTGGCGGACCAGCCCGGCGGACGGGAACCGTTGGGTTGCGGTGGAGGTGTCAGCCG
Source organism: Bryobacterales bacterium (assembly GCA_003142355.1). The sequence goes on from PLMF01000201.1 coordinate 41,433, forward strand.
GCCGCGCGGTGCTGGAGGGGGGAGCCAGCAGCGGTCTGGCGGTGGCATTGCGGAGCGGCCGTCGAATCGAGATCGGGCACTGGTTTGACGCCCCCACATTGGTGCAGTTGCTGGATGTGCTGGAGCGGCTCTGAACCATGCTCGGCTGGGGGCCGGCGACACGG
>PLMF01000264.1:0-8432 GCA_003142355.1 Bryobacterales bacterium
GTCGTTAGCCGGACAGCAGTGATTAGTGGTCTTTCCAGCAGTGAGACTTGTTAGGATGTGTGTGTTTTGCAGCCCAACTGATTGAAGTATCCCATTGAGCCCGTCCATCTCTAGCTTGTACGCAGCTTCACTTCTTATCCTAGCCAAAGACAGGATTCCAGTTCCGACGAAGCCACACACTACCAGTATCAGCGTGGTTCGCAGGTGATGTTCCTTCTTGGGAGTTCTGTAGGACATGATTATTCCTACAGTGGCAATTGCCATCGGAACAAAGTCCGCCATGACCGATAGCGTCGAACCGACAGCCGAATTGCTTGGATGAGCGTAGAGCCATTTGGCCAACAAACTCACAGCGCCGCCCAAGAGACCACTCGCGCAGACGAACATCGGAAAGCGCACCCGTAGCTGTTTTCTCCGCCACGGCGGTGTCCAATCCATCCCCACCAGATTACCAGATCGTTTGCATGAAGCAAAGAATCACGAACTTCTGAGCCACCGACGTGGCACAGACTGTCACTCTGCGCCACGTGGCCCAAGCAGCCAATGTGAAGTCATTCTTGCGTGGTTCCCTACTTTTGCAAGAAGAAGTTGCCTACGAACATGGCGTCGATGCCGGAGGAGTAGAAGCTGCGCACGGCGTCGCGCGGGGTGCAGACCAGGGGCTCGCCGAAGAGATTGAAACTGGTGTTGTAGAGCACCGGAAGGCCAGTGGCCTTGCCGGCGGCGTGGAGTAGCTTCCAGTAGAGCGGGTTCTCATCGCGATCCACGGTGTGGACGCGCACCAGGTCGTCCGCCAGCACGGCGGCGGCGAGTTTGTCGCGGTGCTCCGGTTTGACGCGGCCGATGGTGGAAAGAAAACGCGCGTTGGTCCCTACGTCGAAATACCGTTCGCACAGCTCGGCGGGGACCGAGGCGGCGAATTTGCGGAACGGCTCGCGGTGCTTGATGAAGATGTTGAGGTTCTCGGTGGAATAGGGATCGAGCGGTGAAGCCAGGATGCTGCGGTTGCCCAGCGCGCGCGCGCCGAACTCCATGCGGCCGTGCATCCAGGCCACGATCTTGTTGTCGTTCAACTGCGCCACGGCGGTTGAGATCAATTCGTCCATGGTGAGCATGTAGCGGAAGCGGAGCTTGCAGTTTTCGAGCACCTGCTTGATTTCGGGCGCGGTGTAGGATGGGCCCAGGCAGAGGGTATCGAGCGTCACGCGCTGGTCCTGACGATACGCGCCGTGCCAGGTTTCGAGCACCGCGCCGATGGCGGTTCCGGCGTTGCCGGAGGCGGGCTGCACAAACACGTTCTCGAAACCGGAGCGGTTCTCGAGCGCGGAGACCAGCAGCGCGTTCAGGCCCAGACCACCCGCCAGGCACAGGTTGCGGCCCTTGCCGGCGATGCGAATCACGGCCGCTTCCACGGCCTTCTGGATGCCGGCGGCGATGTGGGGGCGCAGGTCCTCGGGAACCGGCGCGGCGTCCTTCAATCCAAGCCGCTCGTAGAATCGCGCGCTGAAACCGCCGCGGTTCAGGCGCTCGGTACTGAAGAACGAGCGGTCGAGGCGCGGTCCGGAACCCGAAAGGCAGAGGATCTCGAGGAACAGATCGCGATAACGGCCGTCGCCGCCCACGGAGAGCCACTGCACCTTGTGTTCGTCNNGTCATGTGCGCGCCGCGGGCCTGCCAGCGCGAGCCGCAGCGGAGGTCGCTGCCGCGGTCGAGCGTGAGGACCGTGGCTTCCTCGAATGGAGAGGGGTAGTAGGCCGAAGCGGCATGCGCCAGGTGGTGCTCGAGCACCACGATGCGGCTCTCGGGGAAGCGCGCGCGAAGCTTGAGGTGAAAATCGGATTCGGGGATGGGGCGCACGATGGCCACGGCATCCACCTGCTGCGGGGTGGCGGCCGCCAATTCGAGGCACTTGGCGATGGAGTGCTCGGGTAACTCGCCGTGGCCGCCCCAGTGGGTGCGGCGGCGGACGAGCTTGGATTCTTCGATGGCGGCGATGAGGGCGCCGTCTTTTAGGATGGCGCTGGCGGAGTCACCGAGGATTCCGCCGATGCCGAGAATGATCATGGCAGTTTAAGACCGCTCTCTTACGTTCGCGGCTCGGTCCCGTTTCTCGATTTTGGCCCAGGTGTCGCGGAGGGCGGCGGTACGGTTGAAGACCAGCCCTTCGGGCTTCGAACCCAGGTCTACGCAGAAATAGCCGAGACGTTCAAATTGGTAACGGGCGCCGGGAGCTGCGGCGCGCAGGCTGGGTTCGAGTTTGCAGCCGCGGACGACCTCCAGCGAATGGGGGTTGAGATTGGCAGTGAAATCCTGGCCCTCGGGCGCTTCGTCGGGGTTTTCCTTCGTGAACAGGTTGTCGTAGAGGCGCGCCTCGGCATCGATGGCATGGGCAGCGGAGACCCAGTGGATGGTGGATTTCACGCGGCGGCCGTCGGGCGAGTCGCCTCCACGAGTGGCGGGGTCGTAGGTGCAATGCACCTCCAGAACTTCGCCCGTCTTTTCGTCTTTAATGACGCCGGTACAGGTGATGAAGTAGCCGTAGCGCAGGCGCACTTCGCGGCCGGGAGAGAGGCGGAAATACTGCTTGGGCGGGATCTCCCGAAAATCGTCCTGCTCGATATAAAGCACGCGCGAGAACGGCACTTGGCGGGTGCCCATGGCGGCGTCTTCGGGGTTGTTGACAGCCTGCATCTCTTCCACCAGGTCCGGCGGGTAATTGTCGATGACCACGCGCAAGGGGCGCAAAACGGCCATGACGCGCGGGACGCGCTTATTCAAGTCTTCGCGCACGTAGTGCTCGAGCAGCGCCAGCTCGGTGGAGCCGTTAGTCTTCGACACACCCACCGCTCCGCAGAAATTGCGGATGGCCTCGGGGGTGTAGCCGCGGCGGCGGATGCCGGAAAGTGTGGGCATGCGCGGATCGTCCCATCCGCTCACGAGCCCATTCTGAACCAGGGTGAGCAGCTTGCGTTTGCTCAGGAGCGTGTAGGTGAGGTTGAGCCGGTCGAACTCGATCTGCTGCGGGGCGTAGATGCCCAACCGCTGGACGTACCAATCGTAGAGCGGGCGGTGGTCCTCGAATTCCAGGGTGCAGATGGAATGTGTGATGCGCTCGATGGAATCCGACTCCCCGTGGGCATAATCGTACATCGGGTAGATGCACCATTTGCCGCCCGTGCGGTGATGGTCGGCATGCAGGATGCGGTACATGACCGGGTCGCGCAGGTTGAGGTTGGCCGACGCCATGTCGATTTTGGCGCGAAGGGTTCGGGCGCCGTCGGGGAACTCGCCGGCGCGCATGCGTTCGAACAGATCGAGGTTCTCTTCCACGGAGCGGTTGCGGTAGGGGCTCTCCTGGCCAGGCTCGGTGAGGGAGCCGCGACTCTTGCGGACTTCTTCCGCGGTGAGATCGCAGACATAGGCCTTACCGGCTTTGATGAGCTGGACGGCCCACTCATACAACTGATCGAAATAGTCGGAGGCATAGAAGCACCGGTCCTCCCAATCGAAGCCGAGCCAGTGGACGTTGTCGATGATGGAATCGACGTACTCGGTCTCTTCCTTGCAGGGATTGGTGTCGTCGAACCGCAGGTTGGTCTTGCCGCCGAACTCGGCCGCGAGGCCAAAGTTGAGGCAGATGGATTTGGCGTGGCCGATGTGCAGGTAGCCGTTGGGCTCGGGTGGAAAGCGGGTGTGCACGCGCCCGCCGTACTTGTTGGTCTTCAGGTCTTCGAGGATGATGTCGCGAACGAAATTAGTAGGACCGGTTGTCGGATTCATAATTCCTTCAGCTTGGCAATGGCCTGGTCAATCCGCCGGAGGCAGGTATCACGGCCAAGGACTTCGAGGGTTCCGAAAAGGGGCGGCGCGGTCTTGCGGCCGCACACGGCGACGCGCACAGGCTCGAACAGTTGGCCGGCCTTGATGCCCATGGATTGGGCGGCGGAACGCAAGGCCGCTTCCAGGCCGTCATGCGAGAATTCGGCGGCCGCCAGTGTCGGGAGGGCCTGCAGCAAGACGGTCAGCGCCAGAGCCGCATCTCCCTTCTTAGGGATCAGCTCGGAAGTCTCATACGGAGGCAACTCTTCGGCGAAAAAGAAATCGGCCACGGTGAGGACATCCCGCAGCAGCTTCATGCGCTCGCGGACCAGCGGGGTGATGGCAAGCATCTTGGCGCGATCAACCGCGAAACCGGCGGCGCGCACGATGGGCAGCAGGCGATCGGCGAGGTCTTCGACGGGCAGGGCGCGGATGTGCTCGGCGTTCAGCCACACTGCCTTGGGATCGAAAGGGTCCTCCTCTGTGAACTTAACCTCGGTGTTGGCGCGATTGATGCCTTCGAGCGAGAACACGTCGACGATTTCCTGACGGGTCATCTGCTGGCGGTCGTCCTTGGGGGACCAGCCGAGCAGGCACAGAAAGTTGACGAAAGCGTGCGGCAGGAAGCCGGCGTCGCGATAGGTGGTGACGCTCACCACCGGCCCATGGCGGCGCTTGGAGAGCTTGGTGCCATCGGGCGCGACCAGCAAGGGGAGGTGCGCGAACTGGGGCGCGGCAACACCGGCGGCCTCGAAGATGAGGACGTGCTTGAAGGTGTTGGTGAGGTGGTCCTGGCCGCGGATGACGTGGCTGATGCGCAGAGCGGCATCGTCGGCGCAGGAGGCCAGGTGATAGGTGGGCATGCCGTCGCTGCGCAGCAGGGCGAAATCCTCGATATCGGCGGTGGATTTGGATTGCGGGCCGTAAACGGCGTCAGCGAAGCGGACCTGGCGCTCCGCATCGCGGGGCACGCGGAAGCGGAGGGCGAAAGGCTCTCCGGAAGAGGCGCGGCGGTCACTCTCCTGGGGCGAGAGGTCGCGCATTCCCGAGTTGAAGAGCCAGGTTCCCTGGGCGCCGGATCTTTCGGTCTCGCCAGATTGCGCGGGGGTGAAATCGCGGTAAGCGAAGCCCTTCTGAAAGATGGCTTCGGCCATCTCCCGGTGCTGGGCCAGGCGCTCGGATTGCTTGTACTCCTCATCCCAACCGAGATCGAGCCATCGCAGGCCCTCGAAGATGGAGGTGAGCGAGGCCTCGGTGTTGCGCCCGACGTCGGTGTCGTCGATGCGCAGGATCATGACACCGCCATTGTGGCGGGCGTAGAGCCAGTTAAAGATGAAGGTACGCGCGCTCCCGATGTGCAAAAAGCCCGTGGGAGAAGGCGCAAAACGAACTCTGAGCATGGAAATGCCAGTATAACAAGCCTCACCGGGAGGGCCGGCAGGGGCCAGGGGCCGGAGGCCGAGGGTGTAGTCGCGAAGCAACGCGCGGAGGCGAGTGTAGCAACCACGCGAGACGGAGCAAGGCAAGGCACGAATCAGGTACAATGCACCAGATCATATGGCCCGAAAGGCGAAAATCAGGCGACATCGGAATCTTACCGGCTTGGCGCTGGCCGTCGCGCTGGCGCTGACGACGGCGTGCTCCCCAACCAAGACGACGACAACCGGCCCTCCCATTGCCCACCTGGAGAAGCGAGGCGCCGCCACCCAGCTCATGGTCGACGGCAAGCCGTTCCTGGCCCTGGCCGGCGAGCTGACCAACACCGCTGCCTCCAGCCCGGAGCACATGAAAGCCGTGTGGCCGAACTTGGTGACCATGGGGCTCAACACGGTGCTGGCTCCGATGGCCTGGGCCTGGATCGAGCCCGAAGAAGGCAAGTTCGACTTCACTTTCGCGGACGACATCATTCAGGACGCACGAGCCAACCACATGCGCATCGCGTGGCTGTGGTTCGGAAGCTGGAAGAACGGACTGACCAATTTCGCCCCGGCCTGGGTGGTGGCGAACCAGGACCGATTCCCGCGCGCCCAACTGGCGGGCGGCAAGACCGTGGAGGTGCTCTCCACATTGAGCGACGCCAACCGGAACGCCGACGCGAAAGCCTTCGCGGCCTTCATGCGGCACATCCGGGAAGGCGATTCGCCGGCACGCACCACGATCATGGTCCAACTGGAGAATGAAGTTGGTCTGATCGGCGATTCGCGCGACCGTTCGGCGCCGGCCAACGAGGCCTTCGCCAAGCCGGTTCCGAAGGAACTGACCGATTACCTGCAGGCGCACAAGGATACCCTCCTGCCTGAAACCCTCAAAGTGTGGGGGGCGGCCGGCGCGAAGACTTCGGGAACCTGGGAACAGGTCTTCGGCGTTGGCAAGGGCAAGGCGGACGAGGTCTTCATGGCGTGGAACTACTCGCGCTACGTCGGGAAGGTGGCGGAGGCCGGCAAGGCCGAGTACCCGGTACCGATGTACGTGAACGCCTGGATCGTCCAGCCGGAAGACAAGGGGCCGGGCGACTATCCGAGCGGCGGGCCGCAGGATCACATGCACGATATCTGGCGGGCCGGCGGGCCGCAGATCGACATGCTGTCGCCGGACGTCTACCTGCCGAACTTCAACGAACTGGCGGACCGATACAGCCGGAAGGGCAGCCCGCTCTTCATTCCGGAATCGTCCGCCACGGTGGGGGGCGCGGCCAACGCGTTCTACGCCATCGGGCAGCACAACGGGATAGGCTATTCGCCCATGGGGATCGATCAGCCCCAGCGGCTGCTCGGTTTCAGGCCGGGAACCGGCGCCGTGGCGGCGACGCCGGCGGACCTCGCGAGCCTCCCGTTTCCCAGGGCCTACAAGGTGCTCGGCCAGCTCAGCCCGCTGATTCTGGAGGCTCAGGAGAAGGGCACCATTCGGGCGGCGTGGCTCAACAAGGGTCTGCAGATGCAAGACATCGAATTGGGCGGCTATACGGTGAACGTCAATCTCAGGCGCAACCGGCGAGCTCCCGGCGTCATCCCCGAGGTGGGGTACGCGATCGTGATTGCCGCGGGGCAGGATGAGTTCTGGGCGGCCGGCAACGATGTGCAAATTACGTTCCTTCCCAAGACGCCGGGACCGCCCATCGCCGGGCTGGCCAGGGTGGAAGAGGGCCGGTTTGAGAACGGCAGTTGGGTGGTGACGCGTCTGCTGGCCGGGGACGATTGTGTGCTGGAGTACGAGCAGGCGAAGGCCGCCGCGGCCAACCAGTCCGGCAGCGGACTGCGCTTCATGGACGACGGGCCCGGCATTCAGCACGTCAGACTATATCGGTATCGTTGAAGAGACTAGCCATGAGACATCGGATTTTGCAGGCTGGGGTTGGACCGAGCCGCAAGACCGTGGCGGCAACCCCCATGGCCAGCCTCGCCGCAATGGAGGAGGGCAGCTTCCAGAACTGCGTGTAGGTGGTGGGACGCCACCTTGCGGGTGACGACACCGGCATGGCAGCGACGACCGGGCCAGCCTGCGGCTGACGGCCCATCCGGGCATCCTCCTGGGCGGCGTCAAACGGGTGTTCCACTCCAGCCCCCGATGCTGTAAGCTATCTGTAAGCTATAATGATAAGATCGAGTGCCTATGGCGCGGTCGCGCTGGCGCATAATTGTGGACCAGGTTGCCGAAATCTGATGAAGTCTCTGAGAAACATGATGAGAAAGGTGATATTGTCCGCATGGATGGTGGTCCTGCCTGCGTTGCTATACGGAGGCGGAGGGCTGGGGTGGAAGGGTGCGGACGAGGGTCTAACGCAAGAGCGAGCCGCTCAGCCGCCTCAATCCCAGACACCGGACAATCCGCAGGGCGCGGTACCGGCCGCCAAGCCGGCGACGCCCGCGGCGACAGAAACCAACCCGGCCAACATGGCCGAGCCCAAACCGTCCCCCGAGGCCAAGATTCCGGGAGCCGCGCCGGTGGATTCCAAGACCTACGCCATCGGCGCCGAGGATGTGATCTTCGTCAAGGTGTGGCGCGACAATGACGTCTCGGGACAGTTCCTGGTTCGACCCGATGGCAGAATCTCCGTGCCGCTGATCGGCGATGTCACGGCCTCGGGCCGTACTCCGGAACAGTTGGAGAAGGACATTTCNNGGCAGCAAGAAGTATTTCATTCTGGGTGAGGTGAACAAACCGGGTTCGTTCCCTCTGGTGGTCCCGACCAATGTGCTCGAAGCGCTGGTCAACGCCGGCGGCTTTCGGGATTTCGCCAACGAAACGAAGATTCTGGTTCTGCGTGGTGACAAGGTTTTCACGTTCAACTATAAGCAGGTCACCCGCGGCAAGAAGACGGAGCAGAATATTCTTCTCGAACCGGGCGATAAGATTATCGTGAAGTGACCCGAGAGTGTTGGAAAACTTGAGAGCAGTCGTTGGAAGAGCAGGAAGGTACTGGAATTTATGGCTTCCCCGCAAAACTATGTGAACGTCTCGCGGCGCCCACCCGACGTCGAAGACTACATCGATATGCTGCGCCGTTACCGCTCGTGGATCATCGGTCCGATGTTCGCGGGCCTGGTCTTGTCGGTCGTGGTGGCGTTCATGTGGCCGGACACGTATATTTCCCAGGCGGTCATGCGGATCACGCC
>PLMF01000264.1:8551-57822 GCA_003142355.1 Bryobacterales bacterium
GCATCCGCCTTCCTGATTCAGTTCTCCTATTCGGATCGCTATAAGGCGCAGCAGGTGGTGCGCGAACTAGTCACCAAATTCACCGAGCAAAACGTGACCGTGCAGCGCAACCAGGCCACCCTCACCACCAGCTTCCTGGCCGACGAATTGAAGACCGCCAAGGAGAACCTCGACAGTAGGGATACCGAGATTGAGAAATTCAAGAGAGAGAACCAGGGCCGTCTGCCGGAACAGCTTCCCGCCAACGTCCAGGCCTTGCAGGGGCTTCGGATGGAACTCAACCAGATCAATGAGGCCATCAACCGCGACAACCAGGACAAGATGTTCCTGGAGAGCACTCTGCAGAGCCTGAAGAACCAGACGTCGTTCATCTCCAGCAACCTGGAGGACACCTTGACCAGCCAGACCACGGCCGTCAAGAACGAGCGGCTCATCCGGTTGAACCAGGCGATCCAGGAGGGGAAGTCGAATCTGGCGGGGCTCAAGCAGACGTTCACGGAAGATCACCCGGATATCAAGACATTACAGGCCCGGCTGGGAGCGCTAGAGAAGGAGCGCGACGACCTGGAGAAGCAGGAGACGGAACGAGCAGCCGCCGCCACCCCGGCCGATTCCACGCCGCGGAAGGTGACGAATCCGCAGATGCAGAAGAGCCTGCAAGACGTCCAGGCTCAGAGTTCGGCCGTGCAGGTGCGAATTCAGGCAACGACCATGGATATTGAAGCGCGCACCCGGCAGAGGGCGGACGTGGAAAAGCAGATCGGGAAGGTCCAGTCCCAAATCGAAATGGGCCCGCCGCTCGAGCAGCAGTATGCCGGGCTGCTGCGCGATGCCGAGCTGGCCAGGCAGAACTATTCGGAGATGGTCAAGCGCCGCGAAGCTTCCGCAACGGCGCAGAACCTGGAAGAGCACAAGGCCGGCCAGAACCTGGAGGTGCTCGACCCGGCGTCGCTGCCCGAGGCCCCCGCGGAGCCGAACCGTCTCGCCATCGCGGGAGTGGGCACCATGCTGGGGCTGGTGGCCGGCATTATGCTGGCGGGCGGCAGGGAGGTCAAGAATACGACTCTCAAGAATCTCAAGGACATTCGGGCCTACACGAATTTACCCGTGCTGAGCAGCATTCCGCTGCTGGAAAACGCGTTGCTGGTGCGAAAGAAGCGACGCTTGTTCTGGCTGGCGTGGTCGAGCGCGATCATCATCGGGTCCATTGCCATGAGTAGCTCGGCTTACTACTATTATTTCGGCCATACCTAGAAACGGACGAGGCCGCGCGCCACTGGAGACCATATGAGTCGAGTACACGATGCTTTACGCCGGGCCGAAAGGGGCGAACCGCAGCCCGACGAGGCGCCCATAGTCACCGCGCCGGAACCGGTCCGGACGCCGGAGTTTCTTCCGGTGAACGGCCCCGCGGCCGCCACTTCCGCGCCCGTACGGTTGAACATTCATCCGGGCATGCTGGGCGACGCGCCGCTGGTGCCGTTCCAGCCTGCTCTGGAATCTCACCTGCTGGACCTCAACAACTCGCACGAGACACCCGCGGAAGAGTTCCGCACGTTGCGCACGCGCCTGAATCACCTGCAAACGCTGCAGCCGCTGCACACGGTGGTGGTGACCAGCCCTTCGCCCGCGGAAGGCAAGACGTTTTCCGCGGTCAACCTGGCGCTGGCGCAGTCCCACCTGGCGGAAAGCTCGGTGCTGCTGGGCGATTTCGACCTGCGACGTCCCATCATCCACAATCTCTTCCAGATCGAGCGGGCTCCCGGCCTTTCGGACTACCTGACGGGCCAGTGCACCTTCCCGCAGGCACTGCGCCGCATCGAAGGGATGAGCCTGTACGTCCTGCCCGCCGGCACGCCCGTCAAGAATCCTCTCGAACTGCTGAACATGAAGCAGGCCAAGGCGCTTTTCGAGGAGTTGCCGCGCACCTTCAACTGGGCGATTTTCGACACGCCGCCGCTGCTGTTTTCGGCCGACGCCAACCTGCTCGCCACCATGGCGGACGGCACGATTCTGGTGGTCAAGATCGGTTCCACGACCTTCGACAACGTGACGCGCGCCATGCAGTCGCTGTGTGAGAACAATGTTCTGGGGATCGTAGCCAACGGGGCTCGCGCCTCGGAGTTGTACAGCAAGTACACGTATTACTATTCCAAGAGCGAGTAGCCTCTACGCCAGCCGCACCGCCGCGGTCACGACCGAGAGCGGCGGCAGATCGGTGACGATGCGCGCACCTTCCACGGCGATCGGGTGATCGCGCGGAGCGATGCGGTCGGGCGTGGCGAAGGTATTGGCGGCGTTGAGATCCTCATGGTGGAGAATCCGCGCGGTGGCGCTTCGCGCGGATGCACCCGCCAGCGAGCAGTTCACCGTCATGCCGGCATCGGGCTTGGGGTTCACCAGGGTGAGGGTAAGTTCCCCGCCCCGGCGCGACGCGGAGACCGACAGGCCCACCGGCTCCGGCTTGTCCACGGCCACCGCGATGGATGTCTGCGAGAGGTGCGCTTTGGTCATCTCGTAGACGTAGTAGGTGGTGGTTCGGACGCATTGGGCGCCATCGGTGAGCAGCATGGAGTGCAGCACGTTGACGATCTGGGCGATGTTGGTCATGACCAGCTTGCCGGCCTGACGGTGGATCACGTTGAGCCCCAAGGCCGCAGCCACGGCGCTGCGCATGGTGATCTGCTGGAAGAGTCGGCCATATTGGGTTTGCTCCTCGGGAACCATGCGGTCCCACACGCCCCATTCGTCCAGCAGCAGGCCCACCTGTTTCTGCGGGTCGTAGGTGTCAAGCAGAGCGCGCTGCTCGAGGATGGCTTTCTCGATGTCGGGAAAGCTGGAGAACTGCTGCTGCATCTCAGCCGGGCTGAATTTGGTGGAGAAGTTCGCGCCGCGCGAGTAGAAGTGCATGGCGAAACCCTGGACCGCCCGCCGGGTCCCCATGTTGCCCCAGAACTTCCGGGTCCAATCCTTGTTGTTGCCGCTCGGCCCGCAGGCGACGAGGAACGGGCGCGTCTCGCTGAAGGGGCGTGCGTAGTTGGAAAAGCGCCGGTACAGCGTCGCGTATTCGTCGCCGTTCATCTGGCCGCCGCATCCCCAGTTCTCGTTGCCTACACCCCAGTACTTCACATTGAAAGGCTCGGGGGCGCCGTTGGCGGCGCGCTGATCGGAGAGGGAGCTGCCCTTGGGGTAATTGCAGTACTCCATCCAGTCGCGCATTTCTTCCGGCGTGCCGCTGCCGACGTTGGCGCTGAGGTAGGGTTCGGCCTCAATCAGCCGGCACAGACCGATGAACTCGTTAGTGCCGAAGCTGTTGTCCTCGGGGTTGTTCCCCCAGTGGACATTGACCGTCCTGGGCCGTTTGGCGGCGGGACCGACGCCGTCGCGCCAGTGGTAGTCGTCGGCAAAACAGCCGCCCGGCCAGCGCAGCACCGGCACCAGCCCCTTCAGATACTCCACCGCCTGCTTGCGATAGCCGTTGATATTCGGGACCGGCGAGTCCTTGCCGACCCAGAGGCCGCCGTAGACGCACGAGCCCAGATGCTCGGCGAATTGGCCGTGTAGTTCCGGGCGGATGAGGCCAACCTCCTGGGAAGCGTCGATGCTGACGCCGGCCGGCTCCAGGGAGAATCCTCTCCTGGAGGTCAGGATGGCGGCCGACGCCGCGCCGGCGCCGAGCAGGAAGCCGCGCCGGGTGGAAGATTTTGACATAGGCACCTCTCAAGGCCGGCAGGTATACACCTTGGCCGGCGGAAGATTCCAAATGACGCGCTCGGAGTGAACCTCGCGAAAATACTCGCGTAGAAAACTCTCCTCGGCGAAACGCTTCGGTCCCAAGGCTCGGACCCAGTTTGGTTTGGCGCAGGCGGGCAGGTATTGATACTGCGTCAAAACTCCATTCTCAACCAGGTGAGCGGCCGCCTGTCCGACGATGCTGGCTCGCTGATCGTGAGCCATGCTTGTCAGTCCAAGAGAAGAAACAATGGCATCCGCGTGCCGGACGCCCCTCTTGCCGAGGATCGAGCCGAGGCGCTCGGCCCGGCCCGCAATCGGAACGAGACGGGAGTCGTGCACCTTGCTGCGAACATGGGCGATAAACGCCGGATTGACCTCAATTGCGAACAACGTCGAATCGGGCGCCATGCGTCGCAGGATTTCGGTTGTGATGGCCCCCGTCCCCATGCCAAGCTCCACAATAATNNGACTTCAACGACTCGCGGAAAAAAAAGCCGTGGCCGGCATGCCCGTCCTGCCGGATGGGGATGGAGTCGCCGGCGGGCTCGCTTTTCATACTCATGAAACCGCCGCCAGATCGGTCTGCAACTCGGGCACCTCGATCTGGGTGCGGGTGCCCTCGCCCGGTTGGCTTTCAATCCACATACGGTACTCGTTTCCAAACAGCACTTTGAGCCGCTCGCTGACGTTGCCGATGCCAATGCCCTGCTCGAACACCGTGGCCAGCCTGGCCTCGGGAATGCCGACTCCGTCGTCTTCCACCAGCAGGTGCAGCCTGGATTTGCCGCGGCGCGCGCGAATGCGGATGGTGCCGCCCTCCACCTTGCTGCTGAGGCCGTGCTTGATGGAATTCTCGACCAGCGGCTGAAGCAGCATGCTGGGCACCAGCATATCGAGGGTATCTTCGGCCACATCCTTTTCGAAGCGCAGCTTATCGCCGAAGCGGACGGTTTCGATGGAAAGATAATCCTCGATGAAGCTCAGCTCCTCGCGCAGGGTGCTGAAGTTTTCGTGCTTGCGCAGCAGCCGCCGGAGGACCGCCGAGAGCTTCGCCACCATCGTCCGCGCCTGGTTGGGGTTGGTGCGGATCAGCGAGGAAACCGAATTCAGCGTATTGAACAGGAAGTGGGGATTGATCTGGCTGGTGAGCGCCGCCAGGCGCGCCTCCACCAGCAGCCGCTCCTGCTCTTCCAGCTTCTTCTCGTTGCGCGCGTTGTTCCAGATTTTGAGCGGAATGGCCACGGCGAACAGGGTGGTGGCGTAAAGGGCCAGGATGGTCAGCGGAGGCGGATGGGGCCAGCCGGGCGCGTCCGGCGCCAGGTAGAAAATCTCTTTGGTCTGGAAGAAATCACCCATGGTCTGGCGCAAAAACTCGGCCACCAGGATGGCGGCGAAGAAGAGCAGATGAAAGGCGGTGCGCCGGTGGTTGCGGCTTTCCTTGAAGAAACGGTAGATATTCAGGTCGAAAAACGGAGTAAAACGCCAGATCTCTTCAGGATCGGGCGCCCAATCGCGCAGCAGCCCGCCCAGTACGCCGACGCCCGCGAGCAACGGCATGGTGACGCGCTCGTGCGCTATGAAAACGGCGGGCAGGGAGATGAGCACGCCGGAGAGCAGGCCGGTGACGTATCCGCCCAGCAGGCCGGCGATGAGGCTGCCTTCGAGGCCCAGATCGGCCGCGTGGTAGGTCCGGCTGACCACGCGGGTGGCCACGCTGGCGGCGAAGACGCTGGCAAGCCACAGCGAGAGCACCACCCGCTGCTTCAGCGTGCGCGTCTCCCGCATGAGCGCCGACTTGAAGCGGTTGGAGCGCGCCAGCACGCTGGCAATGGAAGCCATCGCGACCAGCTTGACCAGCAGCGCAACCAGGTAGCGTTCCAACATGTGGTGTTGGAACCCATTATAATAAAAGGAGTAAGACTTCCGTAATCCAACCATGAACCACTTCTCCGCGCTGCGGCTCACGAAAGTGGCCGAAGCGGCCTTTCCGACGCAATTCGGTTCCTTCCGGATCTATGGATTCGAAGGCCGCGATGGTGACCTCACCGAAGAAGCGGTGGTGCTGAAAATGGGGGAATTGGCGGGCGGCCCCCCTCCGCTGGTCCGCATTCACTCCCAGTGCCTGACCGGAGACGTGTTTCACAGCTTGCGCTGCGATTGCCGCGCGCAGCTCGAGATTGCGCTCCGGAGCATCGCCCAGGAGGGCCGCGGCCTGCTCATCTACGAGCATCAAGAGGGCCGCGGTATCGGCCTGCTCAACAAGCTCCGCGCTTACGAGCTGCAAGACCATGGCGCCGACACCGTGGAAGCCAACGAGCGCCTCGGATTCGACTCGGACCTGCGCAGCTACGAGCTGCCCGGGGCCATTCTGCAATACTTCGGATTGAAGGCGGTCCGACTGCTCTCCAACAATCCGCAGAAAGTGGAAGCCGTGGAGAGGGCCGGCGTCGAAGTGGTCGAGCGGGTGCCCTGCCTGGCCGACGTGCTGGATACGCGCGAATCCTATCTGCGCACCAAGAAGGAAAAGATGGGCCACCTGCTGGAGGATTTCTAGCGAGGCTGGAACCGCCGGTACTTTTCCCCGGTTTCGCAGCAAACAATACTAGCCACGCGACGGAACCCGTAGTACTTGTCCTCATCGGCCGCGCAGCCCAGTATAAGATCAATGGCGCAAACTATTGCCTCCGCGAATGGCTGGGCTTCCATGGCCTTCAGCCTCCTGAAGCGTGGCCTGTGGGCCGTGGCCGGCCGCAGCCGGCCGGAGGGCCGGGCGTTGGGCCAACCCGAACGTCGTCTCAACCACGGGTTAAAGGGTCATTTCAAGGCCAAGATCTACGACCAGTCCGGCTGGATGCGGGTCCGTGGAGTGGACATGCACGCGGAGGGCGCCTTGGTCATGGCCAGCAAGCCCCTGGCGCCGCAGTCGCCAGTGTTCGTGCACTTGAAGAGTTTCGGGCTGATGGGGTTTGGGCAAGTGCGGCACTGCACCAGGCGGGGGCCGTGGCGCTACGCCATCGGGGTGGTGTTCCCTGCTCCGTTGATGTAGGGAGGAGGCGGCCTCCTGCCGACGGGCTGCCAACGTTCATGCGACGATGGGGCGTGTGGACGCCACCGATCCGGAGCAGCGGACCAGGGCCGAATGCGCCAGCCGCCGACAGGCGTTCCAAATGATCGAGGCCCTGCGCAAGTCGGACAACCCGAGTGTCCGCCAGATCGAGTGGATCGGCAGCGGGCCGCGGGTCAGCGTACGGGAGACCCGTTGCATCTCCGCAACGCATTTGGGCGCCGCCGCCGGAAAGGGGATTCAGCCGCGCGATTTGAAGGTTTCCGACATCCAGGCCAGGCTCCGGGCCGACGGCGTGAGCTTCGACGTGGGCGACCGGGAACAGAAGAACCTGTAGGTTGAAGCTCCACAAGTTGGAGCTAGAATGGAAATATCGGCATAAAGGCCAAAAGATGAAGGTCCCCCACCGACCAGAATTGCCAGCGGAGACAGGAGCCACCTCAATCAGTCTTAATCCTGGTGGCGACGCCGAGATCGAGGTTCACGCGGTAGGCGCCCGTATCCGAGAGATTATTGAACATTCGAAAACTCTGGGTGAGCGAACTGGCGGCAACGCCAAAACTCTGACATTCACGACGGCTTGGAACGCGGCGCCAACCATTCCAGTTTCAGCACGCCATTGACCCGCCGCCGAGGAGGTTCAATGCGCTGCGTTTGTTCTTGACCGCGTGTAATCCGAAACCGCCTCCAATTACAAACCGCAGGTCCAGATTCTGGAACCTGTCGTACTCGTAATCGTTAAAGAAATTCACAAACAGGCGCGGGCTGGCGGTCTGGCCATTGATCAAAGCCGAAGCCTTGATCAAATTGAAATCGAGGGAGATCTTGTCCGTGGTCATAGCGGCGACTTCGCCCGGACTCACGTCCACCTTCGTATCCTTGGTGGTGATTCCCACCTTTCCCTCACTGGGGGCCACCGTGCCCACCAGGGTCTTTCCGTCTTTGAGAACCACATTGACCGGTTGATCCGATTTGAGTGACGCGACCTTGTCCCAGGGAGCGGTGACAATCCCGAAATTGTCGGTCTTGACGGTAATCGTCTTGCCGTCCTGTTTGAGGATGGTGCCGGTGACGCGATCGCCGTTCTTCATCACCACCTGGTCCGCCCACGCGGTACTCAAAAGCAGACCGGCAGACACCACCAACCAAAACAGGTGATGGAACTTCATTGCCTGGCAGGCTCCGGTGAGCTCAGTTGAGAAGTGCAGTTGGGGCAGCGCGTCGCCGCGATGGGGATTGGCGTGCAGCAGAATTGGCAGACCTTGGTGGTGGGCGCCGCCGGCGCCGCCGCGGGTTTCTTCCCCAGTTTGCTGGCTTGCTTTACGGTAATGAAGATCACAAACGCAACGATCAGGAAATTGATCACCGTATTGAGGAACTGGCCGTACGCGATGACGGGCGCCGCGGCGGCTTTAGCGGCCGCCAGCGTCGGATAGCACCGGCCGTTCAGACTGATGAACAGATCCTTGAAGTCCACGTGCCCCAGAGCCAAGCCAATCGGTGGCATCACAACGTCATTCACCATCGAGGTGACGATGGCGCCGAAAGCAGCGCCGATGATCACGGCAACGGCGAGATCGAGCACGTTGCCCCGCATTACGAATTCTTTGAAGTCCTTCAACATGTTTCTACGTTTCCTTTCTGGCCGATGAACACCGCGTCACCACCTGGGTTGCGCGGTCTCGGGTACGCAGATATGATGATACCGTTGGGCGGGCGAGGCGTGCTACCCGGCGAATTCAGATAGGAGATCTACCACTATGCGGATGGCTTCTTTCGTACGTAACGCGGCACTGCTGATCGCGGTGGCCTGCATTCCTGTCGTGGGACAACAGAACACAGGTTCTCTGAAGACGAGCATCAGTCCAGGCCGGGCGGGAGTCTTCATCGACGGCAAGTACATCGGGCCGGCCGGGAATTTTGGCATTGGCAGGAAATACACGGTCGCTGCCGGCGAACATGAAGTCAGACTGTCCGAGCCGCGCTACGAAGATGTGGTGACGAAGGTGACGATTCAGGCGGGAAAGACTACGAAACTGGCTCAAACCATGAAAGAGCTCCCGCTCGCAAAACCACCCTTCGGACTCCTGCGCACTATGTCCGAGGACAAGTTCGCGGCGGTCTACGTGAACGGCAAGTTCATGGGCCACGCCGGAGAGTTCAACAACCCGGTACAGGGTCTCCAGCTAAACCCGGGCGCGTACGCGGTCAAGATCGTTCCCGTTGGCGGCGGAGAAGGGCACGAAGAGCAAGTCAAGATTGAAGCGGACAAGGTAACGATCGTCCGGGCGAAGAAGTGACAGTGACGTTGACGTAATAGAGATCCGTCGCCACCTCGAATTGGTCTTTGGGGAGCGGCGTCTCCATGGTCTGCCAGCCGGTTGTGGGTCGAATGATCTGCCAGTGGTCTTTTGTTCCGACGCGCACCGGCATGGCGAACGCCGGCTCATCGGCCTTCCAGCGATAGGAGACGGTGCCCTTGGCGTCGTCGAACGTCAGCTCCAGGGTTGGAAGCGCGGCGTGGCGCAGATACTGATCGAAGACCGGCGTCAGGTTCATTCCGGTTTTCCGGTTGAAGTACTCGACCACATCCTCGGTCATGATGTTCCGATACTTGAAGTGCTGGTAGAAGCCGCGGATGAGCGCCCACCAGCGGCGGTCATCGTTCACAATGCTGCGAAGCGTGTTGAGGAAGAGCGCGCCCTTGAAGTACATGTCCTGCGGCGGTGTGGCGTTGACGCCCCGCGGGGCGATGATCGGGAGGGCGTTTTTGACTTTCGATTTGTACCCGTTGGTGTACTTCAGGGCATCCTTGCGCCCCCACATGTATTCGACGTAGAGGCACTCGAGGTAGGTGGCCCAGCCTTCGTGAATCCACATGTCGGACACGTCGGCGGCGGTGATGCTGTTGCCGAACCACTCGTGCGCACTTTCGTGAATGATGATGAAGTCGAACCTCGGGCTGATGCCGACGCCGGTCCAGTCGCGCTCCAGGTAGCCGTTGGCGAAGTGGTTGCCGTAGGTCACCGCGCTCTGGTGCTCCATGCCGGAATAGGGCGCTTCGATCAGCTTGTAGCCGTCCTTCCGGAACGGATACGCGCCGAAGTAGTGCTGGAAGGCCTGGAGCATACCCTTGGCCTGAACGAATTGCTTCCTGGCCTTGTCCAGGTCTTCGGGCAAGGCGTAGAAGTCGAGCGGCAGGCTGCCCAGCCGGCCGGCGAAGTGCTGGTAGTTACCGATGTTCAGCGAGACGTCGTAGTTGTTGATGGGGTAGTGGACGCGCCAGTCCCAGCGCGTGTAGCCGTCGCCGAGGTCGGTCTTGCCCACGAACTTCCCGTTGGAGACGTCGACCAGACCGTTGGGAATGGACACGCTGATTTGCATGTTCTCGACCTCGTCGCGCCACTGGTCNNGGCCACCACAGGCTCGCGCCAGTGCCTTCGCAGGCGGTGTTAATCCAGGGATGACCGGAGGGGTCTTTCCGGAACGCGATTCCACCGAACCGGCCGGTCTCGAGGGGATTCCCCGAGTAGTGGAAGTCGATGGTGTACACGCGGCCGGCGCGGAGGGTCTCCGGGAAGTCCACGAAGACGGCGCCGGAGTCGCGCTGGTAGTGGAGCGCGGTGGAGCCGAGGAGGATCTTGTCGATGTGGAGCGCTTCGTGGAGGTCGAGCTGGATGCGCGTGCCGTCCTTGAGCATCTTGAAGCGGATGGTGTTTTTGCCGCCGAGGAACTTCTTTTCCGGGTCGACGCGGACGTCGAGATGATAGAAGAGCAGATCGTTGTTGGCGCGATACGGGCCGTATTCGCCGCGGAGGATGTCGGCGTGCGTGGGGGGCGGCGGCGGTGAAGGCTGAGCCGCGGCGCACGTCCAGCCAAGTAGAACACCCAATACCCACTTGCGGAAGGCCCGTTCGCACATGACGCTACCTTATCGCGTTTCCAACCGGGATTTCCACCTGTTTAGCGGCCGAAGGAGACAAGGAAGGGGTACGATTGAGGATCTGGAAGAGATCATCCGCAGCCGCCAGGAACCGCTGGACGCTTCGCGATGGGACTGATCCTCGACTCCAGCGTGCTGATCACGGCCGAACGAAGAGGCGAGACGGTGAAAAGGGGGCCCGCTTCCTAGTTGAAATTCATGCCGCACATGCCGGGGTTGCCGCAGCGCCCGCCGTTCGGGCAGGCCGGCATCTCGGCCGATTTCGAGCCGCCATTGGCATGCGCCGCGAAGGTCGAAAGCTCCTGCTTCAGGTGATTCCGCCCGCAGGAGGGGCACTCAATCTCCGGCGCATCGGGGCCCCGGCGCACCAGCTTCTCGAACTTCGTCCCGCAATCTTCGCAACAGTATTCGTAAATTGGCATAGCTCTCTATTCCATTATAAGCGTACAGATCCGGTCCATCACGCCGCGCGCCTCGGCCGCGCCGGCGAGGCGCGCGTTATTCCGGCACTCGGCCGACACGCTCGCAGTGTGGTTGACCGGCCGAGGCGAGTGCGATAACATCAGTCCTTCGTAGCCGGGGCAGGACACGGCCCCAGCCAAAAACCCTCAAGAGATTCGAAAAAGGAGACACCGGTGAAATCCTCAAGGATGCCCGCGATTGCTGCGGCCATCTGGCTGGCGATCAGTGCGAGTTCTGTTCGAGCGTCCGATCCCTGTGACCGGGCCTGTCTGGAAAAACACTTCGACTCGTTCCTCGCCGCCTTGACCGCCCGCGACTTCCGGCCACTGCCGCTGGCTCGCGACGTCCGCTCGACGGAAAACGGTCAAGCGCTCCGGTTGGGGGAGGGGTTATGGAGAACCGCGAGCGCGCGGGGCAAATACAAACTGTACGTGACCGATGCGGACAGCGGACAGGTGGGCTTCATGGGGACGGTCATCGAAAACGGAACGCCCGTTCTGCTGGCGCTCCGGTTGAAAGTGGACGAGCAGTTGATCAGCGAAATCGAGATGATCGTGACGCGTCCGAACTATCGCCCAGGCGGCAGCGAAGCGGGAGCAGGCAAGCGGATGGAAGAGGCGGGCCAACCACGGCCGCAGTTCTTGCAGACGGTCCCTGCCGCGGAGCGAATGTCCAGGGAAGACCTCACGCGCGTCGCCAATTCCTACTTTACAGGTCTTGCCAACGACACGGTCCACTACGCGGCGCCTTTCTGGGATAGCTGCGAGCGTTGGGAGAACGGGAATATCACGACCGGCCGTCCGCGCCGAACCGACGGCTTCGATGTCCTCGCTCTCGGCTGCCGGGCGCAGCAGGAGAGCGGATTCTTTGCGTTTGTCACCGGCATCCGCAATCGCCGGTTTCCGGTCGTCGACCGGGAGCGCGGGCTGGTTCTGTCGTGGGTATTCTTCGACCACACGGGAGCGGTGCGTGAACTTCACCTGAGTAATGGGCAGACCATTCCGTCTTCGGTGACGGCCCCCTTGACGTACCACATCGCGGAGCTGTTCCAGATCAGGATGGGTAAGATCGATCAGATCGAGGCCGTCTGCAATACGGTCCCTTACGGCATGAAGAGCGAGATTTGGGACAAGTAGCGTTGGCGCGGGCAGCCGAGCAAGCGGGAAGTCGACAAAGCGACGTGGTATAGCAGCACAGTATTCGCATTCTAGCGGATGGTTATGGAGGTGTTGATGGAAAGGCGAACGTTTCTGGCGGGCATGAGCGCGGCGTACCCGATGAGCGCGGCCGCGTCCTCTCAATTCACAGCGGTTCCCTCCAAGGAGAAATGGGCGGTTGTCTTCGGCACCTGGTGCGGGTCGGCGCGGGATGCCGGCATGTGGATTTCCGAAGGGATGGGCGGGATTGCCGCTGTGTTCGACGCCCGGCAGCGGCCGGATCTCAAAGCCTATGATCATCTGGTCATCGGGACAGCGATCCGCGCTGGAAAAGGACCCGAGGAATTGGAGAGCCTCATCCAGGCAAACATTGGCATGGTGAAGGCCAGAGTGAGAGCCTATTACGCTGTTTGCGGAAACGGCGGAGACCGGCCCTGGGTCGCGACACAACAGCAGTAGATCGACAATTACCTGGCAAAGCTGTGCCAGACTCCAGCGCCTCAGAACCGCATATTCCCAGGACGCATCACCAAAGCCCTCCTTTCGGAATCGGAGGCAAAGATGCTGGAAGGCTTCTTCAAGCAGATGGACATCCCTTTTGAGGACTACGACCACCTTGCCCGGTGGGACTGCCTGCAGTTCGGCTGCGCGATTCTGCGCTCCAGATCTGCACCAGCGAAGAAGCCATAAGCCGGGGGAACCGGGGGAGTCTGAACGGCCGACGCCGGGGCGGCTCCTGTCGGCGCCACGCCGCGGTACTCGGCATGGCTATCTACTCCACGATAAGCGTACAGATCCGGTCCATCACGCCGCGCACCTCGGCCGCGCGCCCGTTGTAATTGTTCACCAGGATCGAAAAGGCCACCCAGCTTCCGTCGGGCCGCTCGACATAGCCCGAAAGCGCACTGACATGCGCCAGCGAGCCGGTCTTGGCGTGCACGCGTCCAGCCACGGCGCTCTCAGGAAAACGCGCGCTGAGGGTTCCATCCTGGCCGCCCACCGGCAGCAGCGAGATCCAGTTCTCCCGCGCGGGAGAGGCATACATGTAGCGCAGCAGCTTGACCACGGTGGCGGGCGTGACCAGGTTGAGGCGCGCCAGCCCCGAACCGTCCGCCAGGTTGTACGCGTCGGGGTCGATGCCGGCCTCGGCGAGAAACACCTGGATCTCCTCGATGCCGGCTTCGAGGCTGCCCAGGTTGCGGCGGGTGCGACCCACCGCGCGCAGCGCCAGCTCGGCATGCAGGTTCTGGCTCACCTTGGCGGTGATGCGCAGGTCTTCGATCAACGGCGCCGAAACCCGCCGCGCCAGTTCGGCGCCCGAAACGGCGGCGGGCGCGGCCGCCTGGGCGAGGTCCGGTGTTTCGTTGGGAAAGGCGTGCAGCGCCGTAGCGCCGCCGCCGATCGAGACCCCGCGTTCTTCGAGCGCCTGGCGCAAGGCTTGGGCGGCATACAGGGCCGGATCTTCGATGGCCAGCACCAGGTCCTCGCCGCGATCGCGCAGCGGAATCGATCCCCACAGCCGCACCTGCGGACCGCCCGGGTCGCGGCGGAAATGAAGGCTGCGCTGGCCGCTCGCCGCCACAGTGCGGATGCGGTTGTCCACCCGGTAATACTCGAGCGGCGGGTTCCAGGCCAGCGCGGCTGGGTCTCCCTCACGCGCGCCCGGGCGGACGGCGAGGGTCACCGCGTTGTCGTTGACGGTGAGGGCCGAGACAGGCGCTCCGTACTCGTATTGCGGGTCGTCGATGGACCAGCCCTCTGCAAATGGCTGCCACAGGTACCAGGTATCGTCGCCGATAATGCCGCCATCGATGCGCTTCACGCCCCGCGCCGCCACCTGGTCCGCCAGGTCCTCGATGGCCGCCAGCGGATTGCCGGTCACCGGGCCCATGCGGTAGGGGATGGCGCGCGCCGACAGGTTGGGATCTCCGCCGCCCACCAGCCGCAGGGCGCCGCGGATGCGGCCCTCGGCGTCCGGCGGGCTGTCGGCGACGACGCGCGTCTGGAAGGTGAAGTCCGGCCCGAGTCGCGTGAGCGCCAGGGCCGTGGTGAACAGCTTGGTGTTCGAAGCCGGGACAAAGAAGCGGTCGGGGTTCAGCTCGTAGAGCGTCTTGCCGCTGCCGAGGTCCACAATCTGGATACCCCAGAACGCCGCCCGGGCCGCCGCCGACGCCGCCAGCAGCCGGTCGATGCTCTCGGGTAATCCAGCAGCAGCCAAGTGGCTGGCAATCGCCAGAGCGAACGCGCAGCGCACCACACCCCGGCCCCTGGCCCCTGGCCCCCGGCCCCTCATCTTCCCGTCACCTTCGATTCCAGCCAAATCAGGGAGACCAGGGCCATCACCATGCAAGTCCCGGCCAGGGGGATTCCGATCACTACGCCCACGCCCATTCCCGCCGCGGCATATCCGACGCTGGCCGGCGCCAGCAGGCCGCCTACCAGGGCCAGCGAGAAGATTCCGTTGAAGAAGCCGGGATGGTAGTAAGGAAACCGCCTGCCGATGGCTGCCGTCACCAGGGGATAGATGCTGGCGTAGCCGGCACCCAGGAAGAATGCGCCGGATACGGCGCCGAACGCGTTCTTGCTTTGAAACAGGACGAGGCAGCCGAACAACGCCGCCAGCGCGCTTCCCCACAAAAGACGGCGGTGCCGCACGTGCGGCAGGATGGCCACCGACGCCACGCGGCCGGTCAGGAGGAACAGCCAGTAGAGCGCCAGTATGATGAGGGCCGCTTCCGGGCTCAGGCCCACCCGGCGGATGAGGAATAAGGGGAGCCAACCGGCGACGGACCATTCGTTGCCGAACTGAAAGAACAGCAGCGCTGCGAACATCACGGCGCCGGGGCTGCGGAAATCATTCAACGCCTGCCGCAGTGTGGGCTGAGCGCTTTCCGAACGGGCCGTATAAGAGCTTTTCGCGTAAATCGCGGCGAATATCGCGGGAACCACGGCCATAAATGCCAGCAGGCCCGGCACGTAGGAAGTGCCCGCCGCCAGCAAGGTAAAGGCCACCAGCAGGGTGGCCGTGAGACAGCCCAGACCGTACCAGGCACCACCCATGGTGGCCGTGCCCGCGGCGTCGGATTGGAAACTGGGCGAGATGGCATGGAACAGGGCCATGTTCAGCAGGCCGGCGCCGATGCCGAGCACCAGCAGCCCGGCCATGCGCCACCCGGGCGAAGCCGGCGGCGACACCAGCGCCAGGTAGGCCAGAGCCACACAGGAAAGCGCGCAGGCAAACACCAGCAGGAAAGCGAGGCCGCGCCGCGCCATGATCCACCGGGCCAGAACCGCCGCCCAGACCACGCCCACGGCCACGCTGAGAAAGTAATTGCCCACCGCCGTGAAATCCGGCGGGTCCCGATGATATCCCCAGGCCGGCAGGATGGCTCCCAGCAGCGCCAGTAGAAACCCGGAAAGCAGAAAGCCCGCCAGGGCTTTCCCGCCCGCGCCTGCACTCATTGAGCGTGTTTCGGCGTTGGAGGGCGGGAAACTCACAGGTCCGATTGTACCGTGGCAGGGTACTTCCCCGGAGGTCTACTGGCGGTTTTTCTGGAAATGCGTAGACCATTCCTCCCAAATTCGGTAGGGAGAGGTAGTGTTTCCCAACCGTATCAACAACTTGGGCCTGGCACCCGGCTTGCAAGCTATGAACCGGATTCGCTTAGAGGCTTCTCAGCTTTGGTGCGTTGCCTCCACCTGGGCTTAAACCGCAGCCCCGCTCCGGTCTCATCCGCCGGCGCGGGGTGTTTTTTTGGTCTGGTAGACTGAATACTTGGCGATAACCGCTCCCTAACGGTCGCGGCTCGGTACGAGGCCGCATTCTGAGCCGCAACCGCCAGGGAGCGGTGCCGACCTCATGGAACTCTACGCTCGCTGGATAGACCGCTGGGAGCGTGACCTCGCCACGCGCGACACGAATCGCGTGGTCCGGCCGTTCGAATGGGGCCTCGAGTGGCTGGACGGCGCCGAGGCCGGCGGCGATGCGGCGGCTTCGGTCTCCCGATTCGTAACCGAAGCGCTGAACGACTCGGACCGCTTCTATTCCTATGCGCCGGTTCGCGACTACCGGTTGAGCCAAGGCCGGCTGACCTTTACCAGCCCGGTCCGGTCGCGCTGCCCGGAGAACGACACGGTCAATGCGATGTGGTTCCCCGCGCCCAAGGACCCGGAGCGGGCGTTGGTGGTCCTGCCGCAGTGGAACTCCGATGCCAACGGGCACGTGGGCTTGGCCAAACTGCTCAACCGGTTCGGCATCAGCGCCCTGCGCATGACCATGGCGTACCACGCCGAGCGCATGCCGGCGGAACTGGAGCGCGCGGAGTATCACGTTTCCAGCAATATCGGCCGTACCATCCACGCCTCCCGCCAATCCGTAATCGACACACGCGCGTGCCTGGACTGGCTGGGACAACAGGGTTATTCGCGGGTGGGTATCCTGGGCACCAGCCTGGGCTCGTGCATCGCCTTTATTGCCGCCGCCCACGATCCGCGCGTGCGGGTGGGCATCTTCAACCATGTGTCCATGTACTTCTCCGATGTGGTCTGGACCGGGCTCTCCACGCAACACGTACGCCAGGGCTTCGGCGACGTGGTCAGCCAGGATGACCTGCGGCGGTACTGGTCCGTGATCAGTCCGGCATCATATCTGAAGCGCTTTCAAGGCCGGGACATGCAAAGCCTGCTGATCTGGGCAGGCCACGATACCAGCTTCCTGCCGGTTTACTCTCGACAGGTCCTACAGAACTTTCGGGAATTGAAGCTGGCGCACCAGGTTTTCAAGCTGCCCTGCGGCCACTACACCACGGGACAGTTTCCGTTCAAGCTCCTGGACGGGCTGGCGATGTGCCGTTTCGCCGCGCGGCACCTGTAACCCAAACATCGCATTGTGGTTATTGCGGTTCTCCAGAAAACCATATTGACAAGCCAGGGATCCCATGCGAGCATGAAAACATCACTGGAAAAGGAGGTGGTCCAGCAAAAATGGAAACTAACATACGACCGCGAGAGGTGGCCGACTGTTGAAGTCGAGCCTCTAATGTAGCCGATTCCGTCCAGTGGCGGGATCACGTTCCTGTGGACCGGCTGCCTCACGCGTCAGCTTCAGCCCCAGGTTGTACCTTTTAGGCTACCTTCCCCCGTGGGCCCTCGGGGCTCACGGGGGTTCGTGTTTTTGGTACACTGAATGTTTCGAAAGGATTCCCCCCAATCAAATGAAGGCTGGTATTCACCCCGCTTACAACGAAGTCAACGTCATTTGCGCCTGCGGTCACACCTTCAAGACGAGCTCGACGCACAAGGGCGATATCCGCGTGGAGATCTGCTCGTCTTGCCATCCGTTCTTCACTGGCCGCCAGAAGCTGATGGACACCGCGGGCCGCATTGACCGTTTCGAGAAGAAGTACAAGGCCACGCGCGGCGACAAGAAGGCGCAGCCGACGGCTTGAAGAAGCTATCAGCCGTCAGCTTTCAGCCACACCCGGCGCTGGGCTTGGTTGTAGCTGATTGCTGAAAGCTTGCTTTACTTCCTTTCGCCTTGCTTGTGTGGTCTGCGGTCGCGCTCGCGCTCGGTTCGCCATTGCTCGTAAAGGGGCAGTTGGTCGGCGCGCAGGATGGCCTTGACCTTCTCGTGATAGCTCGTGTGAATGGCTTGGCCCTCGGCGTTCATCCGGTCGTGCAGTTGGTCAAACTTCTCTTTCGTCTGATCGAGAATCTGCTGCAACTGGCTCACCTGCTGGCTATCCAGTTTGAGGCGCTCGCGCATGTCCGCCACGATGTGCTTGCGAACTTCCTCGGGATCGGGCCTCTTGCCATTGTTTGGCCCGGCAACCACGGAGACGTTATAGAGCCGGTAGGCAAAACCTCCCACCAGCACCCCGCTGAGGAAAACCAGCAGCAGGGAGAGGAGCGCGGAAAACCTAGATTTCATCATGAGCCAGCTCACCGACCTGGATCGGACAGTTCCAGGCCGACCGGGGCGACGTAATCCGGAGTATCCAGGGTGTTGGCATCCGCCAGCGCCTCGAGATAGCTTTGCGAGTAGGAGGACGGGTTGGAGCGCGGAATCGACATGTACGCGCCCAACACGATGGAAAGCGCCACCGCCGCCGTTACAAATGCATTGGCCATGCGCTGGAATGAGAACGTGAAGCTTTGGCGCGATTCGATCCGCTGCCAAAGATTCGGCATGAAATTCGCGCTGGGCTCCGGCGTGGGGCACGCGTCCCGGTATGCCCGTAACAGGGCATCGAGCCTTTCATCATCGTCGCCGCGCATCGAATTCATATTACCTCTGCTTCACCGGCTCTGACCGGCTGCCTCTTTTGTTCCTGCCGACCCGTAGGCTTTCAGAACCCTTTGACGGGCCCTGAACAACCGGACTTTCAGAGCATTTTCGTTGACCTTGTAGATTTTTTCAAGTTCTTTCAACGAAAGCCCTTCCACTTCCTTGAGCAGGAGCAGAATCCGATCCGCCTCCGAAACCGCTCCCAGGAGCGATTGCACGGATTCCCGGATCTTCTTCCGATACTGCTCTTCGTGCTCCACCTTCCCCCCTGCCGCTGCATCGGCCAACATCACCTGCTGCTCCGACAGGTCGGACATGCGGAATTCCTGGCGGCGGCGCTGCTTCCGAAGGTAATCGTAAGCGGCGTTCACCGTCAGGCGGTGCAACCAAGGTTCAAAGACCTCCGCCGTCCTGAGCTGGTCGAGCGAAAAATACAGCCGCAAGAAAACTTCCTGCGCGACGTCCTCGACATCTTCCGGACGGGCGATCAAACGGGTGATCGTCCCCAAAATACGCTTCCGGTACGCCAGTACGATTTCGTTAAAAGCCGCGCTGTCGCCCTTCTGGGCCCGCTTGATCAGCTCGAAATCAACCAGCATGCCTCACCGTTAGTGCCGGCACCCGTAAGCAGGTTCGCTTCCATCTTCTAAGGCGTGCCAGCAAGTAGACAGGTTACAAAGCTTTACATTGAAATGCAAAGGCAGGATCGAGGCCTTCGAGGCCCCGGGGTAGCACCTCCGGGCAGCCCCAACCGGCCATGACAGGCCTGGATTCGCCATCGCACCGGATCTCATGGGGCTGGTACCATAATTCCAAATGTCCTCGAAACGCGCTCTGATTACAGGAATTACGGGCCAGGACGGGTCCTACCTGGGGGAGTGGCTGCTGGCCCAAGGGTACGAGGTCCATGGTATCGTACGCCGGGTGGCCCTGGAGGATCCGGACCACCGCCTTTCCCGGTTGGGCGGAATCCTCCCCCGCCTCAAGCTCCACGCCGCATCGCTCGAAAGCTTCGCCAGCATCCACCGGGTGGTCGCAGAGGTGCAGCCGGACGAGTGCTACCACCTGGCGGCCCAGAGTTTCGTCAGCTACTCTTTCGACGACGAATTCTCCACCCTCAACATCAACATTGACGGCACCCATTTTATGCTGGCGGCGCTCAGAGCGCTGGCGCCCGAATGCCGCTTCTATTTCGCCGGATCGAGCGAGATGTTCGGCCTGGCCGAGGAAGCGCCGCAAAACGAAGGCACCCGCTTTCATCCGCGCTCTTCCTATGGCATCAGCAAGGTGGCAGGCTTCCACCTGACGCGGAACTACCGCGAGGCCTATGGCATGCACGCTTCGAGCGGCATCCTCTTCAACCACGAGTCGCCGCGGCGCGGGTTCGAATTCGTGACCCGCAAAATCACCGCCGGAGCGGCCCGCATCCTGGCGGGCAGGTCTCACGAGCTGCGGCTGGGCAATCTGGATGCGCAGCGCGACTGGGGCCACGCCCGCGAGTACGTGGTGGCCATGTGGCAGATGCTCCAGCAGAGCGAGCCCGACGACTACGTGGTGGCCACCGGCGAGTGCCACTCGGTGCGCGAATTCGCCGACGCGGCGTTTTCCCATGCCGGCCTGGATTACCGCCGCTATGTGATACCCGACCCCGAACTCTACCGCCCGGCCGAGGTCAATTTGCTGAGGGGAGACGCCAGCAAAGCCCGCCGGGTGCTGGGCTGGAGACACCACATCGGCTTCGAAGAGCTGGTCCGGGAGATGGTGGACGAGGACTGCCGCGCGGTGGGAATCGAACGTGGCGGGCCGGGCATGCCCGGCCCCTACAAAGCACCCGGCCCCGACGCCACGCCGTTGTAGGGGCGAGGCCTGCCTCGCCCTGACGCCTGCGCAGTCGCCTTCGAACGCCATGGTAGCCTGAAATCATGCAGTTTTCCGAGTCGATCTTCGCCGCTCGCTTCAACATCACGCGAGGGGACCTGGAAGGCTATCTGGCGGAGGCGCTTTCCCGGGGGGGCGACTATGCGGACCTGTACTTCGAATACCTGCTCACCAGCTCCATCGGCATAGACGAATCCATGGTCAAGAGCGCCACCCAGGGCGTCTCCATGGGCGCCGGGGTGCGGGTGATTGCGGGCGGGCGCACCGGGTACGCATACAGCGACGATCTCTCGCCGGAAAAGATCCGCAAGGCGGCGCGAGTGGCGGCCTCCATCGCGGCGGGTCCGAGCACCATCGACAAGCTCGGTCTGAACGATGGCCCCACGCATAATCTGTACCCGGTGCTCACCGCGCCGACGGAGACCGCGTTCCTTGATCGCGTGGAGCTGGTGAAGCGGGCGGACCGCGCAGCGCGCGCGTACGATCCGCGCATTTTCCAGGTGCAAGCCTCCTACGCCGACAGCCTCCGCCAGGTGATGGTGGCTACCAGCGAAGGAGTGCTCACGGTCGACCGGCAGCCGCAGGCGCGCCTGAACGTGGCGGCGCTGGCGCGGCAGGATGGCGGCGAGCCGCAGCGCGGGCAAGCCGGCGGGGGCGGGCGCGTCGCGCTCGACTTCTTCCTCAAAGAGAAGACCCCCGAGTTCTTCGCCGCCGAAGCCGCCCGCCAGTCCGTGGTCATGCTGGATGCGGTGGAGGCGCCGGCCGGCGAAATGACCGTGGTGCTGGGTCCCGGCTGGCCGGGCATTCTGCTGCACGAAGCCGTGGGACACGGCCTCGAAGCGGATTTCAACCGCAAGGGAGTGTCGGCCTTCAGCGGGCGCATGGGGCAGAAGGTGGCCAGCGAGTTGTGCACCGTGATCGACGATGGCGCCATCGGCAACCGGCGCGGATCGCTCAACGTGGACGACGAAGGCCACGCCACGCAACGCAACGTGCTCATCGAGAAAGGCGTGCTGCGCGGGTATCTGCAAGACAAGCTGTCGAGCACGCTGATGCGCTCCGAGCCCACCGGCAGCGGCCGGCGCGAGAGCTACGCCCACATCCCCATGCCGCGCATGACCAACACCTTCATGCTGGCGGGCGAGAGCCAGCCGGAAGACATCATCCGGTCGGTCCCCAAGGGGCTGTACTGCGTGAATTTCGGCGGCGGGCAGGTCGATATCACCAGCGGCAACTTCGTGTTCTCGGCCTCGGAGAGCTACCTCATCGAGGACGGCAAGCTGACGCGGCCGGTGCGCAATGCCACGCTCATCGGCAACGGTCCGGAGGCGTTGAAATACGTCAGCATGGTGGGCAACGACCTGCGGCTCGACGAAGGCATGGGCACGTGCGGCAAAGAAGGCCAGAGCGTGCCGGTGGGGGTGGGCATCCCAACCATCAAGATCGACCGTATGACCGTGGGGGGCACGGGGTGAGCGAAAACCATCTTTCCGAGCTGGCGGGCGACGTCGTGAAACGCGCGCTGGCGGCCGGCGCCAGCGACGCCGAATGCACCATTTCCGAAGGCGACGAGTTCTCGGCCAACGTGCGCATGCGCGAGCTCGAGAATCTCAAGGAAGCCGGCTCGCGCGGCGCGGGCCTGCGCATTCTGATCGGCAAGAAGACCGGCGCGTCTTACACTTCCGATCTCTCGGCGGAAGGCATCGAGCACCTGGTGAAATCGGCCATCGAGCTGGCGGATATCACCACCGAGGACCCGCACGCCGGCCTGCCCGAGCCCGAAGAACTGGGCGCCCTCGCGGGCGATCTCCAGCTTTATTCGCCGGACGTGGAGCAACTGGAGACGGCCCTCAAAATTGAGACCGCCCGCCGCGCCGAAGAAGCCGCGCTCTCGGCCGACCCGCGCATTTCGAACTCCGAAGGCGCTTCCTTCGACACCCACGTGGGCCGCCATATCTTCGCCAATTCGCGGGGATTCGCGGGCCAGTACCGCGCCACTTACTGCTCGCTCAGCGCCATACCCGTGGCTCGAGAAGGCGATTCCATGGAGCGCGACTACTGGTACACCATCGCGCGTGGTTTCGCCGCCCTGGAGGCGCCCGAAGAAGTGGGACGCACGGCCGCGCAGCGCGCCCTGCGGCGGCTCCACGCGGTGAAGGTGGACACCCAGAAAGTGCCGGTGGTGTTCGAGCCGCGCACCGCCCGCACGCTGCTCGATAACGTCTTCGAAGCCGTGCACGGGATGTCCATCTACCGCCACGAATCGTTTCTCACCGGGAAGCTGGGCGAGAAGGTGGCNNGTGCTGAAAAACTACTTGCTCAACACCTACGCGGCGCGCAAACTGGGGATGAAGACCACCGGCAACGCCGCGCGGGGGTTGACCGGCAATGCCGGCATCGGCCGCGGGAACTTCTACATGGAAAAGGGCGTCCACACGCCGGAGCAGATCATTGCGGGGATTCCCAACGGGTTCTATGTGACCGAGCTGATGGGTTTCGGCGTGAACATCGTGACCGGGGATTACTCGCGCGGCGCGGCGGGGTTGTGGATTCGCAACGGCGAGCTGGCGTTCGCGGTATCGGAGGTCACCATCGCCGGGAACTTGAAGGATATGCTGCTGGGCATGGAAGCGGTAGGCTCGGACCTGGAGTTCCGCGGCTCGGTAGCGGCCCCCACGTTGAAGATTGGAGAAATGACCGTTGGCGGCAAATAAGACGGCAACCCCGAAGAAGAAGCAGATCTCGATCCCGCCGTTGGCGATTGTGATCGTCCTCCTGCTGGCGGCAGGCCTGGCAGGATTTTTGTATCTGGACCGGGCCGCGAAGCGCCCCCCTCCCCCGCCCCCGCCGCTAACGGCCGAGGCCAGGGTTTACGTGCGGTATCTGAAGCTCAGCGACGTGCAGATGAATGCGCACGAGAGCTATCTGAAGCAGTCGGTGGTGGAGATCACCGGCAATATCGAGAATGCGGGCAACCGAAAGCTGGACCTGGTAGAGATCCGGTGCGTGTTCTACGACGCCTACGGGCAAGTAGTGCTGCGCGAGCCCGTGCCCATCGTGAGCAAGAAGACCGGCGGCGTCGCCCCGGGCGAGACCAAAGCGTTCCGCCTGCCATTCGACAACATCCCGGAAAGCTGGA
The DNA here is from genome assembly GCA_003142355.1 of Bryobacterales bacterium. Next base: position 32,216 of record PLMF01000264.1, read on the forward strand.
ACCAGATGATGCCGCAACTGGTGATTGCGCGCATCGACTTCGGGTAGGGGACGGGGGGCCGCCCATACGGCGATCGCCACAAACACACCAGACACGACGGCGCCCAGCACGGCCCCCTTCCACAGATCGGCCGGCAAGAACGAGCCTAGCCAGTTCAATATGGCTTGGAGCGCATTTCCGTCAGCCAAGACGTATCCTCCTGAGGCAGGTGCCTGACGACTCAGGCATCACTCGCCGCCCGTCTGTCTGGGCGGCTGGGTGGGTTCCCTGGTTAGGCTCAGCTCGATGAGGTCAAGATGCCTATCCTGTATACCAAGTTGACGGGCCTGGATGTCGACGATGGCCTTGACAAATTGAAGGATGCGACTGGTGAGTTGCGTCATCACGGCAAAGAGCATTGCGGAGACATTGCCGGTAATCGCTAGGACTGTCCATCGCGTGATGGGTCCAGTCAGAGAAAGTTCGCCGATCAAAGCAAGTGCGGGGAGGCCGACTCCCACGAGCATCAGGCGGTGCAGCTTGAGGAAAGCCCAAAAGCGACTCGGAGGCGGACGAAGACCCACACTGGGGTCGCGCCTAAACTCCTCAATCTGCCGCATCTGCTTCCGATGCCAGTAGGCAACAAGAAGAGCCGTACCTGAAGAAACGGCTACTGCTGCTAGGGCGATCAGTTCACTCGACGACATGGTGCTCACCTCCCTTTCGGCCGGTGCCCAACGGTCAGCGCCTCAGCCGCGCGCCGGCTTTCTTCGCGCCGGCTGCATACGCTTGTCAGGCGCGCCATGCCGGCGACGGGCCGGGCGTGCGACCGCTTCTGCCATATCCACCAGGAGCCGCAACGCACGGTTCACTGATTCCGCGTCGCCAAACACCTCCGCGAGTTCCGGTTCGATCAACATGAGGTTGGTCCCGGCGGCTGCCTGCCGGTAGTACTTGCCGCGAACGCCGCCCTTAAGCTGGGAGAGGTCGTACTCCGGACGCAAACTGTCATCCAATCTCTTCACCGATGCCTTCTGCATATTGGCTACGCTCTCTTCTGGTCGCCCTTCGTGCGCTGATGATCCGCAGGCGGTTCCCACGCTGGCAATGCGACACGAAGACGACCCGATGTCCGGCGGTGCGACCGATCGTGATCTCCCGCTCCTCTCCGCCGGAGTGATATGGGTCGGGAAAGGTCAAGGCCAGTGGGTCGAGGAAAACCGTCGCCGCATCGTCAAAGGATACGCCGTGCTTCTGGAGATTGGCCTTGGCCTTCGCCGCATGCCACTCATAGACCACAGGTTCAGTCTACCGCAGCGGAGCAGCCGAACATCATCCTTGCCTTTGTCGCCCCGGCACAGCAGCGCTCTACCAGCCGACCCGCTTCAGTCCTGGAACAAAATCGAAATGCTGGTCGCGGCTGAGCAGCGGCAAGGCGTGCTGCCGCGCCAAGGCCGCAATCCAGAGGTCATTCCCGGGGATCGGGCGCCCGCTGCGTTTCAGTTCGTCGCGGACCTCGGCGTAGTGTCCGGCCGTGCCCTCGTCCACTGCCAGCACGCGGCAGCTCGCGAGTACCTCCGCCAGCCATCGTTCATGCCGCGTCCGGTGGCGCGACTGCCGGATGCCATACTTGTATTCGCCCAGCACGATTGCCGGAACCGCGATCTCATCCGCCCGTTGAAGCAGCGGCTCCAGGTTCACGTCGCCGTCCGCCATGGCCGATAACGCGTTCGTGTCCAGGATCACTGCCAATCCTCAGGTTCGATCCGGCCAAACTCCTCTTCGATAACCCGGCTGATGTGCGCCGTCTCTTTGCGCAGGCTTCGCAGCTTGCCGAAGGTCTTCAGCCACGGCTTGTCCGGGCGTCCCTGGACGCGCAGCTTTTCCGCCAGCGCCTCCGACACCAATGCCCGCAGCGGAATCCCCTGTTCAGCCGCTGCCGACTTGGCCTGCCTGAAGAGCGCGTCCGGAATTTCGAGGGTCGTCTTCATCCATCGCCATTATCCCATATTTATGGGAGTGCGCGGATCATGTCATGGCTTGTCCGAAATTCGATTCGTGTCGCGCTCCGCAAAAACCTCCTTGGCAGCGAACATGCCGTTGAGCGCGGCNNCCGACGTTGAGGGCGCCGTGGATGTGAACCTTCAGTTGTGGTTGGGCGGTGCCAAGGGCGGTGAGAGCGGCCACCGTGGCAATCTCACGGGAACGGAGGTCCAAGCCTGGCCGCTGGTAGATGTCGCCAAACGGAAACTCGATGGTGTAACGGGCGAGATCGGGTGCGATGTCTTTCAGGGCTTCGATCACACGCTCGCCCGCTTCCCCGTCGATTTCGCGGAGCTTGGCGAGCCCGCGCTCAAACCTATCATTGTGGTTGTTCATGATGGTAGGGAGCCCGCCACCGCCCCGGCCGCCTACTTCTGGCGCTTGAGCGTCATCGGGCCGCCGCCGGGGAAATCCCCGCCGCCCTCAACCTTGGTGGCCAGCGCGATCTCGTCGCCCTTGATGGTGCCCTCATGGGTGATGGTCATGCTATTGCCACCCATGTCGACCTTCACCTTGAAGGAGACCTTGTCGCCTTGCACCTTGCCGTCGCTGATGGGCAGCGGCTCGCCTTGCGGCCCGGTCACGTTGCCGGTCAGCTTCTCTCCATCCTGCTTGAAGGCAAAAGTAAGGGTGAACTGGTCCGAAGAACCCGTCCAGTTGCCCGTAATGTCGGCGGCCAGAGCCGCGCCGGCCAGAACCGTCATCAGGACGGCGCAGGCCAGGAAGATTCGTCTTTGCATAGTGTGATTCTACCTTCTCGGAGTCCGGTGCGCTAGTCTGTAGGGGTAGCTATGCGGCGGCTCGGCAGGATCGAGAAAGCCTTTCTCGTTTTCGCGTTGGTCTACGCGCTGCTGTACTTCACGCGCGTGGCGCCCACCATACAATTGCTGGCGGCGCTGGGAACCTTCGTTCTCGGGTTGCTGACGCTTTTCAAGCTGGCGCGGCACGGCATGCGCAAGGCCATCTGGCGGCTGCGCAACCGGCTGATCGTGGCCTACCTGTTTATCGCCGTGGTGCCCATCCTCCTGATCGCGGCGCTGGTGGGAATCGCCGGCTACCTGGTGATCGGGCAAATGGCGGTGTACCTGGTGAACACGGAGCTTTCGCACCGCATGAACGGTCTTCTCCGCCCGGCCGAGGCGCTGGCGCGCGTGCCCATCGCGGAACCCGAGCAGACCCTCAACCGCTTCGTGCCCATGATCCAGAACGGCTTTCCTCAATTCGAGCTGCGCATCAGCGGCCACGAGGACCTGCACTATCCGCCGGAGTCGCGGCTCGAACCGCCCCCGCCGGCGTGGAAGCGCTCCAGCGGCCTGATCCGGAAGAAGGCCGGCAATGAAGATTGCCTGTATGCGTGGGCCCACGAAGTGGCCAACGGAAACGAGGTCACCATCCTGGCGCCGGTCACTCACGAACTGCTGGCGGGGCTCATTCCGCAACTGGGCGACGCCAACCTGGTGCCCTTTACCAAGCGCGGCCGGGAGAACCGCGTTCCGGGAAAGGTCAGCGCGTTCGATTTCGAGGTGGCGGGCGTGGTGCCGCTCCAGGTGGCTTCGTGGGATTCGCCGCAACACCCCACCGACGCCCTGTTGCTGGTGAACTCCCGGGTTTCGGCGGTGCTGAGCATGGTCTTCGGGGAGAAGCTGGAACTGGGCGAGGGGATGCTGGCCGTGTTCGTGGCCGTGGCCATTCTGTTCCTCATCGTGGAGATGGTCTCGCTGGTAGCCGGCATCCAGCTCAGCCGCTCGATGACGGGCGCGGTGCATGAGCTTTATGCGGGCACCCAGCACGTCAAGGAGGGCGATTTCTCGTACCGCATTCCGGTGAACGGCAACGACCAACTCGCCGAACTGAGCGCTTCGTTCAACACCATGACCGAGAACCTGGGGCAGCTCATTGTGGTGGCCAAGGAAAAAGAGCGCCTGGAGTCGGAGCTGGAAATCGCCCGCGAGGTGCAGAGCCAGCTCTTCCCCAAGGACGTTCCCTACATCAAGACCCTGGAGCTGAAAGGACTGTGCAGCCCGGCGCGCGTGGTTTCGGGCGACTATTACGACTTCATGCAGGTTTCGGGCGGCGCCTTGGCCTTCGCCATCGGCGACGTGGCCGGCAAAGGCATTTCGGCGGCGCTGCTGATGGCCACCATCCAATCCGCCATGCGGTCGCAGTTGAGCACCTCGAACGGAAGCGGACTGCATAACCTTTCGACGGCGAGGATGGTGTCGAACCTGAACCAGCAGCTTTATGCCACCACGTCGCTCGAGAAGTACGCTACCTTTTATTTCGCCATGTACGACGAATCGACGCATGCGCTGACGTATACCAACGCCGGCCATTTGCCGCCCATGCTGTTGCGCGGCAGCGACATTCAGACCATGGATTCCACCGGCACGGTGGTGGGCGCNNGGAGAAGTGTTCGGAGAAGATCGCTTGAAGGAACTGTTGATGAAGTACGCGCGCGCGGATTCGTCGGAACTCATCGCGCGCACCATGGAAGCCGTGGTCCATTGGACCGGCTCTTCCGAGTTGCAGGACGACATGACCATGGTGGTGGCGCGGCGCATATGAAAGTCCTGACCGCGGCTCAAATGCGCGAGGTGGACCGGCGGACGGCCGGGATGGGAATTCCCGGCATCGTCCTGATGGAAAACGCCGGGCATCGCGTGGTGGAATTGCTGGCGGAACGTTTCGCGCCGCTCCCCGCCCAGCGCATCGTGGTGCTGTGCGGCAAGGGGAACAACGGCGGCGACGGCCTGGTGGTCGCGCGGCAGCTTCACACGCGCTTCCACCCGCAAGCGCTCGACGTGGTGCTGCTGGCGGCCCCCGAGGAGCTGAAGGGCGATGCGGCGGCGAACTATCAAATGCTGGCGGCCTGCGGCTGCCCGGTTTGGCGCGAGATTCCGGCAGAAGCGCGCCTGGCCACCCTGGTGGTGGATGCGCTGCTGGGAACCGGCATCAGCGGCCCTGCCACGGGCGCCATGCTGGAGGGCATCCGCGAAATCAACGGCGGCTTTCCGCTGGCCAAGGTAGTGGCGGTGGATATTCCATCGGGGATGCCGAGCGATTCTGGCGAGCCGGTAGGCGAATTCGCGCGCGCCGATTACACGGTGACGTTCACCGCGCCCAAAATGGGCCAAGTGCTGCCGCCGAATTGCGATGGCGTGGGCGAGCTGGTGGTGGGGCCCATCGGCAGCCCGCCGGAGTTGTACGAGGATGTCTGGCTTTCGCTGCTCGCCCCGGAGATGTTCGAGGAACTGCTCGAGCCGCGACCTCCAGGCGGGCATAAGGGAACGTTCGGCCACGTGCTGGTAGTGGCGGGATCGCGCCAAAAGAGCGGCGCCGCCGCCATGGCCGGGCTGGGCGCGCTGCGCGCGGGCGCGGGGCTGGTGACGGTGGCTTCGGCCGCCAGTGCCATTCCGGTAATCGCGGCGCACGCCCCGGAGCTGATGACGGCGCCGATCGACGATCTGGACCACCTCGTCGAAGGCAAGACCGTGATCGCGATGGGGCCCGGTCTGGGCCGCGGTCCCGATATCGAAGCCCTGGTGACGCGCGCCGTCGCGGAGTTCGCGCAGCCGATGGTGCTGGATGCCGATGCCTTGGTGGGGCATGCCTTTAGCTTGCCCGGCCGGGTAAGAGTTCTGACGCCGCATCCGGGCGAAATGGCGCGTCTCACCGGCAAGACCACCGCTGAAATCCAGAACGACCGCGTCGGCGCCGCCCGTGCCTTCGCCATGGACCGCCACGTTACCCTGGTCCTGAAGGGCCAGCGCACGGTGATCGCTTTCCCCGACGGCCGCGTGTGGATCAATCCCACGGGCACCCCCGCCATGGGCACCGGCGGAAGCGGCGACGTACTTACCGGGATGATCGCCGGCTTCCTCGCGCAGTTCCCCAGCCAGCCGGACCAGGCGGTGGCCGCCGCCGTTTACCTGCACGGGCTGGCGGGCGAAATCGGCGCGCGGGCGCTGGGGGAGAAGTGCCTCATCGCCACCGATGTTTTGCGGTATCTTCCGGACGCCATGGAGGAGTGTGCCGACGTATCGGACAGCGTCTGAGGAAGAGACCATTGCCCTGGGAGAGCGGCTGGCACGCACGCTGCCGCCGCACGGGGTGGTGCTGCTGACCGGCAACCTGGGCGCGGGCAAGACCATACTGGCGAAGGGAATCGTGAGCGGGCTGGGGGCGGCGCCGGCCGAGGAAGTTTCCAGCCCCACCTTCACCCTGATCCACGAATATGGAAACGGCCGCGTGTACCATGTGGATCTGTACCGCCTGGAAGAGCCGCGGGAATTGGCGACCCTGGGGCTGGAGGAGCTGTTCGAGCGGGAGGCCATGGTGCTGATCGAATGGGGCGAGCGCTTTGGACGGTTCCTGCCGGCCGAGCGGACCGAGATCCGCATCCGCGCGGTGGACCACGACGAAAGGGAAATCGAAGTCACCGAAACCTCATGAGCAAACAACCCTGGGCCCTGATTCTGGGCGCGAGCAGCGGGTTCGGCGAGGCCACCGCGCTGGAACTGGCGCGCGCCGGCATGAACATCTTCGGCGTACACCTCGACCGGCGCGACAAGCTGCCGCACGTCGAAGAAATCCAGGAGCGCATCCGCGCGCTGGGGCGCGAGGCGCAGTTCTTCAACTGCAACGCTTCCGACGACGAGATGCGCCAGGACGTGGTGGAGCAGATGCGCCCGCGGCTGGCCGATCCGCCGGGCACGCTGCGGGTGCTGATGCATTCCCTCGCCTTCGGCGCGCTGAAGCCGCTGGCCGGCGCGGAGCAGGTGGTTTCCAGGAAGCAGCTCGAAATCACCGCGGACACCATGGGCCACTCGCTGGTCTACTGGGTGCAGGACTGCCTGCGGGCGGGTTTTTTCGACGGGGGCGGGCGCGGGCGCATTTTCGCCATGACCTCGAGCGGCAGCACGAGAGCCATTCCGAATTACGGCCCGGTGAGCGCGGCCAAGGCCATCATCGAGGCGCACATCCGGCAACTCGCGCTGGAGCTGGCGCCGGCCGGCATCACCGCCAACGCCATACTGGCGGGCGCTACCGACACCCCCGCGGCGCGCGCGATTCCCGACTACCAGAAGCTGCTGGAGATTGCGCGCGAGCGCAATCCGCACCAGCGGCTCACCGTGCCGGAAGACGTGGCCAGGTGCATTGCGGCCTTGTGCCACCCGGCGACTTACTGGCTGACCGGCAACACCATACACGTGGATGGCGGCGAGAACATCGTAGGATGAGCGTATGATGCGACGGATTCTATTGGCGCTGGCGTTTGCCGCGACGCTCGCGGCGCAGACGTTCATCCAGATGTCCGACCCGCAGTTCGGGATGTACGCCGACAACAAAGGGTTCGAGCACGAGACCGCCAACTTCGAGTTTGCAGTGGCGACGGCCAACCGCCTGAAGCCCGCGTTCGTGGTGCTGACGGGCGACCTGGTCAACGCGGCGGGCGACGCGGCGCAAATCGCGGAATTCAAGCGCGTAGCCGCCAGGCTGAACCCCAACATCCGCCTGTTCCTCATGCCGGGGAATCACGACGTAGGAAACGAGCCCACCAAAGAATCGCTGACGAAATACCGCGAGCAATTCGGGCCGGACTACTACACGTTCCGCGTGGGTGACATTACCGGAATCGCGCTGAATTCGAACCTGGAGAAGGGCGCGCTAAACGTTCCCGACGAAGCAGCCAAAATGGAGGCGTGGTTGCAAACCGAATTGGCCAAGTCGCAGCGGGACAAACACGTTATCGTGTTCCAGCATATTCCGTTTTTCCTCAACGATCCGAACGAAGAAGACCGGTACGAGAATATCCCGCGCGAAACCCGCCAGCGCTATCTGAAGATACTTCACGAGTACGGCGTAAAGCAGGTCTTCGCGGGCCACTACCACAGCACCTCAGAGGCGCGCGACGGCGATCTGGAGATGATCACCACCGGCCCGGTGGGGAAGCCTGTGCCCCCGGCGCGATCGGGCATGCGGATCGTGACCGTCTCGGCGGCCGGGGTGACCCACAAATACCACGACTTCGGAGACCTCCCATAGTGGCGCAGGCACTCCTGCCTGCCGCGTCCCGACTCATCGGGACGCTCCGTACAGCCGCCCTACTCCGACGGCACATGGAAGGTCCCCAGAAAACCGCTGCGGCGGGGACCGTTGCTCCAGGTTTCGCCCAAGCCATCGCCCTGGTAGGAATCCGCCAGCGCATAAGCCGGCATGGCGTGGTCGAGATCGGTCAGCGGCGGGTACCATACGTCTTCGTTGCCGCAGGTGTGGTCGGTAGCTTGCATGGCGCGCGTCTGGATGGCTGCCAGCGAGCCGGCCGTGAGTTTGGCCGCGCCGCCGTGGATATTGCCGTCCTGGATGGTCAGCTCGATGGGAGCGTAGTCGACCTGCACGACGTCCCCGAGCAGCGCGCCGCCCATGTGCCTGGCGAAGCTCTGGAGCGCCAGGCGCTGCTCGGCATCCGCGCGGCTGTCGACGATCAGGACCGCCCTCACGGCGTTGACCGGCTCATACACGTTGCCGAGGGTGTGCTCGGAGCGAATGACTCCGACCACCGAGAGCCCATCCAGGCTCACGCCCTGCCAACTGCCGCCAGTGATCTTCCAGCCGAACACCGCCTCCTTGCCGTTCATCTCCACCTCGCCGTTGGCAAAACACGGCCCGGTGAAGACGTCCGCGGTGCGGGCTTCAATGTAGTTTCCGGAAACGCCGCGGGCCGGAAGCCCCGCAGCCAATGAGATAGAAGCAGCCGCCGACACGACGACCGCCATACGCATAAGTTTCAGCATCCCAGTTTTCCCCCTTAGGGTTTTTAGATGATTTCCCCAGGGCCTCCGACGCCTTTATTTATACAAGTTTCGTACCTCGCTTGACGCAAATATCGAGCGTGTGATATCGTTAATCGACGAATAACTATGAGTATGACGGGAGGGTTCCCGCAACTCAAGAATCAAATGGATAGAGAACAAATTGCTCCCCAGGACGCCCTGTGCTGCGCTCCGGCTGAACCGCATGCGCCGCCGGACCTTCCAGGGCTTGAGGGTCCCGAAGCCGATGACGAACTTGCGAAGCTGGCCAAAGCGATCGGCCATCCTGCTCGCGTCCGCATTCTTCGCATGTTGTCGCAGAAAGAGGCACGGGTTTGCAGTCAAATCGTCGGCGAATTGCCGCTGGCACAATCGACCGTCTCCGAGCACCTCAGGATTCTCAAGGATGCGGGCTTGGTTCGGAGTAATCAAGACGGCCCTCGTGTTGGGTATTGCATCAACTACAACGTGCTTCGAAAGCTGAAGGCTCTCGTGGCGATCATTTGAGCATTTCTTTAGCCGGTAAATCGTCTTTTGACGAAAGGTGAATTGAATAGATATGAACAAAGTAGAAGTCTTCGATCCCCCGATGTGCTGCTCAACTGGTGTGTGCGGCCCGAGTGTCGATCCGGCGCTGGCCCGTTTTTCGTCCGATCTCCACTGGCTGGCGAACCAGAGAATCGCAGTCGAGCGCTACAACCTCGCCCAGCAGCCGCAGGCTTTCGCCGCCAGCGAAGTCGTCAAGACGGTCCTCAAGCAGTACGGGAACGAGTGCCTGCCCCTGATCTTGCTGAATGGTGCGGTGATCAGCAAAGGCTGCTACCCGACTCGGGACGAATTGGCGCGACTGACTGGCGTCGAACCGGAGCAGCCGGGCCAGGCGCAGACCGGCGCGAAACTGCCGGTGATCAACACGCGGTGCTGTTAGGCAGGCTCAACATGACGACGGAGAGTACGACCGGCTTCCTGGAGCATGCTACACGCATTCTCTTCTTCACAGGCAAGGGCGGCGTTGGCAAAACATCGCTCGCCTGTGCAGCGTCGGTGTCAATGGCCCAGCAGGGCCAGAAGGTGCTACTGGTCAGCACGGACCCGGCATCGAATCTCGACGAGGTTCTGGGCGTCCGGCTGTCCGGTGCGCCGACCGCGATTCCCGGCGCCGCGGGACTGTTCGCGCTGAACATCGATCCGGAAGCGGCCGCAAAGGCCTACCGGGATCGGGTGATCGGGCCCTACCGCGGAGTGCTCCCCGAAGCCTCCCTCAACAGCATGGAAGAGCAGCTATCCGGCGCATGCACGGTTGAGATCGCCGCTTTCGACGAATTCACCAAACTGCTTGGCGATGCCCAGGCGACCGCGGGATTCGATCACATCATCTTCGACACGGCTCCNNCGAGAACACGACCGGCACCTCGTGCCTTGGGCCACTGGCCGGCCTCGAAACTCAGAAATCCCTATACGACTCCAGCTTGCAAGCTCTCACCGACGCATCAACCACAACACTGGTTTTGGTAAGCCGTCCGGAGCGCTCCTCACTCGCCGAAGCGAATCGAACAAGAGCGGAACTGGCGGAAATGGGTATCGCCAATCAGCGATTGTTTCTCAACGGCGTCTTTGTTGCGCAGGATCGCAGCGATGCCGCCGCATGCGCACTCGAAGTCCGCGGCCAGGAAGCACTCGCCGGGATGCCTGCCGAGCTCGCGAAACTTCCGCGAATCGAGGTTCCGCTGCTCCCATACGCTCCGATGGGCGTGGAGAACCTCCGAAGTGTGTTCGGCGGCATGTCGCCGATTCGCAAGGCGGTGCACAAAGACCTATCCGACGCGATCCATTCCGCGCTTCCCCTTTCGGCCCTGATCGACGAACTCGAAAAGATGGGGCACGGTGTCGTAATGACGATGGGGAAGGGCGGCGTCGGTAAAACGACAATCGCATCCGCCATCGCCATCGAACTCGCCCACCGGGGGCATCCGGTATATCTCAGCACGACTGACCCAGCGGCTCACTTGGCGGCTACGGTCGGCGGATCTGTTCCGAATCTGTCGGTGAGCCGGATCGATCCCGCCACCGAGACTCGCCAATACACCGAAGCCGTCCTGGCGAAAGCGGCGCCCCATCTGGACGAGCAGGGGATGGCCCTGCTTGCGGAGGACTTGCGATCGCCTTGTACCGAGGAAATCGCGGTGTTCAGTGCGTTCGCGCGAACCGTGGCCCAAGGGGAGCACGCCTTCGTGGTTCTCGACACGGCTCCCACGGGACACACCATCCTGTTGCTGGATGCGGCCGAAGCCTATCATCGCGATGTCACGCGCACGATGAGCGACGTGCCGGATGCCGTGCGGCAACTCCTTCCGCGCCTTCGAGACCCGGAGTTCACGCGTGTTCTGCTGGTGACTTTGCCGGAGGCGACTCCCGTTCACGAAGCGGCGCGGTTGCAGGACGACCTCCGGCGGGCTGGCATCAAGCCTTACGCCTGGATCGTCAACCAAAGCTTCGCGGGCGATGGATTCCGAGATCCGGTCCTGGCCGAGCGTGGCTCGCGAGAGGCTCCTTACATCGCGGAAGTGCGTGATCGCCTGACGACCCGATTCGCGGTGATCCCTTGGAAACCCGATGCTCCCGTAGGCCCCGAACTATTGAGGGAGCTGGCGGGCGATTCACTGGTCTTTGCGGGAACTTCGAAAGGCTGAAAACAGACATGGACACANNCCGCCATGGCCGCCGGGGTCGGACTCGGCTACCTGGTTCCCGGCGTTGTGCCCTTCTTAGACCGCTTCAGCGTCGGAACAACCTCCGTACCAATCGCCGTCGGGCTGATCCTCATGATGTATCCGCCGCTGGCGAAGGTGAAATACGAGGAGATGGGACGGGTTTTCCAGCACCGCCGCATCCTGCTCCTCTCGCTCGTCCAGAACTGGGTGGTCGGACCCGTCCTGATGTTTGCCCTCGCTGTGCTGCTGCTCCGCGACAAACCCGAGTACATGACGGGCCTCATTCTGATCGGTCTGGCCCGCTGCATCGCCATGGTCATCGTCTGGAACGACCTGGCGCACGGCGACCGTGAGTACGCCGCCGGCCTGGTGGCGTTGAACTCGATCTTCCAGGTGCTGTTCTTCTCCGTCTACTCGTACTTCTTCCTGGCCACCGTTCCACGCTGGTTGGGCCTCCGGGCGGTCGAGGTCGACATTTCCATGACCGCGATTGCGAAGAGCGTCTTCATCTATCTCGGCATCCCATTCCTGGCCGGCATGCTCACCCGTTTCGCGCTCCAGAAAGCCAGGGGCCGCCAGTGGTACGAGAAAAAGTTCATCCCGAAGATCAGTCCCATCACCTTGATCGCTTTGTTGTTCACCATCGTGGTGATGTTCTCCCTGAAGGGCGAGATGATCGTCGAGTTACCATTCGACGTGGTTCGAGTCGCCATCCCGCTGACCATCTACTTCGTGGTGATGTTCTTCGTGTCGTTCTGGATGAGCAAGAAGGTGGGCGCCAACTATGCGGAGGCGACTACGCTCTCCTTCACGGCCTCGTCCAACAATTTCGAGCTCGCCATCGCCGTGGCAATCGCCACGTTCGGCATTCACCATGGCGCCGCTTTCGCAGCCGTTATCGGACCGCTGGTCGAAGTCCCCGTACTCATTTCCCTGGTGAATGTCGCCTTGTGGATCAACCGGAAGTACTTCGGAGGCCATTTCGAGACTGTCGAGACGTGTCCGGCCCGGCAAACTGTCTGACCTCTACACGACTGCCATGGATCTAATCGCCGCATTCGCAAGGCGTAGCGAATTCGAAAAGGCTCGCGCCCTCTTGGCCGGCCTGCGATTGCCTTATGAGGTTTTGTCGCCGGATCCCGGGTACTCGCTGGTGGGGGCTCCCGCCCTTGTCTGCGACTCCCAAGGATTGTCGGCGATAGGGAGCGACTACGAGATCATCTGTGCCGGATGGACGGAATACCGCACATCGTCTGCCGGCATCCCCGAGCAGCCTCCGGTACGGTTCGAAGAGGATGTTTTCCAGGAGGCGGTGATCATGTTCTTCGGCACCTGCATGGCCGATGAGACCCGAATCCGGCTAATCGCTCACCTGGCAGGCGACCTCACGGCCGCACTTCCGTATCTCAACGCCACCATGCCACAGGCGTGTTTCAATGCGGGCCCATGCACCCTTACGTACATGGACGGCCGCCGCCTGATCAGTTTGTATCCCCGCCGGGTGACCATCGGTAAGGCAGACGACCTGCCGGACGGATGGCGGACACTGGAGAAGATCCGGGTGCTGGTCAACCAAGTCTGGGCTCGGCGCGCGACCCTCGTTCCGTCCTTCGAATTGCGCGCCAAGCCGCCCGCACTGGAGATCTATAAGCGGCTGCCCCGGACGAACTGCCAAGCTTGCGGAGAAGAGACCTGCATGGCGTTCGCCGCTAGTTTGTGGCAGGGCACGGCATCCCCGGCCCAGTGCGCACCCGTGTTCTCGGATGAGTACGCGGGGCTGCGCGCGGCGCTGTTGGAGATCTGCCGGGGACTCGGCGTACCGGACGCAGCCGGAGAGATCGAAGCATGAAGGAAGAGCGTCGACCCAAATCACCCGACGTCGATGTCGCGCGGTACGCGGAGATGCTCACTGCGCTGGGCGCGGAGTCGCGCCTCCGCATCATGCGCTTGCTGCTTTCGGCACATCCGGAGGGAATGGTGGTCGGTGACATCCAAAAAGAACTCGGCCTCACCGCCTCGAATTTATCGCATCACCTCGAGAAATTGAAGAATGAGGAACTGGTCGCGGTCCGCCGCGACGGCACCTTCCTCTGGTACTCGGCAAACGCGGCGGCACTGAGAGAGTTGCTCGCATTCCTCTATTCCGAGTGCTGCACCCGGAATCGAATCCTCGATCCCGATGCCGTCGTTCACATCGAAGAACTAAAGGAGAGATATGTCGATCAAAGAAGTCGTCAAAGAGAAATACGGTCAGGCGGCACTGCGCGTCGTCTCAGGTAGCGGCGCTGCCTGCTGCGGGTCTGCTCCGTCGTCCTGCTGTTCCACGGACCCGATCACCTCGAATCTGTATGACCTCGGCGAGAAGAGCCAATTGCCGGAGGCTGCGGTTCTCGCCTCGCTGGGGTGCGGCAATCCTACGGCACTGGCCGAACTGAAACCTGGAGAAATCGTTCTCGATCTGGGAAGCGGTGGTGGCATCGACGTGCTTCTGTCCGCGAAGCGCGTGGGGCCGACTGGCAAGGCCTACGGCCTGGACATGACGGACGAAATGCTTGCTCTCGCCCGCGAGAACCAGAAAAAAGCCGCAGTCGAGAACGTCGAGTTTCTCAAGGGCGAGATCGAGAATATTCCGCTCCCGGATGCGTCCGTAGACGTGATCATTTCCAACTGCGTGATCAACCTGTCGGCCAACAAGGACCGCGTGATCGGCGAAGCATTTCGCGTGTTGAAGCCGGGCGGCCGTTTCGCGGTTTCCGACATCGTGGTCCGCGGTGAAGTCCCGGCGGAGATCCGGCATAATGTCGAACTCTGGGTGGGCTGCATTGCTGGAGCGATGCAAGAAGCGGAGTACGTCCAAAAGCTCGCGCGGGCCGGGTTCGTGGGCATCAGTGTCGAGCCGACCCGGATCTACAACATCGAAGATGCGCGCGAGTTTCTGACGACCGAGGGGATTGATGTCGACGCGATTGCACCCCAGGTCGACGGTAAGTTCATGAGCGCGTTCGTCAGGGCAAGGAAGCCGTAAAGGCGACCCCATAACAGAAGGAGGCAGTCCATTAGATGACGAAGAAGAAGATTCTGGTTCTATGCACCGGCAATTCCGCCCGGAGCCAGATGGGGGAGGGGTTGTTTCGTGCTGAAGGCGGAGGAGGTTTCGATGTCTTCAGCGCCGGCACCAAGCCAAGTTCTGTGCGGCCCGAAGCGATTGCCGTCATGAACGAGATCGGTATCGACATCTCGGGTCAGCGCTCGAAGTCCGTCGACGAGTTCTCAGGCCAGTCCATCGACTACGTGGTGACCGTCTGCGATAACGCGCGCGACAACTGCCCGGTGTTTCCGGCGGGCAGCGAGCGGATTCACTGGAGCTTCGAAGACCCCGCCGCTGTCCAGGGCAGCGAACAGGAGCGCCTGACTGCATTTCGCCGCATTCGCGACCAGATTCACGATCGTGTGAAAACGTTCTTTCGGGATCGGGCGGCCGCGGCCCACCGGGTTACAACTCTTCGTAGCACTGCCGGCCCGGACTGCACTCGAACTCGTCGACTGCCTTGCCGTCCGGACCCAGGCACTTGAACGTGTGCTGGCACCAAAAGGCGCCATCGTTGCTGTGCTGGATCGTCGGATCCCACTCGGCTTCGATGTACATGCCCTTCCAGCGCAGCTTCTCGCAGCGGTTCATGCCAATGTTGGTCAAACCGGAACGTTCCATCATGGTTATGCCTTCACCTTTACCGCTTCGAGCAGCGCCCGCTTAACCGCCACTTTCGCCAGTTGCACCTTGTAGGCGTTCTGGCTGAGTGGCTGGGCGCCCGAGACGGCGGCCTTTCCGGCCTCTTCGGCGGACTCCGCCGTAATGGTCTTGCCCACCAGCACCTTTTCGGCTTCCGGAGCTTCCCAAGGCGTGGGCGCAACGTGTCCCAGCACCACCTTCGCCGCAGCGACCGTATTGCCGCGCATGCGCAAAACCACCGATGCGGTTGCCAGAGGCCAGTCCAGCGCCTCTTTCTGCCGCACCTCGTAAGTGGCGCTGCGCACGGCGCCGGCCGGAACCACGATCTCGGTGAGAATCTCGTTCGGAAGAAGAGCGGTCTCGCGCGCGTTTTCGTCCTTGGGCGCGACGAAGAATTTGGCCACCGCCACCTCGCGGCTGCCCTTCGCGGAAACCAGCTTGACCTTCGCGCCCAGCGCCACCAGCGCCGGCCCGAGGCTCGAGGGGCTCACGAAATAAGCGGGGCCGCCGCCGAAGATGGCATGGTACTTGTTCTCGCCATCCGGCACCAGCGGCTTGCCGTCCTTCGTCGCCAGCAGTCCGAAGCCCTGCCGGTAATACCAGCAGCGGGGGCGCTGGCACAGGTCGCCGCCCACCGTGCCCATGTTGCGGATCTGCGGGCTGGGAATGCCTGCCGCCGCGTCGGCCAGCGATTTGTACCCGGCGCGGACATCGGCATTGGCGGCCAGTTCTTCCATGGTCACCAGCGCGCCGATGCGCAGGCCGGCGCCGGTCTTCTGGATGCCCTCGAGTTCCTTGATGTTCTTGATATTGACCACGCGCTTGGGCGTGTGGAGGTAGTCTTTCATGAGGCTGAGGAGGTCCGTACCGCCGGCCAGGACATCGGCCTGTCCCCAGCGGGGGGCGAGCAGGCCCACGGCTTCCTGGACGGTCGCCGGATTGGCAAATTCAAAGGACTGCATTATGCGTTCCTCCCTTCCAGCGCGGCCAGCACGCGATCCGGAGTCATGGGGATGTTGGGGACCCGCACTCCAATCGCGTTGGCTACCGCATTTCCAACCGCCGCGCAGATGGCGACAGCCGGCGGCTCACCCAGGCCGATGACGCCGCGCTTATCGTTTTCCGGCCGGATGTCGAGATGGACGATAATCTCGCCGATATCGTTGATGCCGGCCAGCTTGTAGAACTCGAAGTCGGGATTCAGCATGCGGCCGGTCTGCTCGTCCATGACGCGCTGTTCGAACAGAGCCGTGCTGATCCCCATGATGATGGCGCCGTAGCACACGCTTTCCGACAGCCGCGGGTTGATGACCATGCCGCAATCCTGCACGGCCACATAGCGATTGATCTTGACCAGCCCCGTCTCCGTATCCACTGAGACGTCGGCAATCTGAATGCCGGCGACGCCCGAGCTGTTGAGGCCCATGGGATTGCGCTGCTGGTTCTCGCCCATTTCGGAGATCTTGGTGACCCCCAGCTTGCGGCAAGCCGCCTGCCAGGTGAGGCTCTTGTTGGGAGTGTCCTTCACGCGGATGTGGCCGTCGACCGCCTCCAACTGCTCGGGCTGTGCGCCTAGCGCCGGCGCGGCCGCTTCGAACAGCTTGGCGAGCGCGTTGACCGCCGCCTTGCGCGTCGAAGACGAAACGCCGCCCACGGTGGTCGAGCCGCCCGAGGCGCTGTCCGGCGGCAGGTCGCTCGACCCGATCGCCAGCTTGATCGCGCCCATCGGAAGCCCCAGGGTCTCGGCCGCCACCTGGACGATGATGGTGCGCGTCCCGGTGCCCAAGTCCTGGGTACCGATTTCCACCAGCACCGAGCCATCCGGGTTGATGGTGGTGCGGCACTGGCTCTGGTGTCCTCCGCCGCCCCAGGCGCTGAAGCCGATGCCCAGACCGCGCTTCACCGGGCCTGAGGCGCCCTGCCCGCGCGGATGCCACAGTTTTTTCCAATCGGCGATCTCGGCGGCCTTTTGCAACTGGTACCGGTATGTCTCCACNN
Source organism: Bryobacterales bacterium (assembly GCA_003142355.1). Next base: position 49,489 of record PLMF01000264.1, read on the forward strand.
TTGGCCGCGAAGTCCTCCAGCGCGCTGCACGTCAGGTAGGAGGCTTGCTGGTTATTCGGCGCGCGCCACGCACGGGAAGGCCCGGCATTCACCGCCACAGACGTGTGGTGGAGACGCTGGTTGGGAATGGTGTCGATGATATATGGCAGGGGCGGCGAGCCGCCGCCGGTAAAACCGCCGGTGGCCCACGAGTCCGACTGCCACGCGGTGACGGTGCCATCCTTCTTGCCTGCGATTCTGATCTTGGCGTAGGCCGAAGGACGATTGCCCGCGATGGTCTGGTCGGTGGCGCGGTCGAGGAACAATTTCACCGGACGGCCGCCGGCCTTCTGCGAAAGGAAGGCGCCCACCTGGCCCCAGGAATCCGGCGCGAATTTGCTGCCGAATGCGCCGCCAATGTGGTCCTGCTTGACGTGGATATTGGCAATCGGCACCTTGAGGTTCGGGCCCAGCGAGCCGGCATAGTGCGTGACATCCTGCACCGAGGGGAATACGTTGACTTGGTCGCCCTGCCACTGGATGACCTGCCCNNACCGCTTCGGCCTCCTGGAAAGCCTTGTCCGGATCGCCTACCAGTTTCTCGCCCGCTGCTTTGGCGCGCTCCCCGGCCTTGCTCAGGTCGTCGTCCTTGACCAGGTGCGGCAGCACTTCATAATCCACCTTGATTTTGCGCACCGCGTCACGGGCGATCTCTTCGGTGGTGGCGGCCACCGCCGCAATTTCGGTTCCAGCCCACTGGATCTCGGTTCCCGCGGGGGAAACCACGTGCACCGCTTTTACGCCGGCGGTCTTTTCCGCCGCGCTGGTGTCGATGCCGGTGACGCGGGCATGGGCGTGCGGGCAGGTCAGGTACACCCCGAAAAGCAGGTCCTTGGGCTTGAGATCCGAGGAGTACTTGGCGCGGCCGCTGGCTTTCTGCGGTCCATCCAAGCGCTTATAGGGCTTGCCGATGACCTTGCGTTTCTCCATCGGCGGCCAGTTGTAGTCCGGAGTGTTAGCCATTCTTTGCTCCCTTCATTTCCTTGGCGGCCTCGAGCACCGCCTGGCGAATCCCCATGTAGGTGCCGCAGCGGCACAGGTTGCCGCCCAGCCCGTGCTTCACGTCCTCCATGGTGGGGTTGGGATGCTTGTCGATGAAGCCCTTGGCCGCCATGACGAATCCGGAAGTGCAGTATCCGCACTGCTGCGCGTCATGGTTGACGAAGGCCGCGGAAACCGGATGCAAATTGTTGCCGGCGGCAAGACCTTCGATGGTTTCGATATTCTTGCCCTGCGCGTCGATGGCCAGGACGCTGCAACTGTACACGGTCTTGCCCGCCATGATGACGGTGCAGGATCCGCAGACGCCGCGGTCGCAGGCTCTCTTCGCGCCGGTCAAGTCCAGATAATTGCGCATGGCGTCGAGCAGCGTCACGCGCGGCTCAACCGTCACGTTGACGGGTTTTCCGTTGATGGTAAGCGTGATCGCGACCGGCCCGGGTCCAGCCACATTGGCTGGGGCCGGCGCTGCGACCGCCTCTCTTTCCAGCAGGCCCGTTCCCACCGCACCGCTGCCCAGGCCCACCCCGCGGATAAATCCGCGTCGGGAGAACCCGGCTTTCGGCTTGGCGGGGGGTTCGGCATCTTTCCTTGAACTCACCAGACACCTTCCTTTCGTGCGTCCCTGAAGCTGTACAGATGTCCCAGCAGACGAAATCGAGTCAACTATACCAGAAAATGAGCAGCTTGGGGAAGACGGGGCGTCAGATCAACTGCTCCATCAGCGAGATGAGGTATTCCTGGTCGAATGGCCCGGAGCGGTAGGTGCGCGCATCGAAGAAGCGCCACATCTTCTTTTCCTTTTCCAGGGTATAGAAGAGGAGTTGCTCTTCGATCAGGCTCCGATCCAGCAGTTCCTGGTTGAACGCGCGAACGACACCCTGGAGGGTGTACGGAATGCGCAAGTCCTCGGTGGAGATCAGCTCCGGAGCGGCCTCAAACTCGACTTGAAGAATTCTCCCCTGGACGTTGATCTGGAACAGGTTCTTACCATCTTCCTGAAAGGCGTCCGGGGAGAACTCCGGCGGTGAGAGCACCATCTCGCAGCGGGAAAGCAACCGGTTGACAGAGCCCACAAAACCGGAGCAGATGGCATGCAGGCCGGTGGCCGCGCTTCTGCGGAGCGCGGCTATTTCGCGGCCGTGCCGCAGAAAACTCTCGTCCTTCTCCGCCAGCGCATCGATGCTCTGCGCCAGCCGCTTGAACCGAGCGTCCCGGACCTGCTCCCGACTTCCCAGCCGGCTCAATCTCGACGCCTCCCGTCCTCCATTCCAGCATACTGCCGGAACGGCGCGGCGCACCGTTGAAAAACTCAACGGCGGCGCTGCCATTCCAGCAGTTCCCCTGGTTCTATGAAATCCAGCAGGTCGAGATGCAGTCGGGCAAGAACCTGGTCCGCCATTTCCAGCGAGAGAAGCCGCTTGCCTTTAAGCACATTGTGCATGTGAGGCTGCGAGACACCGGTCAGCCGGGCGAGACCCCGCTCGGTGGCATCCCCGCTACGAACGAGCGCGCGAAGGTGGGCGATGAGCCGCCGCTGTTGTTCGCGAAAGTCCACACCACTCTTGTTAACCCTATTCCCGCAGGAAATAGAGGAGTACTAGAACCTATTATACCAAAATCGGAATTCGGCGATTCCTTAGATTTAATCGTCCCAGGCACATCTCAAATACCTCTTCTAAAAGCAAGGTGATACGTATTTTGCTTATTAGAACTTGCTTATTATTTCAAAAAAATCCTAATAGAAATACTTGACGTTTTCTTATGCGGCGCTAAATTTGAAAAAGCTGTTGGCGCTGGCCCCTTCCGTAAAGGCTGGCGCCACAGGAGGACATTCTCATCATGCAGTGGAGCAGATCGAACTCGATAGGGCTGGCAAAGGCGTCGTGCACGCACTGCCAGGGCCTCGGCATGCGCCTTGTCCATAACGGAAAGGAAGCGCCTTGCGATTGCGTATTTCGGACGGTTTTTCGAACCTGTTTCAACCGTTTTCGGCAGTTCGTCGCTGAAGGGGCGCACACCGGCACGGTTTCCCTGGAATCCTGCCTGGGCCGCGACGGCCGGCGGACCTATTCGCGCAAGCGGGAAGAATACCTTGCCGACTTTTGCCTGGTCAGCGATCGAGTGCTGGACGATTACGACCATCGAATTTTCCGATTTCATTTCCTCCTGGGGGCGGACTGGAGGCTCTGCTGCCGCCAATTGAACATGGACCGCGGGGACTTCTTTCATGCGGTCTACCTGATCGAGCAGAGACTGGGGCGGGTCTTCGCCGAACTCCAGCCGTACCCGCTCTTCCCCCTGAGTGAATACTTTGGCGGCATCATCCGTAAGGAGCCCGACAGTTCTTTGCTGGCCGTGCCTCCGCGCCCCGCGCGGGTAGAACTGCGGTTATCCGCATAGCTGGTTTTTCCCCGCCGGCCGCAGCCGCCGGGGTCCCGTTTCCCCGTACAATAGATAGTCTGGCATCACACCATGGATCCTCTTACGCATACGGCGACCGGCCTGTTCTTGAGCAGGGTTGGACTGGGACGCTGGACCCCGCGAGCCTTGCCGATTCTGCTGCTGGCGGCCAACGCCCCCGATATCGACATCCTGAGCGCGGCGGGAGGCTCATTAAACTACCTGCACTACCACAGGCATCTGACCCACTCACTGGTGGCCATGCCGGTGATGGCCCTGCTGGCGGTGCTGGTGGTGAGGGTGGCAAGCCGAAAGCCGGTCCACTGGCTGGGGGCATTTTTCGCGGCGCTGATAGGGGTGGCCTCGCACCTGCTGCTCGATTTCACCAACAGTTACGGCATCCGCCTGTGGCTGCCCTTTTCCGGGGAATGGCTGCGGCTGGACCTCACCAGCGTGATCGACATTTGGATCTGGGGCGCCTTGCTGCTGGGGATCGCGGGACCATTTGTGGCCGGCCTGGTCGGCTCGGAGGTCAGCTCGGGCACGGTGCGCGAAAAGAACCATGGCCGCGGGTTCGCCATATTCGCGCTGGCTTTTCTGTTGTTGTACAACTGCGGCCGCGGCGTTCTGCACGCGCGNNGCCCTGCCCCACCCCGCCAACCCCTTGCGCTGGCGGGGCCTGGTGGAAACCGGCGGTTCCTACGATGTGGAAGACGTGAACCTGGCGGGCGAGTTCGACCCCACGCGCGGCATGATCTTCCACAAACCGGAGCCCAGCGCCGCCCTGGAGGCCGCGCTCCATACGGCCGCCATTCAGGAGTTTCTGCGGTTCGCGCGGTTTCCGCTGTGGCGGATCGTGCCGGTTTCAGAGCCGGAGAACGGCCAGAGGGTGGAGGTGCTCGATATGCGTTTCGGCACCCCGCTGGCCCCGGCATTCCTGGCCAGCGCGGTCTTGGATTCCAAGCTCCACGCGGTCGAGACATCCTTCACGTTCGGCGCCGTGCGGCCGCGATAAGGCAACTAGGGGGCCGTTCTAAGGTCTTCCGCCGATTCCATGTTCGCCCTGGTGCTGGCACAATCAAGTCGTGCAGGTTCCCGACGCATCGATCGTGTTGGACCGGGCGCAACTCCGGGACGTGACGCTGGACGACGAAGATCTCATGCGCGAGATTCTGGCGGCGTTGATTGACGACACCTCGCGGCAAATGCCGTTCCTGGAATCCGCCATTCGCGCGGAAGATTCGCAGAAGTGCATGCAGTTGGCGCACTATTCCAAGGGCGCCTGCGCCAACGTGGGGGCCAATGCGGCCGCCGCGGTGCTCAAGCGGATCGAGCGCGAAGCGGCCAGCCGCGAATTTCCCGAGTGCCGCGCGTCGCTGGCCAACCTGGCGACCGAAATCGAGCGGCTGCGCTTCGAGGCGGTGGCCATCCAGGCCCCTCTTACTCGTACCGCAGCGCCGCCATGGGGTCCAGCCGCGCCGCGCGGCGAGCCGGCAGGTAGCACGCCACCACAGCCACCACTGCCAGCAGCCCGGCGGTGAGGACGAGAATCGTGGGATCGGCGGGGGTGACCTCGTGCAGAAAGCTGGCCAGCACGCGTCCGGAGGCAAGCGCACCCGCCATGCCGGCCACCAGGCCGATGGCCGCCAGGCGCATGCCCTCCCGCATGACTTCGCCCAGCACGCGGCCCCGGCTGGCGCCCAGCGAAATCCGAATGCCGATCTCGCGTGTGCGCTGCGTGACCGCGTAGGACAGCACGCCGTAGATTCCCACCGCGGCCAGCACCAGCGCCAACGCCGCAAACGATCCTGCCAGCAGGCTGAAAAACTGCTGGCCTTGCGCGTTGTCGGCGATCACCTGGTCCATGGTGCGGACCGAGAATAGGGGCAGGCTGGAATCGATCTGGCCCAGCGCACGGCGCACCTGTGGCGTCAGGCTGGATGGAGGCAGGGAGGTGTGCAGCACCAGGAACAGGCGCGAACCGCCGTCGAACGCGTCGTGCGCTTCCGGAACGGGCTTTTGGGTGAGTCCCGTATCCCGGACGTCGTTCACCACGCCGATGACCTGCCTCCAGGGCCCGTTGTCGCTGCCCTGCGAGAACATCTGGCCGAGGGGATTCTGGTTGGGCCAGAAGAAGCGAGCCATCGTCTCGTTGATCACGGTTGGGGAGATCATGGCGTTGGCTTGATCGGGAGGCAGCCGGCGGCCGCCTTCCGTGAGCTGCCGCCAGCGTTCCTCGAGCGCCAGAGTCCGGTCGACGTCCTCCTGAGTAAACAGCCGGCCCTGGAGCAGGCGGACTCCCATGGCGCGGAAATAGCCGGGAGAGACGGAATGGTTCCCCACCAGCTTGTTGCTCTTTTGCGAGGTCTGCCCGCGGAGCGTGATGTAGTAGTTGCTGCCGCCCTCCAAAGGCAGGTGATCGCCGATGGCGGCGGAGTCCACTCCCGCAAGGCGCGCGGATTTCTCCAGCAGCGCCTGCGAGAAAGTGAATTTCTGCCGGGCGGTTTTGTAGGAAGTCTCGGGCAGCCGCACAGCCGCGGTCCACACACCTTCCGGGCGCACCCCGATATCCAGGTTGCGCAGCCGCGCGAAATCCTTCAGCAACAGTCCGGCCGAGACCAGCAGCAACAGCGACAGCGCCATTTCGGCCGCTACCAGCGCATTGCTGGTGGAACGACGCCGCCGGCCTGGGCTGATGACGCTTCCGGCACCGCCTTTCAGCTCCTCATGGAGATCGGGACGGGACGTGCGCAGCGCCGGAACGATGCCGAACAAGACGCCCGTGACCACCGCCAGCGCGAACGTGAAGGCCAGCACCTCTCCGTTGAGCTGAACGATGGCGAACTGCGGGATGCCGGTAAACCTGGCGCGCGAGAACAGGCCGATGATGCCCCAGGCCGCCAGCACACCAAGAGCCCCGCCCAACAAGGAGAGCAGGAGGCTTTCGGTGAGCAGTTGCCGCAGCAGCCGCGCCCGGACCGCTCCCAGCGCGCTGCGCACCGCCATCTCTTTCTGGCGCGCGGTGGCCCTGGAAAGCAGCAGATTGGCCACGTTGGCGCAAGCGATCAGCAGGACCAGCCCTACCGCCGACAACATCATGAGCAGGGAACCCCGGGAGTCGCCGACCAAGTCGTCATGCAGCAGCAGGGCGCTGGCTCCGACCTTGTCGTTGGAGTCCGGGTAGGTTTGTTCGAGGCGTTGCGCAATGAGCTTGAGGTCCGCCAGGGCCGTCTGGAACGCGACTCCGGGTTTCAGCCTGCCGATGGCGCCGGCCCAGTGATTGCCGCGCGAGCCCAGGCCTTTGGCGTCCATGCCCAGAGGAACCCACAGTTGCGCCCTGGAGGGATAACGGAAGCTGGCCGGCATGACGCCGACGACGGTGTGTTTCTCGGAGTTCAGCTCGATGGTGCGTCCGATCGCGCCCGGGTCGCCGGCGAATCGGCTCCTCCACAGGCCGTAACTGAGAATGACCACCCGGTCCTTGCCGGGCTGGTCTTCGCCCGGCGCCCAGGTCCGGCCCAGCAACGGGCCGACGCCCAGCAAGGAAAAGAAGTTGGCTTCGGTGGGAACGCCCAATACGTGGTCCAGTTGTCCCTCGCCGCTGAGGTTGAAGTCGCGCGGCCAGCCTAACAGGGTCATGTCCTGGAAGGTCTTGTTCTGGGCTTTCCAGTCCACGAAATCCGGCCCGGCGAAAGGATAGCGGCCGGGCGCGGCTTCGGTCTCGTACAACCGCACCAGTTGGCCGGGGTTGCGATACGGCAGAGGCCGCAACAAGACGGTGTCGATGATGCTGAAAATAGCGGTGTTGGCGCCGATCCCGATGGTCAGCGTGATCGCCGCCACGGCCGTGAATCCAGGTGACTTCAGCAGGTTGCGGACGGCGTAGCGCAAGTCCTGCAGGCAGCTTCGCATCAGGTCCATCTTTGAGCCTCCTGAGTTAAGACGGACGATCTTGGAAAAAGTTCGCTTTCAGGAGCAGCTTCACCCCATCGGCGCAGAGCGCGGCAGCGTGCTTGGATTCGGCGGCCAAACCGCCCACGGCCTGGTCCACGATGGCTGGATGGAACGCCGCCATCTGGGCGCGCGTCTTGCCCGCCATCCATTCCGTGAGAGCGGAGCCGGCGGCGATGGACGCGGTGCAGCCACGGACCTTGTAGCGCACCTCCACCGCCACCTCGGCCTCGAACCGCGCGGAGAGACGCAGAATGTCGCCGCAGGCCGGGTTGGACACCTCCACCGTCACCGCCGGCGGCGCGAGTTCGCCCACGTTGCGCGGATTCTGGAAGTGTTCGATCAGGCGCGGAGGGTACATCTTATGCTCCAATATTGGCATGGTTCAGGTGGTAGCGGGGATCATTGAGCGCCAAGGGCGGTTTCTGATCTGCCGCAGGAAGCCCGAGCAGTCTCACCCGCTCCAATGGGAATTTCCGGGAGGCAAAGTGGAGCCCGGTGAAACGCCCGAACAGGCGCTGGCGCGGGAACTGGAGGAGGAACTCGGCATCCTCGGCGCGGCGGGCGAAGAAATCACGCGCTACCAGCACACCTATCCGGGCAGGGATACCATATGGCTGATCTTCTTTCGCGTGCGAGAATTCGGCGGCGAACCGCGCAACGTGATATTCCACGAAATGCGCTGGGAGCCGGCCGCGAAGCTCGCCGAATTCGATTTCGTGGAGGGAGATAGCCGGTTCATCCAGGATTCATCCAAATGGCGATCTTGAGCGGCATTCATCCAGTGGCGGAGGCTCTGCGGGCGAAACACACGCTGGAGCGCCTGCTGGTGGCGCAAGGCGCGGGCGGGCCGCGCGTGCAGGAAATCATCGATTTGGCGCGGCGCGCTTCGATACCGGTGCGGTTTGAGCCGCGCGCGGCGCTCGACCGCCTGGCCGGCAC
>PLMF01000264.1:57827-65848 GCA_003142355.1 Bryobacterales bacterium
GCCGGCGTCACCGACGTGGTGGCCAAGGCCGCGGCCGGCGCGCTCGAGCACCTGCCGGTGGTGCGCGTCACCAATATCAACCGGGCGCTCGAAGAGCTCAAACAGCGCGGTTTCTGGATCTACGGCCTGGATGAGCGCGGCACCGTAACATACGATCAGGTGGAGTACGCGTCGCCGGCGGCGGTGGTGCTGGGCGGCGAGGGCAAAGGCCTGCACGAGCAGGTACGGAAGCATTGCGACGCGCTGGTCCGCATCCCCGTGGCGGGCCGGATTTCGTCGCTGAATGTGTCGGTGGCGGCGGGCGTGATGCTCTTCGAATGGCGGAGACGGCGGTCGAAGGGGTGAGAGTACTGTAGAATCGAGATCTATGGGGCGAAGCGGGAAAGAGCGTCCCGATGAGTCGGGACGNNAGACTGAGAGTCTGCGCCACACTGCTGTTGGCGGCCGGCATGCCCGCGTGGGCTGCGCAACCGGTGCGCGCGCGGCACGCCATGGTGGTCACGCGGGAACGCCACGCCACCCAAGCCGGCGTCGAGGTCCTGCGAGCCGGCGGGAATGCCGTCGACGCCGCAGTCGCCGTGGGGTTCGCTTTGGCGGTGACCCACCCCTCGGCCGGAAACATTGGAGGCGGGGGCTTCATGCTGGTGCGCCTGGCCGACGGGCGCACCACGTTCATCGATTTCCGCGAGCGGTCGCCCGAAGCGGCCTCGCGCAACATGTACCTCGACGCCGCGGGCAAACCCACCGAGGAGAGCACCATCGGCTACCGCGCCTCGGGCGTGCCCGGCACGGTGCGAGGTCTCGAGTACGCTTCGCAAAAGTACGGCAAGAAGCCGTGGGCGGAGATGCTGCGCCCGGCCATCGAGCTGGCGTCCAAGGGGTTCCCGGTCTCGTATGGAACCGCGCAGTCGCTGCAATCGAGCGCGCGCGGTTTGGGCCGCTTTCCCGAATCGAAACGCATTTTTCTGAGAGACGGCAAGTATTACGAGCCGGGCGAAATCTTGGTCCAGCCGGAGCTGGCGCGCACGCTGGAGCGTATCGCCCGGCTGGGCGCGAAGGATTTCTATGAAGGCGAGACCGCGCGCCTGCTGGCTAAGGACATGGCGGAGCACGGCGGCCTCGTCACCGCGGCCGATTTGAAGAATTACACTGTCAAGGAGCGCCAACCGCTCACCGGCAGTTACCGCGGCTACTCGATTGTGACGGCGCCGCTGCCCAGTTCCGGCGGGGTGGGCATTCTCCAGATGCTGGGCGTGTTGGAGGGCACCGGGTACGAGAAGACCGGCGCGGGCTCCGCCGCCGCCCTCCATTACATGACGGAAGCCATGCGCCGCTATTTCGCCGATCGCGCGGAGCACCTGGGCGATGCCGATTTCGTAAAGGTGCCGCTCGGCGGGCTGCTCGACGCGAACTACATTCTGAAGCTGCGGAAATCCATCGATCCGGAACGCGCCACGCCCAGCAGCCAGGTCCACGCGGGGGTGTTCTCGGGGCACGAATCGGCCGAAACCACGCACTACACGATTGCCGATGGCGAGGGCAATATCGCGGCCGTGACCTATACGCTGAACGGCGGCTACGGCAGCAAAGTGACGCCCGCGGGCCTGGGGTTCCTGCTCAACAATGAAATGGACGATTTCGCGGCCAAGCCCGGCGGGGCCAACATGTACGGGCTGATCCAGGGCGAAGCCAACGCCATCCAGCCGGCGAAGACGCCGCTCTCCGCGATGACTCCGACTATCGTGCTGCGGGACGGCAAGCCGTACCTGGCGCTGGGATCGCCGGGCGGCCCGACCATCATCAACACGGTGCTCGAAACGATCGTCAACGTGCTGGATTTCGGCATGAACGTGCAAGACGCGGTGAACTGGCCGCGCTTCCATCACCAGTGGATACCGGACGAGCTGCGCCTGGAGCCGGGCTACTCGCCGGACACCATCGCGCTGCTCGAAAAACGCGGCTACACGGTGAAGCCGGTGAGCGCGCAGGGCGAGGTGGCGGCCATCGGGTTCATCAACGGGTGGCTGGAAGGCGCGCCCGATCCGCGCACCGAGGCCACGGCGGAAGGATACTGACCACGAAATGAACCACGCACTCTCGACGCACCTGTTCGTCAATCATCGCCTGACGGTCGCGCTGCTGAGCAGGATCGAGCAGGCGGGCATCCCCGCCGTGGAGATCTTCTGCGCGCGCCAGCACCTGGACTACCGCGAGAAGGCGCAAGTGGCGGAGTTGGGCTACTGGTTTCGAGACTCCCACATCAAGCTGCACTCGCTGCACGCGCCCATTTACAACGACGAAATCTGGGGCCGCTCCGGCCCGCACGCGGTCATCTCCCTCACCGAGCCGGTGAAGGGACGGCGCCTGGAGATGGTGGATGAGATCAAGCGCGCCCTCGATATCGCCGAAGTGATTCCCTTCCGGTACCTGGTGCAGCACATCGGCGTCGTCGGCGAGGAGTTCGACGAGCGCAAGTTCGATGCGGCTTTCGCCGCTCTCGAGGAGCTGAACCTCTTCGCCCGGCAGCGCGGCGTCGAGATCCTGCTGGAGAACACTCCCAACGAACTGGCCAGCGCCGCGCGGCTTCTGCAATTCCAGGAGCTGACCCATATCGGGTTGAACTACGCCTTCGACACCGGCCACGCCCACATGAACGAGGGGATCGAGACGGCCTTCAACCTCATGCAGGACCGCATCCGTTCCACGCACGTGCACGACAATAATGGAAAGGAGGACAGCCACCTCTTCCCCTTCCTGTCGGAAGGCGGCGGCATCGACTGGAAGAACACCATGCGGTTGTTGCGCAGCCGCGAAGCGCAGTATCCGCTGCTGCTGGAGCTGAAAGAACAGCCCGGGACCGCGCCTCCGCTCGAGAGCGTGCAGGAAGTGTTCGACCGGCTGGAAAACCAATGAACACGATTCCGCGAATCACCATCGCCGAAGCCGCCCAACACGCCGGCGAAAGCGTGCAAATTGCCGGCTGGCTGTACAACCTGCGGCGCTCCGGAAAGATCGCGTTCCCGATTCTTCGCGACGGCTACGGCCTGATGCAATGCGTGGCCGTGAAGGCCGCCCTGCCGGAGGAATTGTTCGAGACCGTCAAGAACCTGACCCAGGAATCCTCCATCATCGTCACCGGCAAGGTCCGCGCCGACGAGCGCGCGCCCGGGGGCTTCGAGATGGACCTGGAGAACCTGGAAGTGGTGCAGCGGGTGCCGGAAAGCGACCCGTATCCGATCACGCCCAAGGAGCACGGCACCGACTTTCTGATGGACCACCGCCACCTGTGGCTGCGCAGCCAGCGCCAGCACGCCATCATCCGCGTGCGCCACGAGGTAATCAAGGCCGTGCGCGACTATTTCGACTCGCACGGCTTCACGCTGGTGGATACCCCGATTTTCACGCCGGCAGCATGCGAGGGGACTACCACGCTGTTCCAGGTGGATTACTTCGAGGACGACAAGGCCTTCCTCACGCAATCCGGCCAGCTCTATAACGAAGCCACCGCCATGGCCTTTGGCAAGGTGTACTGCTTTGGACCGACCTTCCGCGCCGAAAAATCCAAGACGCGGCGCCACCTCACCGAGTTCTGGATGGTGGAGCCGGAGATGGCCTACGCCACGCTCGAGGACGTGAAGCGCGTGGCGGAAGAGCTGATCGTCTTCATCGTCGGGCGCGTGCTCGAAAACCGGCGCGAGGAGCTGAAGCGCCTGGAGCGCGACGTCGCCAAACTCGAAGCCATCCAGGCGCCGTTTCCGCGCATGAGCTACGACGACGCCATCCAGATTCTGCAATCGAAGGGCAGCGAGATCCAGTGGGGCGGCGATTTCGGCGGCACCGACGAGACGCTGCTCACCGAAGACCGCCAGCGGCCCATCATGGTGGACCGCTTCCCAGCTTCGTTCAAAGCGTTCTACTTCCAGCCGGACGCCGAGCGGCCGGACCTGGTGCTGGGCGTGGACGTGCTCGCGCCCGAAGGCTACGGGGAAATCATCGGCGGCGGCCAGCGCATCCACGACCCAGAGCTGCTGCTCCAGCGCATCCAGGAGCACAACCTCCCGAGGGAGGCCTTCGANNGTGGCCTGGATCTGCGGCCTCGAACACATCCGTGAGACCATCGCCTTTCCGCGCATGCTAAACCGGCTGCATCCGTAGCTACAGCATGCCCCGCCACTGCTACAATCGCAGTGATGGCCAACCACATCTACGCCGCATTCGATACCACGGAAGGCAGCTTCAAGATCGAGCTTTTCGCCGTCCAGGCGCCGCGCACGGTCGAGAACTTCGTCAGTCTGGCGGAAGGAACCAAGACGGGGAAGCCGTTCTATGACGGCACCATTTTTCATCGCGTGATTCCGGATTTCATGATCCAGGGCGGCGATCCGGAGGGCACGGGGCGTGGCGGCCCCGGGTACCGGTTTGCCGATGAGTTCCACCCCGAGCTCAAGCACTCGAAGCCGGGCATCCTCTCCATGGCCAACGCCGGGCCGAATACCAACGGGAGCCAGTTCTTTGTCACCGTGGCCGCCACTCCGTTCCTGGACAACCGCCACANNGGCGATTTTCGGAGGCACGTTCGACCCCATTCACAAGGCCCACCTGGCGGTGGCCAGGAGAGCGGCGGAGCGTTTCCAGCTTGACCGGGTGCTCTTCGTCCCGGCCGCCCATCCGCCGCACAAGGCCGGAAACACACACGCGCCTTACGACGATCGCGTGCGCATGGCCGAGTTGGCGTGCCAGGGCGAGGCGCGTTTCGAGGTATCCCGGCTGGAAGAGGGGGTCCAGCGCAGCTACTCGATCGATACCATCGAGAAGATGCAGGCCCGGATAGCGCCGGCGGACGAATTGTTCCTCATCATTGGCGCGGATGCGTTCGCCGAGATCCGGACGTGGCGGCGATGGGAGGATGTCGCGCGGAGGGTCCGTTTCATTGTGGTGAGCCGCCCCGGCCATGTCTATGAAGCGCCGCCGGGAGTCCGGTTGGAACGGCTCGATACCATCGAGCTGCCGGTCTCTTCCTCGGAAATCCGCCGCGCCCTGGCGGCGGGCGAGCGCCCCGCTGCAGTCCCCGAGCCCGTTTTGGAGTACATCTTCAGACACGGGCTGTACGGCGCGCGAGTACCCGCCTGAATCGTGGCCGGCCGGTACACCCCCTGTGTCGGATTGCGCCGCGAGGCCGGACCGGACACCGCCCGGAGCGCCTTGCGGACCCAGCCGCAATTCACCCTAACCCGATGATTCTTCTTGCATATAAAACATAATCGGTCCATTATGTTTTTAGGAGACAACCCGGATGGCACGCGCCGTGCAAGGTATTTTGTGTATTGAGCGTTCCCCCCGTCCGGACTGCCGATCAGTGGAGGTGTGCCTTGAAGAAACTCTATTCCGTTCTCAGCCTGAATGTACTTCTGCTTGCGACTGGCGCGTTGCACGCGCAGACGCTGAATATCAGCCCTAACCCGCTTAACATCACGACCCAGGCGAACACGGGCGCCTCGGCGCAGCTCACCTTCGCCAGCAGCACGAGTGCGGCCATCACCTTCTCGGTGACGCCGCAGGCTTCGTGGTTGCATACGTCGCTTCAGACTGGCANNACCGGTTTCTACAACGTGCCGGTCATTGTCTCGGTCAGCAGCATCGGCGTCAATCCGTCCACGCTTCCCGCGTTTCAATACACGGCCGGCAGCACCAACGCTCCGCTGGCGCAGAGTGCCACGCTGAGCGTTCCTTCCGGTACTACGGTCAGCATAACCCCGAGCACTGCCAGCGGTGGAAACTGGCTGCAGGCGGGCCTCAATGGGACGGTGGTCACGGTTGGGATCAACACCGCGGTGGCGCAATTCCTGGCGGCCGGCACATACACGGGAACCATCACCATCACGCCCACCCCCGCCAGCACCGGCCCGGCAACCATACAGGTGACGCTGGTAGTCAGCGCGTTGCCTCAATTGACGGTTGCCCCCGCTTCACTCTCATTCAGCTACCAGGTGAACGGGACCAATAATGTGACCACGCAGCCAATCGTGCTCACGGCCGGCTCCCAGGACATCAACTTTTCGTTCACAGGGGATTCCTGGATCACCACCGACAAGCCGAGCGGGACGGTCGGCGCGGGCCAGAGCAAGACCGTCAACGTGACCGTCACAATTCCTTCTTCCTGCACGCCCTCGACGAGTCCTTGCAACGGTACTCTCAGCCTGACTACGCCCGGCGCCGCTCAGAATATTCCGGTCAAGCTCAATGTCTCTGGAAGTCCGCTGCTGAACCTGAACACGGCGCCGCTCAGTTTCAATTATCAGATTGGAACCGCGCAGCCGGCGGCCGTTTCCGTCACGCCCGGGAGCACCAGCACGGCGCTGGCATACACGGTCACCCCGTCCGCCACCTGGCTGGTTGTCACGCCAACTTCCGGCACCACGCCCACTCCGGTTTCGATCGGGGTAGATCCCAGCAAGCTCGGCACCGGTACTTACAACGGCACGGTGTCGTTCGTGGCCGGTGGAGTGACGCAATCCATCTCCGTGACTTTGAGCGTGACCAACAATCCCCTGCTGGTGTCCAGTCCCACCTCGCTATGGTTTGCGTACCAGATCGGGCAGTCGTTTCCCGCTCTGCAAACCGTCGCGCTCACGAGCAGCAACGGGGCGCCCCTCATCTACAGCGCCACGACTACCGCTTCGTGGCTGATCCTGACCGGCCAGGTCAACGGAACTACGGACAGCTCGTTCAACGTGTCCGCCAACACCTCGGGTCTCTCCGCGAACACATATAACGGCCAAATCGCCATAACCGTGATGAACCAGGCGACCGGGGCCGCGCTGACCTCCGTCAACATTCCGGTGACGCTCTACGTGAGCACCAACGCGCTGCTGTTGGTGACTCCACCGCAGCCGGTGGTGTTTACCATCCAGGCCAGCAGCGGCCAGTCGTCACAGGTCCAGTCTGTTACACTCGCCAGCACCAGCGCCGATGTACTAGGGCTGGTCTGGGGCCAGCCGACAGTGACGTGGTTGGGGGTTTACGGGCCGCCGGCTGCCACACCTGGCACGGTCGGGCTGCAGGCGACTCCGCCGGCCAGCCTTCCGCCCGGGATTTACACGGGCACCGTTGCCGTGACGGCGACCGGTCCCGCCGGCGCCGTTCTCGACAGCCCGGCAACCATTCCAGTCGTCTTGCAGTTGACCTCCGGGACGATCACTGTCGCTCCGGCCGCCGGCCTCTCGTTCTCACAGAGCATTGCCGGGTCGGCTCCGGCCGCGCAGGCGGTCACCGTATCCAGCAACGTGCCTGGGCTGACCTTCTTGCCGTCGGCTTATGACGGAGGGCTCGGCTGGCTCTCGGTATCCGTTTCGACGGGCACTACCACCGGCTCGTTTAACGTCTCCGTGGATGGCTCCAAGCTCACTTCCGGCAAGTACCAGGGCAAAGTCGTTGTGCTGAGCCCGTTCGCTGCCGGCAGCCCGGCCGTCATTCCCGTGACCTTGCAGGTGACCGCGGGAACCATCTCGGCGCCCACCACGACGCTCACCTTCACGCAAGTGAAGGGTGGCGCCGCGCCGGCCGCGCAGAATGTGACAGTGTCCGGCTCGCCCGTCGCCCTCAACTTCACCGCGGCCGCCAGTACCACCGACGGCAACGTGTGGCTCACCGTGACCCCGCAGACCGGCACCACGCCGGCTACGCTGCAAGTGGGGCTGGCGGCGGTCGCGGGCACCCTGCCGGCGGGCCCTTACAGCGGCACGATCACCATTACGTCGGCGAACGCCAGCGGGAGCCCCATCAGCATCCCGGTGGCGCTCACCGTGGTTCCGCCGCAGACGTTTACGGCCTCACCCACGAGCCTCAGTTTCAGCTACACCGTCGGGCTGACCGTTCCGCAGGCGCAGAGCTTCCAAATCACATCGGGCGGGGCCGCTCCCTTCTCGGTGACAACTCCCAGCACCGCCACTTGGCTCCAGGTCTCGCCCACCAGCGGAACCACGCCGGCTACTCTGTCGGTGTCCGTCAACACGCAGGGTCTC
>PLMF01000029.1 GCA_003142355.1 Bryobacterales bacterium
GACGCGCGGCCAACTTCCACGGGGGCGGCGACGACCCGGTTCGTAGTGAACAACGCGGCAGCGGTCGCTCCGTTGGCGGCTTCCACCAGCGCGAGGTCTGGCCGGCCACTGACTTTAATGCCGGCAGCGATGGCAGAGAAAGAGAACCCCAGGGGCAAACGAATTTTCTCAGGAGAACGGCGCAGCAAGGTCATGCCTGAATCTTTAACCAGTTTTTTGGCGGCGGCAAAATTGCGAACGTGGGCAGATTTCCACGGACCATCGCAACTTCGTCGCAGCGATAGAGCCTGGGGCACTGATAACAGTCTTTGTGGATCTTGTCGGGAAGATCCTGGTGATTAGCGGTGGTGAATCCCCTGCGCGAGAAAAATTCCGGAATGCGCGTGAACAGGCACACGCAGGTGACTTTGTGCTTTTCCGCCTGCGCCAGAAGAGCCTTGACCAGGCGTCTGCCGCCACCGCTGCTTTGGCTTGCGGGATCGACGGTAATCGAACGAATCTCGGCCAGGTGCACGCCATAAAGGTGGAGCGCGCCGCATCCGATGATGCGTTCCTCATGCTCGAGGACGACAAAGTCGCGGACATTCTCGCAGATCTCCGCGAGCGTGCGCGGCAGGAGAGTGCCGTCGCCGGAGTAGGCCGTGATGAGAGCGTGAATCTGCTCGGCATCGGGAAGGATCGCCTCACGCGTGCGCATGGACCTCCTTGCGCCGCGGCGGAGCGGATTTCTTTTTCTTGTGCGTGGACTCTTCATTCTTGCGCAACGCCGCGTCCAGGGCCTTGACCACCTGATCCACGTGCTTCTTCTGAATCACGTAAGGCGGCAGAAAGCGCAGTACGGTTTCGTGCGTACGATTGATGATAATTCCTTCCTGCAGCAGTTGCCCGGCCACCGCCTTCGCCAATTCGGGCGAGTCCACTTCCACGGCCTGCATCAGGCCTGCTCCGCGGACGTCCTGAATCGATTTGTGCTTCTTGTCCAGCGCCTCGAGCGCCGCGTGAAAATATTCGCCCAGCGCGCGCACGTGCTTCAGCAATTGCCGTTCAGCGCGCAGGAACTCGATGGCGACGGCGCAGGCCAGCGGGCCTCCGCCGAACGTGGTTCCGTGCATCCCCGGGTGCATGCAACTCGCAACCCGTTCGGTGGTGAGGATGGCGCCGAGCGGCAAGCCGCAAGCCAGCGGCTTGGCGACGGTGACCACGTCCGGCAGCACACCATAGTGCTGGTAGGCAAAGTGGCGTCCGGTGCGGCCGAGGCCGCATTGAATCTCGTCGAGCAGGAGTAACGCGCCGCTGCGTTTGGTCAGGCGCGAGGCGAGTTTGAGAAACTCCGGATTGACTGGACAAACCCCGCCCTCTCCCTGAATTGTCTCGATGCACACCGCACAGACGCTGGAATCAAATTTTCGTTGAAGGTCGTCCACGTCATTGAACTTGACGAAACTCACACCGGGCACAAGAGGAACGAACGGGGCTCGATATTTCGGCTGACCGGTGGTGGCCAGCGCGCCAAAGGTGCGTCCATGAAAAGAGTTCTCCATGGCAAGAATGCGCCACTTTGGATTAGGCTTGCGGCCGTTCTTATTATTCATTTGCGCAAAGGCGCGGGCGAGCTTGAGCGCTCCTTCCCAGGCCTCGGTGCCGCTGTTGCAGAAGAAAGCGCGGTCAAGACCGGAGATTTGCGTCAGCAGCCGCGCGAGTTCCGCTTGATACTCGTGGAAGAACAGATTGGAAACATGAATCAACCGGCCGGCCTGACGCTTGATCGCCGCCTGGATGGCAGGGTGGTTGTGACCGAGCGCATTGACTCCGATTCCACTCAGGAAATCCAGATACCGCTTGCCACGAGAATCCCAGAGATACACGCCGCGCCCACGAACAAAAAGGATGGGCTGGCGCTCGTATGTGGGAAGCAAAAGCTTCCCTTCCATGCGGGAGACGGAGGCGAGGCTCATGCTCTCAGCACCTCGGTGCCGCATTCCAGCTTGGTGAAATAAAACAGTGGCAGCATTTCGACCTGCGCTGCTGGCAGGATGCGC
Organism: Bryobacterales bacterium; assembly: GCA_003142355.1. Next base: position 2,040 of record PLMF01000029.1, read on the forward strand.
ACACGGCCCACGCCGCACTTGAGAGCCTGAGTACAGGCTTCGAGCTTGGGCATCATCCCGCCGCTGACTACGGATTCCTCAATGAGTCCGGCAACTTGCTTGGTATCCAACCGAGGCATCACCGAACCGTCGGCTTGCTTTACGCCGGCCACGTCGGTGAGAAAAATCAGCGCATCGGCCTCGCAGGCTATGGCGCAAGCGGCCGCCATCTGGTCCGCATTCACGTTGTAATACTGCCCGTCAGCTCCGAGCGCAAGCGAGGAGAGCACAGGAATGCCACCTTCCGCCCAGATGGCTTTGAGCCAGCGCGGTTCGGAAAAGCAGATTTCGCCGACAAATCCCAAGTCGTGTTCCGCGTCTTGTTTCTTGCGAGCACGAAAGACGCCGCCGTCTCCGCCACAAAGACCGATGGCCGGTTGCCCGGCAGCAGCGATCGCCGCCACCAGGCTCTTGTTCACAATGCCGGCGAGCACCATCAGGGCAACATCGCGCGTCTCAGCGTCGGTAACGCGCAGTCCGTGGACGAAGTCACTTGTCTTTCCGAGGAGTTTCAGGGTCCGCGTCAGCGCGCTGCCACCGCCGTGCACCACGGTGACCTGGTGTCCGTCGTGGGCGAGCTGCACCACCGCTTTCGCGCATTTCTGAAGAGTCGTTTTATCCTCCAGCGCCGCGCCGCCGATCTTGACGACAATTTTCACTCCAGGCCCTCCGCCTCGTCCCAGCCATACATGATGTTCATATTCTGCACGGCTTGACCGGCTGCGCCTTTGAGCAGGTTGTCCAGACAGGAAACCAGGACGAGCCGGCGGCCATCCTGCGCGAGGCAGAAACCGAGGTCACAGTAGTTGGTGTGCACGGAGAATTGGATTTGCGGCAAGCTCGATGCCGGGAAAATGCGAACCCACCGCTTGCCCTTGTAGAAATCGTGGAAACAACCTTGAATCTCGTCCGACGTCATTTCGCGTTTCAGGTACACATAAATCGTGGACAGAATCCCACGTGGGATTGGCAAAAGATGAGGAGTGAAGATCAACTGGCAGGAATTGAGCGCCAATTGCTCGAGAATCTCGCCGGTGTGACGGTGTCCGAAGACCGAGTAGGCGGAAAAGTTGTCGGCCACCGACACGAAGTGGGTACGCGCCGTGGGTTCCTTGCCGGCGCCGGATACGCCGGACTTCGAATCGGAGATGATGCCGCGATCGCAATCCACAATGCCGGCCGACAGCAAGGGCGCCAGCGCAAGAATGACTGAAGTCGCATAGCAGCCTGGATTCGCGACCAGAGCGGCCGACGGTATCTGGTCCGCATTCAACTCAGGCAGACCGTACACTGCGCGCTCCGTGAGTTCCGCCGCGGTCTGGGCGTTGGCATCTTTGAAGCCATAGACGGCGCGATGCTGTTCCTGCTTCAGCCGCCACGCGCCGCTGAGATCGACGATCCGCAGCCCGCGTGCAACCGCTTCGGGAACAAGTTCGCGCGAAACGGCGTGCGGTGTAGCCAGAAACAACAGTTCCACGCCACGCTGCTCCAACGCGGACCACGAAAAGGGCTGGACCGGCGAATTGCCGTTGGCTTTGCTATTGCCAAAAATGTGCGGCAATCCGGCAGCGTGCCGGTCGGACTCGCCGGTCTCTGCACTGCGCCGCAAAAGCAAGGGCGCGTCGGTCCGCGGATGCCGGCCGAGAAGGCGAGCGAGTTCGAGGCCGGAATAGCCGGTCGCGCCGAGAACCGCGGTTTTAAGTTTGGCCGCCATCAGACTTTCTTCAAGTATGCCCGATCTCTTCGTTTCCTTATTGTTCTCGTTGAGGCATATTTATCCATTATGATGCATAAATATTCATATATATTAACTGGTCTCGCCGAACTGTCAAGTCGAAACCGCGGTTCGAGACTCTTCGGTTCATGGATGGGCGGTCCAATGGACCGGCAAGATCGAAGGCTCGTCAAAATGAAGGGCGAGTCTTGTTTCGAAAGCTTTTCTGATGGCTGCAAGAAGAAATATCTATTGGACTCAGTGGATCGGCGCATTTAGTGTGGGGAGCGATTGCAGCACGCGAGTTGGAGACTTGCGAAGACATTTCATGCCGTATTTCACGCCGTCCTTCCCCACACCGCAACATTCCGTAAGAATTGTCTACCGCATAGAAACAGGAGCAACCCCATGACGAAGCAACCGGAGAGGCGCTTCCTGCGCCGGTCATCATCAGTATCTGTATCGATTCTGGCCATCCTTCTCGCCGCCGGAATGTTCGCTGCGCTGGCCACGCCTTGCCTTGCGGACGAAGGCCCAAAGCCGGATCCATCGGGCACGGCAACTGGCGACCGGACGACTGCCGTGGACGCAGCCGGAAATTCTTTTGCTCTGCCTGAACCGACCGACAAAGCAGCGCCAGACTACGGCAAGAACAAGAAAGACTTTGACGACTATCAGGCGCAGGCGGCCAAGGAGCCCCTTGCTGTCAAACTTGCCGATGATGTCGGCCATCTTCGCGTGGCCACCAATTTCGCCTGGACGCTGAATACCGGCTACCTCGTCCTGTTCATGCAGGCCGGATTCGCCCTGCTGACCTGCGGACTGGTGCGAAAGAAAAACGCCGCTCATCTGATGATGCTGAACTTTGCGGCATATGTCTTCGCCTTCCTGGCGTACTACGCGGTCGGATACGCATTCCAGTTCGGCGCGGTGGCCATCAATGCAGCACCGGCGAATCTGGGCGGCATCCCCACGCTCAACAAATTTCTGATTGGACATGGTCAATGGGGATTTCTAGGCGGTCGAGGCTTCTTCCTGGTTGGGCCCGCTTATGACACGGCCAGCAACTGCTTCGCGCTGTTCGAAGTCGTGTTCATGGAGACAGCCGGGTACATCATCGTGGGGGCGGTTTGCGAGCGCATCACCTTCTGGGCATTCCTGCTGTGCGAAATGTTCATCGGCGCGATTCTTTATCCCGTATACGGTTGCTGGGTCTGGGGCGGCGGATGGCTCTCGCAAATCGGATCGACGTTGAATCTGGGGCACGGCTACGTGGACTTTGCCGGATCGAGTGTGGTCCACGCGGTGGGCGGTTTTTGCGCCATGGCTCTGGCCATCATTCTGGGGCCGCGACTCGGCAAGTATGGGCCCGGAGGAAAGATCCGAGTCTTCCCCGCTCACAACCTTGTGTTCGTGGTGACGGGCACGCTTATTCTGCTTTTCGGGTGGATGGGATTTAATCCGGGCTCGACTCTGGGCGCCACCGACCTTCGCATTTCGGTGATCGCCGTGAATACAAATCTTTCCGCCGTCGCCGGCGCCGCTGCCGCGATGGTGCTGTGGTACTTCCTGTTCGGGAAACCGGACGTCACCATGGCCTGCAATGGCATGCTGGCTGGGCTGGTCGCCATAACGGCTCCGTGCGCTTTTGTAACGCCGACTGCCTCGGTTGTGATTGGCGTGCTCGCAGGCCTGTTGGTGTGCGGCGGAGTTCTATTCAACGACCGCGTTCTGAAGATCGATGACCCTTGCGGCGCAATTTCCGTCCACGGCTACTGCGGCTGGTTTGGCGCAGTCTGCGTGGGCATCTTTGCGGATGGAACCTACGGTGCGGGATGGAACGGCGTCGGCGCGGCGGCGTATCTGGGACACGCGGGCCAAGGCGTGACTGGCCTGCTTCACGGAGACTCACGGCAATTCCTGTGTCAACTGCTGGGAGCAACTCTGTGTGTGGCCTGGGCGTTTGGTGCCACCTACGTCGTCTTCTGGTCGGTGAACAAAGTGCGCTCGATGCGCGTGACGCCAGAAGCCGAGACTGAAGGTCTGGATATGCCTGAGTTCGGAATGCCAGCCTATCCCGAAGACGCAGTGGCCCCTGCCTCATACTGAATTGAGAGGCGGGAGGGGACGCTGCGGTTCCACCAAAAAACGCGGCACGCCGGTTCGCACAGTCCGGCAAGCTGACGGATTCGTGAGCCACTTTCTTACACTCGTAGCCGGAGGTCGCTCGATGTGCCGCCGGCTGCTGGAACGTAGCACTTGGTCGTGTAATCCATCACCATGCGATCTGCGTTGAAGCGCCAGCCGAGGGTGCGGATAGTGCGCTTCATGCGCTGGATCCAGCCGCGCGGAAGGCCGTCGCGATCGCGCTGATAGTAGAGAGGGATCACTTCATCGCGAAGAACTCGCATCAGGTCTTCCCCGTCGCGGGTGTCGTGAACATTCATGTCGGAGTGAGTTCTGCCGTTTCCGATGGCGAAGCCGTTCAAGCCGTCGTAAGCTTCCGCCCACCAGCCGTCCAGAACCGAGAGGTTCAAGCCGCCGTTCAAAACGACTTTCTGGCCGCTGGTTCCGGAGGCTTCCAGCGGACGCCGCGGATTGTTAAGCCAGACATCGACACCCTGCACGAAATGGCGGCCGACGTTGATGTCGTAGTCTTCGACGAAGACGAATTTGTCGGAAAACTGCGGGTCGCGCATCAACTGGGCAATCTGCTGCAGGACGCGCTTGCCGGGTTCGTCGAGAGGATGCGCCTTTCCGGCAAACACGAACTGCACGGGGCGTTTCGGGTCATTGACCATGCTGGCTATTTTTTCGATGTCGGCCAAAATCAGATTGGCGCGCTTGTAGGTGGCAAAGCGTCGCGCAAAACCGATGGTGAGCGCATCGGGACTGAGCACGCGTTCGAGTTGCTGCAGCACGCCGCGCGGTTCGTCGCGGCGCGCTGCCTGCTTGACGGCGCGGCGGCGCACAAATTCGATCATTCGCGACTTCAGATTGAAATGAGTCTCCCAGAGCTCGCCGTCGTCGACGTTGTCAATGCCCTCCCAGATTTTGGCCTCGCTGCTGCGCAGATGCCATCCCGTGCCGAGATGGCGATCATAGAGGCGAAACATCTGCGGAGCCAACCAGGTGGGGACATGGACGCCGTTGGTAATGTGTCCGATGGGAACCGCGTCTTCCAGTTTGCCCGGAAAAAGTCCGGTCCACATGGCGCGGGAGACTTCACCGTGCAGAGAGGAAACCGCATTGGCGTGGCGCGACAGCCGCAGGCCGAGCACGGTCATGCAGAAACGTTCGTCGCTTTCGGGATTCTCGCGTCCCAGTGCCATGAAACTTTCCTTGGAAAGACCGAGAGCCTCGCGGAGAGGTCCGAGGTGCTCTTCGACCAGATCGGCATCGAAGCGATCATGGCCGGCGGGCACGGGGGTGTGGGTCGTGAAGACCACTTCACGGGCAACACGGGACACGGCCTTCTCGAAGCCGATGCCCTCTTCTTCCATGCGTTGGCGAATCGCTTCGAGGACCGCAAATCCGCTGTGTCCTTCGTTCAGGTGAAGAACCCCCGGTGTGATACCGAGCGCTTTCAAAGCGCGCAGGCCGCCCACGCCCAGAAGCAGTTCCTGATGCACGCGAACGCGGCCGTCGCCTCCGTACAAACGCGAGGTCATCTCGCGGTCCTCGGGGGTATTGCCTTCCACGTCGGAGTCGAGGAGAAACAAATCGCAACGACCCACTTTCACGCGCCATACTTTTGCGCGGATCGAACCATGGCGGGTATCGACTTGCACTACGACCGGTCTGCCGTTTTTCCCGATGGCCACTTCCATTGCAAGTTGGTTGACATCGGTCCCGAGGTACTCCTCGTGCTGCCAGCCGTCGCGATCGAGGCGCTGGCGGAAATAGCCCTGGCCATAAAACAAGCCCACGCCGACGAGGGGGATCCCGAGATCGGAGGCGCTCTTGATGTGATCGCCGGCCAGAACTCCAAGTCCACCGGAATAGACCGGGAGAGACTCGTGCACGCCGAATTCGGCGGAGAAATAAGCCACGGGACGGGGCCGCAGCACACCGGCGTGGCGCGCACCCCAGGTTCGCTCCGCATCCTCGTACTCACGCAGGCGACGATAAGCGTAGTTGATCCGGCTGTGCAGGACGAGTTCGGCGGCGCGCGCTTCGAGTTTGGCGAGAGGATACTCGTTCAGCAGCGAGACGGGACTGTGATTGAGCTGACTCCATCGCAGAGGATCGAGATCGTGGAATAAGCCGGAAGAATCGTGATCCCAGCTCCACCACATGTTGCGAGCCAGAGCCCAGAGCCGCTCCTGGGCAGGCGCGATGAAACGATCGAGCGTGCGGGCTTCGCTCACCACGTGCGCAACCCGGTTCGCGGCTTCCGTGAGCAGACGAATCTCATTTCCCGGAAAGACTCGCGCCTCCACGGTTTGCACCACTAAAACACCTTGCAGTACGCCGCGATCGATGAGGGGAACTCCCAGGAAAGATTGGTAAGCGTCCTCGCCGGCTTCGCTGTAGTACTTGAAGCGAGGATGATTCCTGACCTGTTCAACGGCCACCGGGCGGACCTGTTCCGCGACCAGGCCGACGAGTCCTTCATTGACTGCCATGCGAAGCTTGCCGACGCATTCACGGCGAAGCCCGAGCGTCGCTGCCAGAACGAGGTGGGCGCGGTCGGGCTCCAGCAGGTAGGCGGAGCAAACATCGCTACCAAACCGTCTGGCAATCAATGCGACAACGTTCATCAGGGTCTCGGCTGGCTTGCCGGGATCCGCCGCTAAGTTCGCGATTTCCTCCCACGTCAGCACAAAGCTGGCATCGAGAGAACAGGCAGCGTGCTCCTGATCCTGATCCTGAACTAGTTCATTCGGGCGATCCAATCTTGTCTCCATTGCTTAAATTCCTTAGCAGGCTGCGGAAAAACTTGGGTTTCGTATCAGGGCATCGCTTTAGCGATGCCGTACGTTCTTCGAAACCAGATGCCCCTTTAGGGGCTGGGCATCGATGAGCGACTTTTCCGCAGCCTGTTAGGTCTTGCCACCGGTCACCCAGTCACCAGCCCAGTGACCTGAAGACGGTTAGAAAAACCATCCCCTCTAGCCATTCTATCGGGTGAACGGAACTGGTCCACATCAGGCTGCGGAATTGTTGATTACCACGGTGCGCATCGGATGGCCAAATTATGTGTTGGGCTTGCGCTATTCCCCCTATGTACCCGAATCTACAACTCTAATATCCGGTTCGCGCTGAGTCCAATTCGAATTGTTCATGGAGTGCATTCGCGGGCGATGACGGCTACTGGTTCTGATCGGCGCCTCCTACTCTCAGCTACACTCTAGGAGTCACACTTCCGTGTCGTGCTTCCGCGTCGAGAGCGGAACCCGATCTGTTCTTCAGAGGGGAAGAAGGGAACGATGCAATACCGTCAACTTGGACGCACTCCTTGGAAGGTTTCAGAAATCAGCTTTGGCGCGTGGGCCATCGGCGGCGCATGGGGCAGCGTTTCGGACGACGAATCTCTCACCGCGCTGCACCAGGCCGTCGACTGCGGAGTGAATTTTATCGACACCGCCGACGTGTATGGCGATGGCCGCAGCGAACGCCTGATTGCTCAACTGATTGCCCAACTGAAGAAGGGCCAAAAGAGCGAGATTGTGGTTGCCACGAAAGCTGGCCGCCGTCTGCCGCGCCAGACGGTGGAAGGATACAGCCGCCAGAACCTGACGATGTGGGTCGAAGACAGTCTGCGGAATCTTTCGACCGACAGCCTTGATCTGGTGCAACTTCATTGCCCGCCGGGCGCGCTGTATGACCGGCCTGAAGTCTTCGGGATACTGGATGACCTGGTGCGCGAGGGCAAGATTCGCTACTACGGGGTGAGCGTCGAGAAGATTGAAGAAGCGCTCAAGGCGGTCGAGTTCCCCAACGTCCAGACGGTGCAAATCATTTTCAACTGTTTCCGCCAGCGTCCGGCGGAGCAGTTTTTCGCCCGAGCCAAAGAAAAACGGGTAGGCATCCTCGCCCGTGTGCCGCTCGCCAGCGGCCTCCTCACGGGTAAATTCCGTCGCGATTCCATCTTCGCGGCAGACGACCACCGGAATTTCAATCGTCAGGGGCAAGCCTTTGATATGGGAGAAACATTTTCCGGTGTGGATTACAACGTCGGCCTTGAAGCGGTAGAGGAGATGCGAGCGCTCTTGCCCGCCGGCATCTCGATGAGTCAGTTCGCTCTGCGCTGGATCCTCATGTTCGACGCCGTGACCTGCGCCATTCCCGGTGGCAAGCGGGCGGACCAGGTTGCGGACAACTGCCAGGCTTCGGACCTTCCGCCCCTTACCGACGAGGCAATGACAGCGGTGCGGCGCATCTATGACGAAAAGATTCGTCCGCTGGTGCAAAATCGCTGGTAGCCCGAAACCAAAGTTGGTAGCAGAGTCACCAACAAAGGCGCGGCGTGAGGAAGGAAATGCGCGCTGCGTCCCACCCAACTCGATGCCGGGGGGAACACAGCGCGCAAATGATCCGCGCTAACCCTGGGCGCGCTAGCCCTGGGAAGGATGCAACACGCGGAATGTGCTGCCCCCGTTCGACCACACCAGCACCAGCGCATCCTGACCGTTGGGCACGCCCGAGAGCGCCTGTGCCACTTCGGACGCCGATTTCACCGCGTGCCGGTTTACTTCCATGATCACGTCCCCACGCTGCAAGCCCGCGTTATCCGCCGGGCTGCCGGGTTGAACCTCTTCCACGATGGCGCCGTGGACCGACTCCTGCGTTTGCAGTTCATTGCGAACCTCCGGAGTCAACTCCGCGAGCTTTATCCCCCAGCGGCCCTTGTGTTCGCCGCCGGCGGTCTCTGTGCCTTTATCGCCGCCCAGCACTTCGAGCGTCACTGGAACGCTCGTCACCTTGCTGTCCCGCATCACCTCCAGATGGATGGTCTCACCCGGCCGCTTCTGTCCGACTAACATTTGCAACTGACCAGCGTCCGTAACAGGTTTCCCGTCGAGTTTGGTGATCACGTCTCCGGTGCGCAGGCCCGCTTTCGCTCCGGGCGCGTCCGGCTGAACGTCGCTGACCAGCGCTCCCTCAGCTTTGTTCATCTGGAAAAACTTGGCGTTGTCGGGAGTCACATCGGCGATCTGAATTCCGATGAACGCGTGCGTCACTTTTCCGTCCCGGATCAGCGTCTCCACCGTAGGCTGGACAATCTGGGAAGGAATCGCAAAGCCCATTCCCGAGAATGATCCGGAGGATGAAATCAGGAAGGTATTGATTCCGATAAGTTCGCCGCGCGCGTCAACTAAGGCTCCGCCGGAGTTGCCGGGATTGATGGCAGCGTCGGTCTGGATGAACTCGCCCGGCTTGCGTCGATCGTTTGCGTCAGGATTGGGACGGTTCAGCGCGCTGATGATGCCGCGCGTCACCGTGAAGCGGAATCCGTACGGATTCCCGAAGGCGAGCACCGTCTGTCCGGGGTGCAAGCCGGCAGAGTTACCCCAAGGCACGCTCGGCAGGTTGGTTGCATTGACCTTGATGACCGCGAGGTCCGTCAGCGGGTCGGCGCCCACCAACTTCGCGGGCAGCACCTCCCGGTTGCTCATGGTGACGCGAATATCGACCGCTCCGTCGATCACGTGATTGTTGGTGACGATATATCCGTCGGGAGAGATGATCACGCCGCTGCCCAGGCCGTGTTCCATTCTGTTCTGAGGCTGCGACGGCATGTTGAACTGACGACCGAAAGGGTTGCCGGGACCGAAGAATTGCTGCATGTCGGGCATACCTTCCGGACCGCTCTGCTGCGCGTTCGCTTTCGACACGACTGTGACATTCACGACCGCCGGTGTAACTCGTGCCGCCAGCGTTTCCATTGCGCGGTCGAGCGTGAGCAACGCTCCGACACTGTTGTCATCAAGCGGCGCCGCGGCCGGAGCCGCTGCCGCTGCGGTTGCAGACTTCGTAAAGTTGAAGGTCGCCACTGACCCAACTGCCACTAGGGCAACTAGAGCCACCACCAGACGCCTCGTCACCACTGCCTTACAGCGTTCTATCCACATCTTCATTTTCTTTTCTCCTTGTACAACTAATTATCTAGTTGTTAGTTGCAAAAAAAATTAGGCTAAATTGAATTGGCTACAGGCACTCCCGACAACCGGTCGCGAACTGGGCTCACCCACGTCACTCGCCACACCTGTACGCTCCACACCGACGAATCGGAGGTCGTGTACTGCGTGGCTTCAATAAAGACCAGCGTTCGGATTTGAGGCACGATTTCCTGATCCGCACCTGCGCTTGCCTCGACTACTCGGTCGCGCGGCGGTGCGGCGTTCAATCGGGCAGCAAGTACGTGAGCCGGAGCAAGCTGGCGCCCCGCCGCAGCGTGCGCATGAACAACTTTGGCTGTCGTCCCCACCGATGACGACTCGCCCGTCCGCAACGCGGCGGGAATCACCGCCGTCGTTCGGAATGAAGACTGGACCGAAGACTGGAACGAAGCCGGGCTGACCGCAGCCGAGTACCCGTGATCGGAGTTGCTTGCCAGCACGCCGCGATCAAACGCGACGAACTGGGGTGCGTGCGGCAGCACCACCAGGCAGATCATGGAAAAAGCGCCGACCATGCCCAGCGCCGGCTTCCAGACTCGCGTGGCCACTGGCCGGTTTGTGTCGAGAATCTGCGCGAGCCGCAGTGAAGCCTCGCGGGCTCGGTGCACAGCCGCCTGGGCCATCGACCATCGCCTGTGCGAAAGACGATGCGCCAGACTCTTTTCCAGCAGCGAGACCAGACAACTGGCGTATCCGCGCGGGTTGGCGGTTTCGGCCAGCACGGCATCGTCACAAGCCATCTCGCGTTCCACCGAAAGCCGATTCTCAATCCACCACACCGCGGGATGAAAGAAGAACAGAGCGCGCACGAGCTTCTGAATGAGATTGGTCCAGTCGTCCCAACGCCGCAGGTGTGCGAATTCGTGCAGCAGGACGACGTTGAGATCGTTGGGCGGCAGTTCTCGCAACGCCCAGGCTGGCAGGATAATTGTCTGCTTCCAGAAACCAATCGCGGCAGGTACGCGCACGCACTCAGACGTGGCGATCGTTATTGACTTAGAGGCGACTGACCTTGACGCGCCGATTGCATCCACCGTTTTTCGCACGACCGGATCGAGATCCGCTGCGACGATCGGAGTGCAACTCCGGCGCAATTGCCGCAGGCGCCAAAGCCCAGCCGCCAAACGCACCATCGCCGCGCCCGCCCCCAGAGCCCAGGCGAGGAAAACAAAAAGCGCCCACCGGCCGGGTATGGTGATCGCCGGCCGCAGGCTTCTCCCTGACATCGCCGACGACATAAACGACGACACCCCTGCCGCCATCGGCGCCCGCCCTTCGCCGAAACCACCCAGCACAGGAAGCGCGGCGACCGTCAGCAGGGCCAGAAACCAGACGGCAAATCGGGTTCCCGAATTCTGCCTGCGCAAAACACGGAGCAACGCCCAGGCAAAAAGCGCGATCAGGAATCCTTCGGGAAGCGCGTTGAGAATGCGCTCGACCGAGATCTGTGCAACTGTCTGCAACGGAAGCCAGCTCATTTCGCGTCGCTCCGATCCAGCATCTCCCGGAGGCGAGCAAGTTCCTCCGGCCCGATGCCCTGGTCCTCGAGGAGGTTCAAGACGAGTTGCTCGTGAGAGTTCTTGAAAAAGCGACTCACGAGATGCCGGATTTCCGAGCGCGTCGCCTCTTTCTGCCCCACCAGCGGCGTGTACACGTGCGCCCGTCCATCCTTTAGGTGTTTCAAATAGCCTTTTCTTTCCAGGACACGGATGGTGGTCAAGACAGAGTTATAGGCCAGGGCAGGCTTTTGAGTAATAGAATCAAGCACTTGCTGGACCGTGCCTGATCCCTTCAGCCAGAGCACGTTCATGATCCGCAGCTCGGCTTCGGTCAAAGTTCCCGATTGTCTCGGCGGCACCGGATGCCCCTCCTCGGACCTTAGACGCTGCACGCAGCGAAAGGTAACTAATTCTTTAGTTGCAAGGGAAAAGCCGAGGGTTGCTTCCCGGCTCTGGAGGCATTTCCGCTGGAGCAGTGCCTGCCTCAATTCAACAATCGAACTTAGCCCCAAGCGGTAACGTGTTTGGGAGAACTCTCATTCTAGGTGGTCCCGTTTTCGGGGGCTACGTCAGACCCATGCTCAGGCGAAGGGATTTGTCGACCACGCCGAAAGCAGCCTCCAGATCGGAACTACTTCGGCCGCGCCGCCACTCGCAGATAGGGCTTCAGAGTCTTCCAGCCGCTGGGATATTTTTGTTTGGCCTGCTCTTCCGAAACCGACGTTGGATCGAGGGATGGCCAGCGCGTTTAAACCCTACTACATTAGTAGAGAATAGAATATCCAGCGGCTGCCAGCTCGTCAACCGGGGCCAAGCCGGTTCCGGCAGGATGATGGTATCGCATCGGGCCGCTGAGCGATCGCCAGCCTCGAAGTGCACCGTCCCAGCTGCATTTTTGTTCGCGCCACAAAGCAGGACAATCGGCGTGATAACCATGTCGTCAATGTGCGCGTCGGTGGAAATTGTGTGGAAGTTCTCCGCGGCGAAGTTACGCTCGCCATCTAGCGGATCAAAACGCTGCGACAGTCGCGGCTTTCAGCCCGATGGCACGATCTTGCCTTACACCAGAGTGCCATTGGCGAGCGCGCTACTTTACCGGCGCTGCGTTTCTGTTTAGCATTCAACCTCGCTCGCGGTTCTCAAAAAAAGAAATCAGGTATCGAATTCAGAAAACATTTGTGACGACAGTCTCCCGGTCAGGCCAATGAAGCCCAAGAAAACGATTCTTTGTGTGGACGATAACGAACAGTCACTCTCCATCCGCAAAATCATGCTTGAAACGCGGGGCTACCGCGTGCTCGCGTGCAACAGTGGCGAACTGGCACTCGAAGCCTTCCGCCGCGGCGGGGTTGACCTGGTGCTCACCGACCTGATCATGCCCGGTGTGGATGGTTCGCGGCTGATCGAAGAAATCAAAAGTCTTTCTCCGCAGACTCCGGCTGTGCTGATCTCCGGCCGGACCAAAATCTACGAGCGTGAAACGCTCGCCGATGTTTTTCTCTCCAAGGGAATGTACGAACCCGCGGATCTACTGGAACGCATTCGCCTGTTGTTGGTGCGCAAGCGCGGCCCCAAGCGTCAGGTTGAACTCCGCGCCCGTGCGATGGACGTGGAGCATGCGACCGTGGCGTGAGCAGAATCATTGAGGCATTTAGTCATTGAATCATTGAGTCATTGAAACCATGAAGCAATGGGTCGATGACTAAATGTCTCAAGGATTCAATGCCTCAATGATTCAATGACTCAATCACGCTTCTCCGTGTGATATCGTTTTCACTGGATGTCGGCCTTCATCGAAGCCAGGGAACTGTGCAAAACCTACCGGGTTGGCAAAGTTGATGTGCCAGCCCTGCGCGGTATCTCCTTCAGCGTGCAAAAGGGAGAGTTCGTCACGGTCGTGGGCCCTTCGGGCAGCGGCAAGTCCACGCTCTTCTATCTGCTCGGCGGATTGACCCGCGCCGACTCGGGAAGCGTTACCATCGACGGCGTGGATTTCGCCACCCTTTCCGACGGCGAGCGCACCCGGTTGCGCAAAAGCAAGATCGGATTCGTCTTCCAGAAATTCAATCTTCTGCCTACGCTCAGCGCGCGCTCGAATATCGAGATTGCCGCCGACATCGCCGGCAAGGCCATGCCCGATCCCGAGTTCCTGAAGAAGATCACCGGGATGCTCGGCATCGCCCAACGTCTGGCGCATCGCCCCAACGAGCTTTCCGGCGGCGAGCAGCAGAGAGTCGCGCTCGCACGGGCTCTCATCAACCGCCCCGCCATCGTGCTCGCCGACGAGCCCACCGGCAACCTCGACAGCGAGAACTCCGCCCGCATCATGTCCGTCCTCACCGGCATCCGCGAAAGCCGGAATCTGACCATGATCGTGGTCACTCACGAAGAGGCCGTGGCCCAATCGGCCGCCCGCAACATTCACATTCGCGATGGACGCATCTGCTCCCGGTGATCTATGCACCCGCCGAGAATCCTCGCCGCTCTTTTTCTGCTGCCCGCGGCGGTTCCCCGCGCCGCCACTCTCGATGAAGTTCTGACCCGCCTGCGCACGGCACGCAACACCGCCGACTTCACGGCATCCGCGCGCCTGGTCGACGTGGCCGCCTCCGGCGAGCGCCAGAGCCACGCCATCACGGTCAAGGCCCACGCCTTCCCCGACGGCCTGCGCATTTTCTGCGACGTCGCCAACCCGCGGGTTCGCCTGCTCCTGATCGCCCCCTCCGCGGGCCCCGTCGTCATCCGCACCGGCCACCCCGGGGACGCCGCGCCGAAGGAACTGCCGCCGGAACGTTGGGGCGAGGGGCTGCTGGGCACGAATTTCGCCTACGAGGACCTGATCGAGAGCCAATCCACGTGGCGCCGCCAGACATTGCTGCCGGACGCTACTTACGGCGCCCGCACCTGTGCCGTCCTGCGCAGCGAGCCCGGTCCCGCCGACCAGACCCGCTATGCCTCCGTCACCTCGTGGCTCGACCACGACGTCTACAGCACCGTCATGGTCGAAAAGGTGGTGAAGTCCTCCGGAGAGTTGAAGCATTTCATCTACTACGGCCTCCGCGAGGTCAGAGGCGTGTGGTCCGCCAGCCAGATCGAATGCAAGATCGAGGGCAAGCCCGGCTCTTCGCTGCTGATCATCAACCGCGGTTCCGCCGCCCCCCATCACACCCGCGCCGCTTTCGATCCGGCGCTGCTCACCAGGCCCTGAACGGAAATGGGGCCGCGTCGCTGGGCGATTGTCCGCAGGAACTCGCCGTTCTCCCTGAAGCGCTGAACCCAATGTTCTTGAAGTTGAGATAGTGGACTATCATTGAGGGACCGAACCATGGCCAAGAAAACCAAGATCATGCCGCCGATTCACCCGGGTGAAACCTTGCGGGAGGACTTTCTGAAACCGCTTGGTCTGTCAGCCAATCGGCTCGCGATGGAGTTGCTGGTACCAGTGACGCGCATCAATGACATCGCTCGCGGCAAGCGGGCCATCACAGCGGACACCTCACTCCGGCTAGCCCGTTACTTCGGAACCACGCCCCAGTTCTGGATGAATCTTCAAGCGAATTACGATCTCGCGACAGCTCAGGACGTGCGCGGCCAGGAGATCGACGACCGGATCAGGCCGCATCATCAGGCAGCGTGACGGTCAGCCGCGCTGCCGGCCTCAGGTACACGTCACCCTTCCAGCATCGGGCATTGCCTTGGTTTGGGATCTGTGACAATATGGCGTTGACATCATATGGACTAAAGACCATAATCGTAAAAGGTGAGTTGGGTTGTCGAGATCGGCGATGAGTTTGAGCGGGAGTTCGACGCGTTGCACGAGGACGTGCAGACGGAGATTCTGGCCTTGTCGCGCCTTCTTCAGCAGTTCGGGCCGCAGTTGGGGCGGCCCCGCGTCGACACTCTGAACGGCTCTCGGCACGCGAACATGAAGGAACTGCGCTTCAGCGCGGCGGATGGCGAATGGAGAGTGGTTTTCGCTTTCGACACGAAGCGAAAGGCGATCCTGCTCGTTGCCGGCGACAAATCGGGGGCGAGCGAAAAACGATTCTACCGCGGGATGATCCGGAAGGCCGACCACCGTTTCGACAGCCATCTTGCCCGGCTGAAAAAGGAAAGGAAGTAAGCATGGCAGTGAACGTGAACGACAAAATCGGGAAGCTGTGCCCCGTTCAGCGCAAGAAGGTCGAGGTCCGCGCGGCGGAACTGATTGAAGAAGAAATGACGTTGCGCGAGCTCCGGACGGCACGGCAGCTCACGCAGGTCCGCATGGCTAAGGTGCTGGGGATCACCCAGGACAGCGTTTCCCGCCTCGAAAGGCGCAGCGATCTTCTGCTGTCCACACTTCGGAAGACCGTCGAGGCGATGGGCGGCAATCTGTCTCTTGTCGCCGAGTTCCCCGACCGCGCGCCGGTCGTGCTGTCCGGCATCGCCGGCGACGATCCGCGACCCAACTTGGCCGGCCGGAGATACGCGCGTGGTTAACGGCCACAGGTAACTGCCTTTGGCATGCCTGCATCCGTGGCCCGACCGCAGTAGTGGCGGGTTAAACCTCTAGGCCGTGGACCGCTTCGTGCTTTGGGTGCGCACCCTCGCCGGTGTTTCGCACGTTCGGACGGTTCGACGTACAAAAACATGGGCATGCTAAACTGGAATTCTCAACGCGGAGAGGTGGCAGAGTGGTCGATCGCGCCCGCCTCGAAAGCGGGAGTACCTTTACGGGTACCGGGAGTTCGAATCTCCCCCTCTCCGCCAGCCATCATTTCCATTCCATAGTGTTGCTCGGGCCCTGCATCCGCGCGGCCAGCCGCCGGTGCCTTGCCAGGACCGGGTCGAGCGAGATGGTTCTCAGCTCGCCATCCTCCACCACCACCCTGCCTTCCACCACCAGCGTGCTCACGCGGGTGGGGGCGCACAGCAGCAGGGCGGAAACCGCGTCGCCGGCCCCGCTGTAACCCACGTCCCGTAGATCGAAGAGCGCTACATCGCCGCGCTTGCCGGCTTCCAGGCTGCCGATGTCGTCCCGGCCCAGGCAACGGGCGCCTTCCACTGTGGCCATGCGCAAGGTGTCCGCAACGTTGAGCGCGGCCGCGCCATGGATCAAGCGGTTCAACAGCAGGGCCTGGCGGGCTTCGGCCAACATGTGAGAACTGTCGTTGGAGGCGCTGCCATCCACTCCCAGTCCTACCGGGCACCCGGCGCGGCGCAGAGCCAGCACGGGGGCGCTGCCCGATCCCAAGCGCATGTTCGAAGTGGGACAATGCGCGATTCCCACGCCGGCGCGGCCCAGACGCGCGACTTCCTGGCGGTTGAAATAGATTCCGTGCGCCAGCCAGGTGTTGGCATTGAGCCAGCCGGCATCTTCCAGAAGATCGAGGGGGCGCTTTCCAAAGCGGTTCAGGCAGTACGCCTCTTCATCGCGAGTCTCGGCCAGGTGGGTATGCAAGCGAACGTTGTAACGGCCGGCCAGATCGGCGGTTGCGCGCATCAGCTCCGGGGACACCGAAAACGGGGAGCACGGGGCCAGCGCGATGCGCAGCATGGAACCCGGCGCGGGGTCATGATACTGCCGGATCAACCGCTCGGAATCCGCCAGGATCCGGCCGTCGCTTTGCACCACCGAATCGGGCGGCAGTCCGCCTTTGCTGCGGCCCACGCTCATGCTGCCGCGAGTGGGATGGAAACGAATGCCGATGCGGCGAGCGGCTTCGATTTCCGCATCGATCAGCCGGCTGTGGCGGCGCGGGAACAAGTAGTGATGATCGGTGGTGGTGGTGCAGCCCGAGAGCAGCAGCTCGGCCATTCCCGCCAGCGCCGCCACCTGCACGGATTCCTCGTCCAGCCGCGCCCACAGTGGATACAGCGTCCGCAGCCAATCGAACAGCTCGGCATCCGCCGCCGCGGGGCACGCGCGCGTCAGCGTCTGGTAGAGATGATGGTGGGTGTTGACCAGGCCGGGAACGGCTACCGCGTGGCGCCCGCTGATGGTGCGGTCGGCGCGCGGCAGTTTGGCCGGCCGCGTACCCACCTGCCGGATCTCTCCATCCTCGATGTAAAGGTACGCGTGGCGGAGGACGGTATTCTCCGCATCCATGAGCACCAGGGTGTGGATATCGCGGATGAGCAAGGAGCGCGGCATTCAGGTAACCAGGTGCTGCCTGCGTAGAATATCGGGCAAGCCATCCCCATCCGGCGCAATGTCGAATGGTTGTGTGACTGCGGACCGCGCCGAGTGCACATCCTTCAAGCCGTTCCCCGTGATCACCGCCACCACGCTGGCGCGGCGCCCGACGATGCCCTCCGCCAGCGCGCGGCGCAAGCCGGCGACAGATGTGGCGGCCGCGGGTTCGGCGAAAATGCCGGTTAGCCGGCCGGTCGAGCGCATGGCCTCGAGAATCTCCTCGTCGCTCACGTTGATCATGGCGCCGCCGGATTCCGCCACCGCGAACAGGGCTTTCTTCCAGTTCCTGGGGACGCCCACCGCGATGCTGTCGGCGAGCGTGTGCGGCTCGATGGGCCGCATCGGTTCGCCGGTGCGAAAAGCCGTGGTGATGGGGGCGGCGCCTTCGGCCTGCACGCCCAACATGCGGGGAGTGCGCTCCGTCAGCCCCAGGATCTTCATCTCCCGAAAAGCTTTCCAGACTCCGGCGATGGTGCAGCCGTCTCCCACCGAGACCGCCACCCAATCGGGGGGCTGCCAACCGAGTTGCTCGCCGATTTCGAGGCCCACGGTCTTCTTGCCTTCCACCAGGTAAGGATTGATGCCGGAATTGCGGTTGTACCAGCCCCAGCGCTCGCAGGCCTGCTGGCACAACTGGAAAGCCTGCTCGTAGCTGCCGCGCACGCGAAAAACCGTCGCGCCGAAAATCAACAACTGCGTGACCTTGGGCTCCGGCGCGCGTTCCGGCACGAAGATGACGCTGCGCATCCCCATGGATGCTGCCATACCGGCGCACGACGATGCCGCATTCCCGGTGCTGGCGCAGGCGATGATCTGGCGACGCTTTTCCCGAGCCTTGACCACGCCCACGGAGCTGGCGCGGTCCTTCAGCGAGCCGGTGGCATTGCGGCCATCGTCCTTCAGAAAGAGAGTGCGCACGCCGAGGTGGCGGGCCAGGGTCGCGGCCGGGGTTAGCGGCGTCCACCCCACCGCGAGAGCCGGCAGTGCGGCATCCGCCCCGATGGGCAGCAACTCGCGGTATCTCCAGTGCGACTGCTCGAAGCGGCCGGCCAGCCGGCGGCGCGTGAGGCGGCGGGCGATGGCCGGGTAGTCGAACTCGACGTCGAGAATCCCCGTGATGCCGCAACGCGGGCAGGTATAGGGCACGCGCGTCGAATAAACCCTCCCACAGAATACGCACTTGAGGCCAGTGACGAAGTTCACGCTTCAAGAGTATCATTCCGCCCGGCGCGGGTTGACGGCTACGCGCGCCGCCTGGTCTTCTCCTCCCGGTCCAGACCCTCACGCAACAGCAGCTTGATGTAGGTCTGATATGGCAGCCCCTTGCGTTCGGCCAGATGGCGCGCGCGGTCTAGGTCATCCGCCGGAATGCGCAGCATGACCTTCCGCGATGGCGGCTTGGCGATGCCACCCGTGCTCTTCGAGATGGTGATACCGATACTCTTGCCGCCGATGCGCAGCGCGCCTTTCCTTCCGGCCTCCTCAAACAGCCTCATGAGTCGATCCTGGTTCTTTTCGAACCAGAGCGCCTCCGCGGCCTCGGTTCGGGCACTCGCCAGTCCCTTTTTAGGCATCGGTCTCTCCTTCCTTCAGTCGGCGCCAAAGCGCGCGCCATTTTCGGTTGGCTGGAAACGCGGTCACGACCCGAATCTTCCTGCGTCTCCAAGTCCACGCCACAATCAGCAGCCGCCCTCTGGCAGTGGCGCCTAACTCGGCATGTCTCTCTTCACCGGCCCGCTCCTCGGTCTCCAATGGCAGTGACGCACCGGAAATAACCTCTTCCGCTTCAGCCGGCGTTACGGCATGGCGGGCAATATGGGCTATGTTGGCGCCGTCCCAGTCGAATGCCAGCTTTCTCGATTCCGCCATCCAATTCTCAGTGTATACCCGTTGTCCATACAACACAAATGCCGGCGGTAAGGCGAATGTCCTGACACCCTTGCGCTGACTGCAGTCACCTGGTGGGCGGCAAATGGTTCCTTGCGGCGTGGAGTCGTGCTGGTGTGGTAGCTCCGTCTGCATCGGCCATAGGCGTTAGAACAGCCCTCTCGGCGATAACTGCGCGGGTCCTGCGATTGGAGCGTGGTTTCCCAGATGAGGGCTCGGGGACCGCCGCGTGGACCTGAGCATTTTCCGGGTAGAGCGTGAACCGGAAGAGTCAGCGAGAGTTGAGCCGGATGCGGGCACGAGCCGTGCGTTCCGAGACCGGCGGCGGCTAACGTTGAGCATCCGCGACGGCAGCCATCACTATCGGTCGGCATGCCGTCACGGCAGTCTGGTTTTCAGGGTCGGTCATCCACCGATGCAACAGCGAGGATCCAGTAATTCCAGCGAGAAGCAGGGCGAACCGACGTTGAATAACTGAGAGCGTAGTATATCGCGCCATTGGCAGTAGGCTTGCGAACAGGGCTAGCAGGTACTCATCCTCGCGCACCGGCCAGAGCCCCTGCCCGCATCCTTGCACGATCGTTCTGATACCAGCGCAGACAGACGTTGCGACTATCACTTCGGAGGTGGGTCCGGTCGAAGGTTGTTGGACGAACAAGTGAGACTTCTCAAGGCTCTGGCAGAACCAGGTAACGATCGCGTCCGCTTGTGCGCCAGACCATTCGAACGCCTGCGCCAAGAGGCTCGCCTCAAGCTTGGCCAGGTCCTTACAAACGTGTCCTTCGTGCGCACTCTCGAAATCGATCAGAACCGTCCGTGGCTGACCGAACTGGGTAGAGGCACACAGGATGTTGTCGAGATGCAGATCGCCGTGGGAGAGTGAGAGCAGGGTGTCAAAGTCCCGCACTCCCGTCTGAAAGGAATCGAGAATCCAAGCGAGATCACCCTTGCCAAGTTCCGCGAGCTCGGAGGCCAGCCAAAGGGGATTGACGATCTCAAGAGGACCGAGAACCGCGCGCCCCGCAGACGCTCCGTACATGCCGTCGAACCAGTCGCAGGATTTGTTCGTCCTGTCGAGAATCAACCCAAGGTGTTCTGTCACACGGGGATCTTCAAGCCGACTCAACTCAGTATCCGCCCAGCTGTCAGGGAACTGCTTGCCAGGTGCCGGAGTAGGTCGAATCACAGGATACTCGGACCTCAAGTCGATCCGATCGCGCCGCACATGCGCCAGCCAAGGGCGCAGAGTCTGTAAGAAAATGGAATTGACGGTGTTCACGGCATCCGAGACCGCCGCTGATCTGAGCCAAGTGCCGAGCGTCAGTGGCTGGTCGCGTTCCTCAAACACGTAGGATGTCTCGATGGCTCGAAGTGGTGATCCGCTTTCGCCCAAGTACATGTCCATCGGGTGCGCATCGCAGTCACTAGGGCGATGACTCTGATGAAGCCGGCGAGCATACCGCTCGAAGTTCTCCACCTCGCGTCGAACCTTTTCTCTATGGTCGATCTTCAGGATGGCAAACGGACCGAACCTGTTGGTCAGCAGGTATGTCGGTATTCGGCGACCCGCGAACGGCTGACCGTGGACAGTAATGAATTCACCAGGAGTCACCGCTTGGGCCGCTGCCGCTCGCAAGACCGGGTTTGGCACAACAAAGCGGCCAGCGGCATCGCTGACGACCATGCTGCCGCGTGATGCAGTACCGTCCTGGATATTCCACGGGTTGACCGCTATGCGGACCCGATCCGCGCACGACATCAGGTGAGTAAGCCGATCGATCCAAAACTTCTGCTCTAGTCCTTCGTTTTCGTTTGAGACTCGATAGATGACTTCCACAAGCCATGTGGCCCTTGTGACTTCCCATCCGCTGAGAGAAGCCAAGGCATAACAGGCACCATCCGCCGCGTCGACCTCTCGCTGCCATTGCGCGAGTAGGATTTGAGGCCATGCCTCTCGTTCCGCTCGGTGGAGCCCGCGACGGCTTGGGGCACTAGCTGAGTAGACGCGCTCGTCGTAATAGCTGTCGGAGGGCGTCGCAGGAGACGGGCCCGCGAGAATAAGGTAGGTTCCAACAGCTGCCAGCAGCCACTCGCGCAAATACGGGAATCTCTCAAATACAACGGGCTTCATGCTCCGCGCCAAGCGGACGATGCACTCTGCGCCATCAAGAAGAAGGTCGCGGTCACCGTCATTGTACCGATGATCCATGATCACCGCGCTCACGTATCCCATAAGGTCGATTTGGACCTGCGGCTCATTTGTTTCCAGGCCTCCCGCCGGCAGTCTCCACACCCGGTGATTCAGCGCGGCCGCTAGAAGCCATCGCCTGCGCCGCTCGACGTCGTCGCCTTTGGCCTGATACGCGAACGCCCTGAGTTGGCGGCATTCATCCTGAAGGTACAACCGCTCTCCAGGAACTCCGTCCGGAAGCATGGTTGCCAGTGCGTCTACATCTAGCGCGAAAAGAGCGCCAATACCGCGACTTAGGACTCCTGACTTCCCAAGCTGCGATGCCAGGTAATTGCGGAGTGTCGATAGCACTTCCCTCGTGCCGATTCGGTTACTTGCTGGTGCTGCTGGAAGTTTCACGAGAAACTCGCGGAGGCCTACGGGCGCCTCCTCGAGACCCACGACCATATCTGGCGTGTGGCTGGTCGGTGTAGACCCATCCACAGCGGGGGGGCCTGCTGTAGCAGCCGGCGGACTCTCGCTCAACCGTTCGGTGATCTCCAGATAGGGCTGCTCAGGATCTGGTGGCGGTTCAACGCTGTCCGGTGCTTGGACGCCCAGGCTCCGCAGGTTGGCGAACGCGTAGGAGATTGCCTTTGAGTAGTGCTGTGGCATGGAGTCACGAGGGTAGACGGAAGCCAACAAAGCATATGCAACCCGAAATGAGTCTGCTGCCTGCTGATTCCTGCCGGCAGCGCGAAGCTCCGATGCAAGCCCGTTCAGACCGACCCCCAGCCGATACACAGCAGTCCCTTGATCTTCACCCGCGTCTATGCCTGAGAAACCAGCCGCAACATTGAACGCAGAAATCAACTCCTTGGATTCAGTTTGAGGCGCAGGGCCTGTTACCGGAGGCCCAGCGTACGCAAAGGCCTTTCGAGCCCACGTTACCAATTGTCTGATATCAGCCATCGTCTCTCACGGGCTTGTGCGCCCGAACCTCCCGGCGTGTCCTACAGTGGGCCGCCACCGGGAGTATACCATGCGAATGCGGCCCGTGCTCTTGGTGCGGCGGCGGCGCGCGCTGCCATCGGTGCGTTGATACAGGAGGTTCGCTGGTCGCAGCATTCTCGTTTAGTCCGCCTGTCAACTCCCGGTTGGTCGGGCACTCGGAAACTGGCCCCAAACGGCTATGTGGGAAGCCCCCCCAACGACATCGTGGAAAAGCAGGCACACTCCGGGCGAGATCGGTGTTGGCAATCCTTTCTTGACCCCGCCGATGTCTGGATCGGCCGGGTGTCGGCTTGGTTCCCGATGGTGTCGAAGCGCGGCGATAAGGAACTGGCGCAGCGGAGCGGCGTCGATTTGGGGCGAATCGCCCAAAAAACTGGTTCTGAGTGTTTTGTATTGAGTCTGGATTTGGGCGAATCGCCCAAATCTCAGGGCGCGGCTCCACAGGCGGCCCCCGTGCTACCCTCGGGTTTTATGCCCCAAGATAACTTCGACCTCGCGGCCGCGGCGCGCCAGGAAATGATCGACCACGGCTTCTCGCCGGATTTTCCGCCCGAGGCCGAGCGGCAGCTCGAAACCATCCACCCCCAGCCCGATCCCAGCTTGCGCGACCTGACCTCGCTGCTGTGGTCTTCCATCGATAACGACGATTCGCGCGACCTCGATCAAATCGAGTGGGCCGAGCGGGTGGCTGGCGGCATTCGCGTCCTGGTGGGGGTCTCCGACGTCGATTCGGCGGTCGCCAAGGCCACTCCCATCGATGGCCACGCGGCGCACGAAACCACCACGGTTTACGCCGGCGTACGCACCTTCCCCATGTTGCCCGAGCGGCTCTCCACCGACCTCACCTCGCTCTCCGAAAACCAGGACCGCGCGGGAATTGTGATCGAAATGGTGGTGGCCGCGGACGGCTCCATCGCCTCCAACAGCATCTACCGGGCGCTGCTGCACAACCGCGCGCAACTGGCGTACAGCACGGTCGGCCCCTGGCTCGAAGGAACGGCCGCCCCGCCGCCGAAAGTGGCGGCTTCGGCGGATCTCGAAGCGCAGCTCAAGCTGCAGGACGAAGCCGCGCAGGCGCTGCGCGAAGGCCGCCACCGGCTGGGCGCGTTGACTTTCGACCGCCAGGAAGCACAGCCGGTCTTCACCGCCGGCGTGGTGGTGGATATCACCGCTCGCGACCACAACCAGGCCGCGCAACTGATCGAAGACTTCATGATCGGCGCCAACGAGGTGATGGCCCGCACGCTGCGTGGCGCGGGCGTCTCCTCGATCCGCCGCGTGGTGAAGGCTCCCGAGCGCTGGCCGCGCATCATGGGACTGGCGGCGCAATACGGCGAGAAACTGCCCGCGACCCCAGATCCTGGAGCGCTGAACGCGTTCCTCATGCGGCGCAAAGCGGCCGATGCCGTGCACTACCCCGATATTTCGCTATCGGTTCTGAAACTGATGGGACCCGGCGAGTATGTATTGATGCGCCCCGGCGACCCCGAGCAGGGCCACTTCGGGCTGGCGGCGCACGATTACACGCACTCGACCGCGCCCAATCGCAGGTTCGCGGACCTGGTCACCCAGCGCTTGCTGAAAGCGCTCGCGGCCAAGGTTCAGGCAGCCTACTCGGACGATGAGTTGGATTCCATCGCGCGCAACTGCACCCTGATGGAGGACAACGCGCGCAAGGTGGAGCGCGCCATGGAGAAGCGCATAGCCGCCGTGGCGTTGCACCCTCGCGTGGGCCAGTCCTTCTTCGCGGTGGTCACGGGCGTGACGCCCAAAGGCGTATTCGTCCGGGTGTCCGACCCGCCGGTGGAGGGCCGGCTGATGCGCGGCGAACAGGGCCTGGATGTGGGCGATCGCCTGCGCGTGACGCTGCTCAGCACCGACCCGCAGCGCGGCTTCATCGATTTTGGGAGGTAACCGCGAGAGCCTTGACCAGCTCGTAGAGAAAGGTCTGGCCCTCGTAGAAAGACCTCACCATCATGCGCTCATCGCGGCCGTGAGCGCGATTGTCGTCACGCTCGCCGAAGAATCCCTGCACGCCATAGGTGGGGATGCCCGCGGCACGCAAGGCACGGCCATCGGTGGCGCCGGTGCTCATGGTCGGCAGCACGATGACGCCCGGCCACATGGTGTCGGTGACGCGGGACATGGCACGCACCAGGTCCGGCCGCAGGGGCGAGCTCGGGGAATTCTCCTCCTGATTGGTGATGGAGACGACTACCTGATCGTCGGCAAACACCTTCTTGAGCGTATCGATGACGTACTGGAGAGAATCGTCGGGCTCGACGCGGCAGTTCACGTTGGCGGCGGCGAGCTGTGGCAGCGCATTGGGGGCGTGGCCGCCCTCGAGCATGGTGGCGACGCAGGTGGTGCGCAGCATGGAATTCCAGGCCGGGGAGGCCTCGGCGATGCGTCTCATGGCGGGCAAATCGTTGGCTTCCACCTGGGCGAGGTCGGCGCGGGCGCCGGTGGTGTCGATCTTCGCCATGCCGCCGAAATAGGCGCGGGTGGCTTCGTTGGTCTTGAGCGGGAAGCCGAACTGGCTGAGGCGCACCAGCGCATTGGACAAATGATAGATGGCATTGTCGGGTACGGGCAGGGAACTGTGCCCGCCCTTGTTGCGCACCTCGAGGCGCAGATCCAGGTACCACTTCTCGGCCGCCTGTATATCGTTTGAGACACGCTGGCCGTTGACCATCTGGCCCCGGCCGCCCTCATTCAGGCAGAACTCGGCATCGATCAGCTCGCGGTGGTTCTTGAGGAGCCAGGCGACGCCGTTCGAGGGGCCGCCGCTTTCCTCGTCGGCGGTGAGTGCGACGATGATATCGCGGTCCGGCCGGTAGCCTTCACGCCGGTAGCGAATCAGGTTGGCGATCCAGACGGCGGCCTGGGCTTTATCGTCGGCGGTGCCGCGGCCGTAGAAATAGCCGTCCTTTTCGGTGAACACGAAGGGGTCGGTGCTCCAGTCTTCGCGCCGGGCTTCGACCACATCGGTGTGGGCCAGCAGCAGAATCGGTTTGAGCCTGCCGGCGCCGTGGAACCGCACCACGAGGTTGGCCTTGGTGGGAATGGCGCCGCCGATGAAGATGTCGGAATCCGGGAACCCGGCGGCGCGGAGACGTTTGGCGACGGCCTGGGCGACGGGCGTGGTGGCCCCGGTAGTGGAACCGGACTTGATTTCGACGATCTCCTTATAGATGTCGTGAGCGAGGCGCTGGTCGGCGTCGGGCGGCATGGTGGATGCGCCCCAGCAGGCAAGCGGAGCGATCCAGAACAGGACCCTGGGAAACATGCGGCCTATTATGACACGGTGGGACATAGGTTCGAGTCCTACCTGGGGAGCCAGCCGCCCCCCGTTTTCAATTCTGTGTTTTGCGGGCGACCCCAGGTCGCCGCGCAGCTGCTAGGATGTTCACATGAGATGTATCTTGACGGCTTTGACAGTGCGCCTCGCAGGGTGCCGTCGGGTGCATTGCCGGCATCGGCATCGGTGGATGTTTGGGTTCATTGGCAAGGAGACCTAGTATGCGCAGACGGACTTTTCTAGGAACCTTCGGCGCTCTTGGAGCGGCAGGTGTGGCACCGTCCGTGCCCGCATTCGCACAGGAACGGACGAACGGCAAGCTTAAGATCGCCGACTTGGAAATCTGGCGACTCGAAGGACAGCGGGAGACGCCAAACGGACGGACGCCGATCTCGTCGCTGTACATGAAGATTAGAGCCGATTCCGGCCTGGAGGGCTTGTACGGCCCAATCGACGACGAGGCTGCAGTGGTGGTGGACCAGCAACTCCGCCGAGTGGTGCTAGGCAAGGATCCTCTGGCTATGGAGACGCTTTGGGAAGCGATGTATCGCTCGAACCGGCATGCTCGTACCGGTCTGTTCATGATGGCCATCAGCGCGGTGGACAACACGCTGTGGGATTTGAAGGGCCGCTACTTCGGTGTTCCCGTCTTCCGCTTGCTGGGCGGCCCGACTCGCCCCGATGTCGAGGCATATGCAAGTTGTCTCGGCTATTCGCTCGATCCTTTGGCGCTGCAAAAGCAGGCTCGACTGGTCCAGGACCAGGGTTTTCGCTACCAGAAGTGGTTTTTCGCGACCGGTCCAGGGGCCGGTCCGGAAGGCTTCATGAAGAACGTAGAAGTGGTGAAGAACCTGCGTGAGGCCGTCGGGGATAAAGCTGACGTCATGTTCGATGCGTCGCGACACTGGGACCTCAATTACGCCATCGCCTGGGCGAAACAAGTGGAGCAGTATCGCCCACGTTGGATCGAGGAGGCCTTCGACCCCGATCATATCGACAGCTTCGCTCAGCTTCGCCGCGCGACCAGCGTGCCGGTGGCTTCGGGCGAGCACATCTATGGCCGCTGGGAGGCGCACGACTACCTGCGAGCCGGCGCGCTCAACGTTCTGCAGACCGACCCAGAATGGTGCGGCGGTATCACGGAGCTGCTGAGGATCTGCGCCATCGCTTCGGCTTACGATGTTACGGTGATTCCGCACGGGCACAGTTTGCGCGCGGCGATCCACGTCATCGCGAGCCAGTCGCCGGTCACCTGCCCGCTGGCCGAGTACCTGATCCAGAAGATGGCGACATATTACTACTTCGAGAAGTATCCGCCCCGGCTGGCCGGCGCGCGCTTCCCGTTGCCCGACCGCCCGGGCCTCGGCGTGGAACTCGACCCGGCAAAGGTGCAAAAGCAGACGCCGGCGCACTGGAGCTAACGACGCCGGTGTGTGCCGCCAAGACTATATCGGAGCAGGGTCGTGGTGACGCAGGGTGGAAGTCCGGCGCCCTCCTTAAAGCGACGCCACCGCGCCGTCCTCGTGGAACGCCATTGCGAACGGCCGCGTGCCCTGGAACGGATACCGCTTCAGCGCCGCTTCGTTGATGTCAACGCCCAGGCCAGGCCTGGTGGGCAGAGAATAGCGGCCGTCCACCATGCGCATGGCGGGGAATCCCATCAGGTCTTCCCAAACGCGATTCTTCTCGCCCGCATCGACGAAGCCGCAGATTTCCTGTGCCAGGAAATTCGGCCCCGCCGCGTCGACGTGCAAACTGGCGATGCCGCCGACCGGTCCCTCGCAGGCATGCGGCGCCATGCGAATTCCAGAGGCTTCCGCCGCGGCCGAGACTTTCCACAATGCCGTCACGCCGCCGACATGCGCGATATCGGGCTGCAGAATATCGATTACTCCCATGTCGATCAATTCGGCGTAGCCGTATGAGGCGATCAGGCGCTCGCCGGTGGCAATCGGGGTGGTGGAATGCCGCACCGCCCGCGCCATCGCCCGGACGTTTTCCGGAGAGCAAATCTCTTCGGCAAACAACAGATCGAGCGGCTCGATTTCGCGCAGAAGAATGGCCGCAACGGTGGGACTCGGTCGCGCGTGGAAGTCGACCGCGAAATCGAGATCGGGCCCCAACCCCTCGCGCAACATTTCCATGTGTTTCACAGCGCGCTTGATCTTGGCGTTGGTTTCCACCCACTCCAGCAAATCGGGCAATTGGAACTTGAGCGCGGTCACCCCCGCGGCCTTCGTCTTGTCGCGAAGCTCCCGAGCCTCCGCCAGCGTCCACGCAGAGGCGTGATAATAGCCGCGAACGCCCCGCGGATCGACCGGACCGCCGAGCATTTCATACACCGGCATTCCCATTACCTTGCCGCGTATGTCCCACAACGCCTGATCGATGCCCGAGATCGCAGATCCGAGTACGGGGCCGCCGCGGTAAAAACTGCCGAGATACATGACCTGGTAAAGATGCTCCACCTGCATGGGATCGCTGCCGATGATCAGGTCCTTCAGATCCATCACGCAAGCCATCGCCGCACTGGCCTTCCCTTCGAGCGTGGCCTCGCCCCAGCCGGTCACGCCCTGATTGGTCTCGATCTTGACGAAGACATAAGGCCGGTCGGCCTGTGCGATCCGCTCATCGAGCGTCACGCCGAAGACTCGCATGTTGGTGATGCGCAATTTCGATCGGACATCGCCAAACGCTGCGCCACCTGGCGGCCTGTCGGTCGCATTGATCACCTGGGGCGCGCAGCCGCAATCCCGCAGCGGCGATGGTCCCGCGCGGCGGGGCCCGGAAGCGGCGCTCAAAGCACCGGTCCCTGCGAGCACGGTCAAGAGTTCTCTCCGTTTCATATGCGCTCCTCACTGTAGGCGTCGAGCGCCCTTTCGTTGACGTCGAATCCCAGACCGGGGCGATTGATGAGCGCGAAAAATCCCTTGTCGCCGGTTTCTTTGAGCCCGGAAGCGATCTCGGCGCGCATGGCGGCGTCGCGATCGGAAGCCGGCACGGGAATCTGTTGTGCGTACGCGTGGATCAGCGCGGCGTTCAGATGAATTCCGGCGATCGCGCCGATGGGGCCTCCGTTGTGGAACGGCGCGATCGCGACGTAGTGAGTCTCCGCGATGGCGGCCACTCGCTTGATCTTGGTCAAACTGTTCAAAGCCAGGTCCGGCCGGACGATGTCCACGGAGCCGGCGGCCAACAGGCCCTGGAACCCGGCGATATCCGTGATCATGCGGCCCAGTCCGATCGGCATCACGGACTCATCGACGATCTTCGACAAGGCGTCCGGCGTAATCACGCGCGTGGGCTCATCGAACCAGATCGGATGGAGTCGCTCGAGGGCAACCGCCACGGTTGCGGCATCGCCCGGCGTCATCGCGCCCCCGCCGTCAAGGACCCATTCAGCGGAATCGCCGGCCATCGCCTGCATGTCCGCCACGTGTTTTCGTACCAGGTC
Source organism: Bryobacterales bacterium (assembly GCA_003142355.1). The sequence goes on from PLMF01000029.1 coordinate 31,422, forward strand.
AACGTAAGCACGAAGGGGGATCATCGCGTCCCGCTGCGGAGCCGCCATGGTGAAGGCCTGAAAGCCCTGCCGTTTGGCGCGTTCCAGCGATGGCGCAGCTTCCGCGGCGGTCTTTCCTTCCAGGTGGGCGAGAATACGTGCCTTGTAGCGGACCGGTCCGCCCAGATACCGATAGATCGGCACATTCTTCGCGCGGCTCACCAGGTCCACCATCGCGTTGCTCACCGCCGCTTCCAGCGAGGGCAGGTGAAGGAGCGCGGCGCGTATGAATTCGGACTCTGTCGCGCGCCGGTCCATCACCGCGGCCCGCGCCGCGACGATTTCGGCAGCAAGTGCAGACCCACCTTCGCCGTAGCCGACCGTTCCTCCCTGGGACTTCAGGGAGACAACGGTGTAGCGGCGGTTCGAAACCGGCTCCTTCACGCGCCATGCCCGGAACTCCACGATCTTCAGCGGGTGGTCCGTCACGGCCGGGGGAGCGAACAGCGCGGTCCCCGCGCCTGGGAGCTTACGGCGTTTGGTTTTCATTTGAGTAGAACTTGCGAACCTCGTTCAGGTTGTCAGTCTTCACGACGAAACTCGCGATGTTGGTAATTGGCGGCCGGGTGACTGGGTCGGCGGCGCTCATAGTCAGGATCGTGGAAGCGGCGGTGAATGAGCCCTCCTCCAAGGTCCTCAACCATAATACATGGGCGAATCAACGATGGAGAGATCATGGTCTACCCTTTCGAGCCCGCTCGCATTCAGTCACTGCGGGGCATGCTTTAGCTCAATGCCACATACTTTTCCCGATATCGGGAATACTGCGGAGTTCGTGGGGCAGACCCCCCGGTCTGCTATAGGCGTTAAAATAAGGCC